>NZ_JBFOCP010000024.1:0-121810 GCF_040907855.1 Aeromonas sp. s4 | reverse complement strand
CCTGCCCCACCCCCGCCACCCCATCAACACCAGCATCAATACAACCCCCGGCAGCCAGACCCAATAGAGCTCGGAGAGGATCACCGCTTCACCCCGGGCGGTGAGATAGGCCTCCAGCTTGAAGGGAGCGACCCGGATCAGCTGCCAGGGGGCGAAGCAGCGCTCGTCACGCCACGGCCAGAGCCAGCCAACCCCCTTGCCGCCGGTGGTAAACGAGTCGAGCAGGCTGTGGGAGAGCAGAGAGACCAGAGCGGTGGCGGAATGCTGGGAGTATTCCTATGGACAGGCAGGCTCGTCTCCATTCGTGGCTCAAAACGCTTGCCATGGGTATCCATCTTACGCATCATTCACCATTTATAGAGTCATACGAAAACGGAATTGTGATGAAAAAAGGGTTATTCCTGCTTTTAATGCTGTTGCAAGCACAAGTTTTAGCCGAAGGCGCCCCTCTGAAAGCCAAAGATCCGCTCGATTTTATTCCCAAGGGATATGTTGTCTTTGAGAAAATCGAGGGGGATTTAAACAAGGATGGCCAGAGTGATATGGTCATCGTCATCAAAGGCACTGACAAGCGCAATGTCATTGTTGACGAATACCGTGGTGAGCTTGATCGTAATCGGAGAGGTCTTATCATTGCGTTCAATAAGGGGGATCACTATGAGCTGGCGCTCGATAATCCAAGCTGTTTCTCCTCGGAGAATGAAGATGGTGGTGTCTATTTTGCCCCTGAGCTTTGGGTCTCCGTAGAAAAAGGGATCTTGCAGATCCACTATGGCCATGGACGTTATGGTTACTGGTCTTACAAATTCAGATATCAGAACGCCGGTTTCGAATTGATTGGCTACGACATGAGTGAAAACCGCGGCCCCCTCGTCGAGCGGGTGACGAGCATCAACTTCTCGACCAAGAAAATATTAATAAAGGAGAACATCAATCAGGATGCGCAAGAAGATGGTGACGAAATCTTCAAAGAAACCTGGAAACGATTCACCCTGCCAGCACCGTTTACCCTAAAAACGGTTGCTGACTTTGATGATTTTTACTACGACAAACTGTACAAAATCATTCTCTAGATACCTTGAAGGGTATCTGGATAAAAAGACTACATATATAAAAAACGGTAAATCCAAGCGAAGGCAGCGTATACCCAAGGCTTTGTGAGAATTTGTACATACAAGGAAAAGTAATGAATACAAATCAATTTGAGATGAGAATCCACAATCAACAGATTGCTTGGATTGCTCCTATAATAGAACAATGGGGACTACTCCACAAAGAATTCACTGAACAGAAGCAGTATAATGACTGTCTCTACTGGTATAATGAACAGGCTAATGTAAGCGCCTTTTCAGGAGCTGTTTGGAGAAGTGGCGGAATTGCCTTGGAAGAGTACTCCAGCCAAAAAGGTAACATAGATAACACGGTTAACGGCCGTGTTGATCTGTATTTTTCAAAGCAAGCTAATATCGCTATTGCTGAAGCAAAGATGGAATGGCTGTATTTTGGTGAACGAGCTAAATCAGATCTAGATGAAAAAATAAACTCGGTGGTGGGAAAGGCAAAGAATGATATAGAACATAGCCTAGGCCCCAGCGCCTATCACCTCGGCATAGGACTTTCCTTTATCGCTCCATATTGGCGAAAAAATTATGATGGTTCACAAGATATGCTGTCACTTAGGGCGTTGATAAGGTCATACAACTGTGCCTTCTATGCAATATTTGAGTCCAGTCGTGATGTCATCAGTAGCAAAGGCAATGTTTGCAATGCAATAGTTCTTATTGGCACCATGCATGTAAAGTCAGAAGACATTGTGTAGATATATAAATACTGTTATTTCTTAAGGTTTGGTCGCATGGCCTGCCCACAAAAATGTGGCTTCCGAACTTGCTCTATAATCAAATGTCATCACATAAAATGAAAAGGGAATTCTTGTGAGCTCTGAATATATTGAGGTAAGCAAACAGTTTTCTGTTGGGTGGGGAACATTGATGTTAATCAATGCTGTCCTCGCCCAAGGGAAGAATCGTAGCGGTTTAGCCTGGTTCTTCATTTCATTATTCTTAGGTCCTTTTACAACCTTGATATTGGCTTTGGTACCGAAGCTACCTGAAAATCAGTAAAAACATGGCAACCACCGTCTTTCTGAGCCGGTTATAGCCGCTGCCAGGGCAGCAACTGTAGCCAGACCTTGTCCACCCCCATGGGATGCAGCCCGGCCTTGAGCCCATGGCGGGCATTGCCTACAATGACCCACTTTTTATCACACTCAGGTCTATAAAATGAGCGACAACAAACCTGCACTGCCCGACCGTCTGGCGGCCAACCCGCGCAGCCCGCACCATGTGGCAGAGTGTTTCGAGCACGAGATCGGCATTCGCGTAAACGGCAAGGAGCGCACCAATGTCGAGGAGTACTGCATCAGCGAAGGTTGGGTGAAGATCCCCTCCCCCAAGGCCAAGGATCGCTACGGCAACCCCATGCTGATCACCGTCAAGGGCACCGTCGAGGCTTTCTACGCCTAAGCGGCCCTGACCGCGCGCCCCGCCGGGCCCGCCGCCATGCTGTTCAGAACACCGGCCTTGCGCCGGTGTTCTGCTTTTGGGCTGGCCCAGGGTTACAGGCAGCCTCTCTTTCTTTGCTCTCTGTTGCCTTCCTGTTTCTTCCTTTCCCTCCCTTTCTTTCGCCTTTTCCTTTTCATCTGGGCCCTGATCCGGCTGGCGAGCCACCTTTGGCATCCAGGCAGGGCGACACTCTTGTCATCCCTGCCGGTTTACCCAGGCCATCACCGCATCACTCACCCTCGGGAGCGCGACTTGCCGCCCTGCCAGCGTTGCAGCGCAGCCCCCGCCAGCACCAGCAGGATGCCGAGCAGATCGCTCGCGGCCAGCCGTCCGGCCAGGGCATCGAGCAGGGCGCCCCCCGCCAGCTGGCCCGTGACGATGAGCAGGGCGCAGGCCAGGGCGCCGATCCGGCCGATGGCCCAACTGCTGATGGCGACGAACAGCGCCCCCAGCACGCCGCCGAGCAGCAGCCAGGGATCGAGCCCGGCGAGCCGCTCCCAGGACGCCCCCTTGAGGATGAGCAGGGCGCCGAGCAGCCCGAAGCCGAGCAGGTGGTTGGCAAGGGACGCCGTCATGGCGCCCCGGGCGCTGGCGAGGCGGCCATTGAGGGTGCGCGACAGGCTCACCGCCACGCCGTTCAGCAGTCCCAGCAGGATCAAGAGGGTCATGGTGTCTCTCCTAATGCAGCACGATAAGCAGGGCGCCGGCCATCACCAGCAGGGCGGCGAGCGCGTCTTTTCCCGAGGGGCGGCGGCGAGCCAGTCCGAGCCAGCCGAGGCCATCGCACAGGGCACCAAACAGCAGTTGGCCGAGCAGCAGCAGGGCCAGGGTGCCCGCCATGCCGAGGGGCGAGTTGAGGCACAGGGCCGCCAGCACCACGGTGAGCGCCCCCGGCAGACCGCCGAGCCAGGCCCAGGGCGGGGCCGCCTCCGGCGTCGGGGGCCTTGGGGAGAGCCACCACAGGAGCCCGGCCACCAGGCTGCCGACCCCGTGGGCCAGCCAACTTGCGAGCCAGGGGTCGGTGGCGCGGGACAGGGCGCCGTTCTGGGCGATCATCAGCGCCAGCAGCAGGCCGGCGGCGAAGGCGGCCAGGGCACCCAGGGTCTGGCCAAGTGTCTGGCCGAGGGCGGGGCGGCCGGGGCCGCGGTCAACAAGCGGGGGGATCATGGGGTTGCTCCTTGGTTGAACTGACGAGCAGGGTAAATTGTTTTTGATTTGGGGATAATCTACCCTCCTGGAACAACATTGTTTCCATATCGAGAACAACATGAACCAGGAAGCCTTCGCCCTGCTCCCCGCCTTCGTCGCCGTGGTGGAGTCGGGCACCTTCTCCGGCGCCGCCCGTCAGCTCGGCCTCAGCAAGTCGGTGCTGAGCAAGAAGGTGAGCCAGCTCGAGCAGGCCCTCGGCTGCCAGCTCCTCTATCGCACCACCCGTTCCCTCACCCTCACCGAGGCGGGGGAGCGCTACTTCGAGACGGTGCGCCATGCAGTGCGCCTGGCCAGCGACGGGGAAGATGCCATCGGCGCCCTGCAATCGGCCCCCCGCGGCCTGCTGCGGGTGACGGTGCCCATGGTCTATGGCCGGCGCCACATCGCCCCCCTTGTCCCCGAGTTTCTCGCCCTCCACCCCGAGGTGCAGTTGCAGCTGGAGATGAGCGACGCCCGGCAGGATCTGGTGGCCGAGGGGTTCGACGTGGCGGTGCGCATCGGCGAGCTGGAGGATTCGAGCCTGGTCGCCCGCCGCCTCGCCCTCTGTCTCAGCACCCTGTGCGCCGCCCCCGCCTACCTGGCGCAGGCCGGCACGCCCCGCAGCCCGGCGGATCTCGAGCGCCACAACTGCCTCTTCTACTCCCTGTTTCGCGGCGGCACCCAGTGGCGGCTGCACGGGCCCGAAGGAGAGGTGGCCATCACCCCCAGGGGCAATTTCGAGGTCAACAACAGCGATGCCATCCACACCGCGCTGCTGGCGGGGCTTGGCATCGGCAACATGCCGGACTTCATCGTGGCGCGGGATCTCGCCATCGGGCGGCTGGTGCCCGTCCTGCCAGACCATGCCCTGCCCGAGCACGGCATCTGGTGCGTCTATCCCAAGCGCCGCCACCTGCCCGCCAAGGTGGAGGCCTGGCTTGCCTTCCTGCAGGCGCGTCTGGGGCTGCGCTGAGGGGGGCCATCGGGATAACCGGAACGGTTCACGTTTTTTTCATCGGGAAGGGAGTAGAGTAGGCAGCAAACCAAGCATCTGTTTTTATTGGAAAAGCATTCAGGGGACGAGCCACGGCATCGCGCCCCGCACCCCAGAGAGAGCCCCATGATGAAGAAAACCGCGATTGCCCTGACCCTCACCAGCCTGCTGACGCTGCCGCTCGTTGTCTCATCCGATGCCTGGGCCGCCCCGGTGCGCTCCCTGCAAAAGGAGCAGAATTACGAGCAGTTCATCAGCAAGCGCCAGGTGGTGGATCAGCTGCTGGCAGACGCCGCCCGCATCTTCCACTCCCCCGCCCGGGTCTCCGATGCGGGCTTCACCGCCAAGATGCCGAGCAACATGGAGCAGGTGACCACCCTGCTGCTGGAGGCCCACCAGCTCGAGCCCTATCGCACCGATCTGCTCATCTCGGCGGCCAACGCCCAGATCTACAACGGCAACGTGGACAGGGCCATCGCCCTGTTCGAGCAGGCCCTCACCGCCGCCCCGGACGATCTGGACATCAACACCTATCTGGCCACCTGGCAGCGCTTCAAGGGCAACCAGGCCAAATCCGATGGCTATCTCAAGCGGGTCGGCGAGCTCAATGCCGGTCGCGCCGCCGACTTGCAGCGACTGTTCGCCACCGTGGACAGGGTGGTCGCCACCCCCCTCAAGGAGCGTCAGGGACGGGGCGAGAAGAAGGGGCGCCGCGCCATCGTCACCCTGGGCTATGCCCTCAATCCCGATGGCTCCATGCACGACATCCTGCTGGGACGCCTCGAGACCACCCGCGCCCTGGCCCAGGCCGATCCGGCGGCCCTCGTCATCCTCACCGGCGGCGTGCCCCAGAACCGCCAGACCGAGGGCAAGCTGATGGCGGACTGGCTGGCGAAAAAGGGCATCGACCGCTCCCGCATCATCGAGGAGAACTACGCCACCAGCACGGTGGAGAACGCCCTCTACAGCGGCTATGCCCTCGCCCGCCACGAGATTGAGTTCGCCACCCTGGTGAGCTCGGCGAGCCATGTGCGCCGGGGCCAGACCCTGCTGGAAATCGCCTGCTGGCAGAGCGGCCCGGCGAACATCCGCATCGACAGCGTCGCCTACCCGGACAAGCCCCTCTCGGCCCTGGCCAAGGCGAGCCCGGAGGAGCTGCTTGGCATCTACCGGGACGCCCTGCGCACCTATGGCCTGTGGAGCTACCGCTCGGCCCCGCTGGTGGAGCGCTGATCCCCCGGCCCCGCCACCCTGGCGGGGCCTTTTCCTCCCTTCCCCCTACCAGTCACTGCCCCCCTCTGCCCTCCCTGTTGGCCTACCCCCGCACGCACCTGCCGGCCCCTGGGGGCCGCCCCTTGGCCCCTTGCGTCAGCCACCCGATAGACGGCGGGTGAGCAAGCTATCCACTTTCTGGCATATCTCAATCAGATCATTGATTTACCGTTCTTTTTCTAAGAACCAAACGGCATGAGAGCACCCTTCTCGTTCCTTCGCCCCCGGGGATGTTCAGATAAAGATGTGGCTTCCAACACCCCCAACAAGGAAGTGCATCATGACAGCAAAAGGCATCTCTCTGTGGCTTGCGGCCTCCATGCTGCTCGGCCAGTCCGCCCAGGCCCTCGACGTCACCGTGGCCTACCAGACCTCCGCCGAACCTGCCAAGGTAGCCCAGGCCGACAACAGCTTCGCCAGGGAGAGCGGCGCCACCGTGGATTGGCGCAAGTTTGACAGCGGCGCCAGCGTGGTACGGGCGCTCGCCTCCGGCGACGTGCAGATAGGCAACATCGGCTCCAGCCCCCTGGCGGTGGCGGCGAGCCAGAATCTGCCTATCGAGGTGTTCCTGCTCGCCTCCAAGCTCGGGGAGTCCGAGGCCCTGGTGGTGAAGCAGGGGCTCGCAAAACCCGAGGATCTCGCGGGCAAGCGCATCGCCGTGCCCTATACCTCCACCACCCACTACAGCCTGCTGGCGGCCCTCAGGCACTGGAACGTCGACCCCGCGACGCTGCAGATCGTCAACCTGCAACCACCGGCCATCATCGCCGCCTGGCAGCGGGGCGACATCGACGGCGCCTATGTCTGGGCCCCCGCCCTCAACCAGCTCACCAAGGAGGGCAAGGTGCTGACCGACTCCGCCCAGGTGGGTGACTGGGGGGCGCCGACCCTGGACGTCTGGGTAGTGCGCAAGGACTTTGCCAAGGCCCACCCCGAAGTGGTGCAGGCCTTCGTGAACAGCACCCTGGCCGCCCAGCGCGACTACCTGGCCAACCCCGACGGCTGGCTCACCAAGCCGGACAACCTCGCCAAGCTGGCCAAGCTGAGCGGCGTTCCCGAGGCGGACGTTCCCGCGCTGGTGAAGGGCAACACCTACCTCGATGCGAAGGCCCAGAGCGCCGAGCTCGGGCGCCTCGTCAACCAGACCATCATCGACACCGCCCGCTTCCTCGAGAGCCAGGGCAAGGTCGCGAACGCCGCCTCGGACTACCGCCAGTTCGTGACCGATCGCTTCGTGAAAGCCGTGGCCCAGTAAATCCAAGGAGACGACCATGCTGCAGCTCTCTCATGTGTCCGCCGAGTACGCTGGCAGGCGGGTGCTCGACAACATCAACCTCTCCCTGTCCGAGGGGGAGCTGATGGTGGTGCTGGGGCCCTCGGGCTCCGGCAAGACGACCCTCCTCAACCTGGTGGCGGGCTTCGAGCCTTGCCACCACGGCCAGATAAGCCTTGAGGGCAAGCCGGTCACCGGCCCCGGCGCCGAGCGCGGCGTGGTGTTCCAGAGCGAGGGGCTGCTGCCCTGGCGCAACGCGCGAGACAACGTGGCACTCGGCCTGCAGCTGGCGGGCGTGCCCAGTGCCGAACGCACCGAACAGGCCCGAGCACTGCTGCGTCAGGTGGGGCTGGAGGGGGCCGGCGATCGCGCCATCTGGCAGCTCTCCGGCGGCCAACGCCAGCGGGTCGGCATCGCCCGGGCCCTGGCCACCCAACCCCGCCTGCTCCTGCTGGACGAGCCCTTCGGCGCCCTGGACGCCTTCACCCGGGAGCAGATGCAGACTCTGCTGCTGCGCCTGTGGCACGAGCACCGGCGTCAGGTGCTGCTCATCACCCACGACATCGAGGAGGCCATCTTCATGGCCACCGATCTGGTGCTGCTCTCCCCCTCCCCCGGGCGGGTGACGGAGCGGCTGACCCTGGATTTCGGTCGCCGCTTCGCCGCCGGGGAGCCCTGCCGCAGCATCAAGTCCGATCCGGCCTTCATCGAGCGCCGTGAATACGTGCTGGAACGGGTGTTCGCAGAGCGGGAGGCCTTCGCATGACTCTCGCCCTCGCCCGGCAACGGGATCTCACCCACGCACGGGCAGCGGGCTGGCCCCTGTCCCGCCGTCTGACCCTGAGCCTCGCCACCCTGCTCATGCTGCTGGCCCTGTGGTGGCTGGTGGCCCACTTCGGCTGGGTCGATCCCCTGTTCCTGCCGCCCCCACAGCGGGTGCTGGCACAGCTCATCACCATCGCAGGCCCAACGGGCTTTATGGATGCCACCCTGTGGCAACACCTGGGGGCCAGCCTGGGGCGCATCCTGGTGGCGCTCGCTGCCGCGGCGTGCTTTGGCATCACGGTGGGCATCGCCATGGGGCTCTCCCCCACCGTGCGCGGCGTGCTGGATCCCCTCATCGAGCTCTACCGCCCGGTGCCGCCGCTCGCCTACCTGCCACTCATGGTGATCTGGTTTGGCATCGGTGAAACATCGAAGGTGCTGCTCATCTATCTGGCCATCTTCGCGCCCGTGGCCCTGGCGACCCTGGCGGGGGTGCAGAGCGCCAATGCGGTGCGAGTGCGGGCAGCCCAGGCGCTGGGCGCATCCCGGTCCCAGGTGCTCTGGCACGTGATCCTGCCAGGGGCCCTGCCGGACATCCTGACCGGGCTGCGCATCGGGCTCGGGGTGGGCTGGTCCACCCTGGTGGCGGCCGAGCTTATCGCCGCCACCCGGGGGGTGGGCTTCATGGTGCAATCCGCCGGCGAGTTTCTCGCCACCGACGTGGTGCTGGCGGGCATCCTGGTGATCGCCCTGATCGCCTTCGTACTGGAACTGGGACTGCGCGCCCTGCAGCGCAGGCTCACCCCCTGGCATGGAGAAGGACAATGAGCCACAGGCTGACCTCTTTCCTTCGCCCCCCTTTCCTATTGGTATCGGGCCTTCACGCCCCCAGACATGGAGCAAGACCATGACCGACAAGTTGACCATTACCCCCCTCGGCCCCCACATCGGCGCCGTCATCGCCGGCGTCAATCTGGCCGAGCCCCTGAGCCAGGAGCAGTTCGAGCAGCTCCATCGCGCCCTGCTCAAATACCAGGTGCTGTTCTTTCGCAACCAGCCCATCACCCCGCGAGCCCAGCGGGCGCTGGCGAACCGCTTCGGGGATCTGCACATCCACCCCGTCTACCCCCACACGGAGGAGGCCGAGGAGATCATCGTGCTCGATACCCACGATGACAATCCGCCGGACAACGACAACTGGCACACCGACGTGACCTTTATCGAGACGCCCCCGGCACTGGCCATTCTGGCCGCCAAGCAGCTGCCCCCCACCGGGGGGGACACCCTCTGGGCCAGCGGCATCGCGGCGCTGGCGGCCCTCTCCCCGCCCCTGCAAACCCTGCTGGCAGGGCTGGAAGCCGAGCATGACTTCACCAAGTCCTTCCCGGCCCATCGCCATGATGACAGCGAGGAGGCGCGCCAGCGCTGGCAGGCGGCCGTGGCCCGTCACCCGCCCCTGCGCCACCCGGTGATCCGCACCCACCCGGTGAGCGGCCGTCAGGCCCTGTTCGTCAACGAGGGGTTCACCACCCGGCTGCCCGGGCTGCCCCCCAAAGAGAGCGAGGCCCTGCTCGGCTTTCTGTTCGAGCACATCACCCGCCCCGAGTTCCAGGTGCGCTGGCGCTGGCAGGAGAACGACATCGCCATCTGGGACAACAGGGTGACCCAGCACTATGCCAATGCCGACTACCTGCCGGCCCGCCGGGTGATGCACAGGGCCACCATTCTCGGGGACAAGCCCTTCTGGCGCCCGGGCTGAACATCCCTCATGGAGAGCGACCATGAGATAACGCCCAGCAAAAAGCCCGCCGGCTGGCGGGCTTTTTCATCATCTGACGGGCCTGGGTCTCGCTGACGGGCCTGGGTGTTGCTATCGGCCCTTGCGCTCCGGCCACCAGGGTGAAGCCCCGATGGCCGGTCTCAGCCCTTGAGCTCCAGCACGGTGTTGAAGCCTCCGAAAATCATGCGGGCGCCATCAAACGGCATGGTCTGGTGCAGGGGATTGGCGGGGTCCATCCTGGGGTCCTGCATCATCTTGCCCATGGCGTCGTCCCGCACCGCCTTGCTCGGCCACTCCACCCAGGAGAAGACCACGGTTTCATCCTCCCTGGCCGCCACCGCCCGGTAAAAGTCGGTCTGCTTGCCGTGGGGCACATCGTCCCCCCAGCACTCCAGCACCCGGGTGGCGCCGTATTCGAGGAAGATGGGGTCAAACTGCCCCGCATGATCGATCAGGGCCTGCTTGTTGGCCGTCGGCACGGCGAGCACGAATCCGTCCACGTATGACATCAGAGGTTCCTCCTGTGAGTGAGGATCTCAGCATAGCAGCCGCCCATCAGCCCGCGCTCTGCGCCGCCCCGCGCAGCCAGCCATCACAACGAGACCAGCCGCTCCAGATCGCTGCGGGTCAGGCGCTTGCTGTCCACCTTCACGTAGAGGGAGTGCTCCTCGCGCACCAGCAGCACGTCGCTTACCCCCTCGCAGGCGCGGATCCGCTGCTCCAGGGCCGGGGTGGCCTCGACCCCTTCCGGCAGCACGATGCGCAGGCTGCTCACATAAGGGGGCTCGGCCATGGTGAGGCTCACCCCGAGCCAGGCGAGGGCCAGGGCGGCGCAACCGCCAAACACCAGGGGGCCGCCCCCCAGGCTGTAGAGCAGGCCGCCGAGACTGCCGCCGATGGCAACCCCGAGGAACTGACTGGTGGAGTAGACCCCCATGGCGGTGCCCTTGTAGCCCGGCGGGGACTCCTTGCTGATAAGAGACGGCAGCAGCGCCTCCATCACGTTGAAGCCGATGAAGAAGAGCTGCAACCCGGCGAGCAGACCCCACAGCTGCTGGCCGCTCTGCCAGAGCACCAGCTCGGCGGCCAGCATCACCACCACGCACCCGATGAAGACCCGCTTCATCTGGCGGTGCTTCTCGGCATAGATGATGAAGGGCACCACGCTCACGAAGGCGATCAGCATGGTGACCAGATAGGCCTGCCACTGGCTGTCACGGGGCAGGCCCGCACGTTCCAGCAGGGGCGGCAGGGCCACGAAGCTCGACATCAGCAGGGTGTGGACGCAGAGGATGCCGAGGTTGAGTTTGAGCAGGCGAGGGTTGGTGAGCACGGTACGAAAGCTGCCTCGCACCATGGCGGACTCGCGATTTTGCAGGTGGGCCGCCGGGGTCGGCACCACCCAGAGCACCATGGCGATGGCGGCCAGGGCCAGCAGGGCGATGAGCCAGAAGAGGCCGGACAAGCCCAGGGCATGGGTGATGAGGGGGCCGGTCACCATGGCGATGGCGAAGGTGATGCCAAAGCTCACCCCGATGAAGGCCATCGCCTTGGTGCGGTTCTGCTCCCGGGTGAGATCCGACAGGAGCGCCATGACGGCGGCGGAGATGGCGCCGCTCCCTTGCAGGGCGCGCCCGACGATGACCCCCCAGATGGCGTCGCTCAGGGCGGCGATGACGCTGCCAAGGGCAAACATCAGCAGGCCACCGACGATGAGGGGCTTGCGCCCCACCTTGTCGGAGAGCAGGCCGAAGGGGATCTGGAACAGGGCCTGGGTCATGCCGTAGATGCCGATGGCAAGCCCGATGAGCGCCTCGGAGGCGCCCGCCAGGGACATGCCGTAGGTGGTCAGCACCGGCAGCACCATAAACATGCCGAGCATGCGCAGCGAGAAGACGGAGCCGAGCGCCCAGGTCGCGCGTCGCTCGCCCCTCGTCATGGTGAAATCATTCATGAGGGCCTCGATGAGTCAAAAAGAAGAGAGAAAGAAAGGGGTGACAGGCGCCCGGCCGCCCCGAAAAATCGGCGATGCCCCTCGCAGGGCGGCGCCCATAATAGCAGAGCCGGGAAGATTCCCGGCTCTGGATTTCATGCATTTCAGGGGTGCAGTTCACACTATCAGGGCAGCATGCTCACCAGCACCGGCGCTGCGTCCGGCTGGAAGTCCACCGACATCATCACGCTCAGGCAAGTAATGGTGACGATGGAGAACATGAACAGCTTGCGCGCCCAGAGGGAGTCGTCCACCGCCGCCTTGTAGCCCGACAGCGCCATCCCCAGCCACCAGACGCTCACCGCGGTGGCCACCACCAGATACTTGTACCCGGCGTAGCCGCCGAGGAACAGCATCAGGGTCGGCACCATGAACGCCAGGATGTAGAGGGTGATGTGGAGCTTGGCCACCGGGATCCCCTTCACCACCGGCAGCACCGGGATGTTGGCAGCCTGGTAGTCCTTGAAGCGGAAGATGGCGATCGCATAGGAGTGCGGCATCTGCCACAGGCTGAAGATCGCCAGCAGGATCAGGGCCCCCGAGTCGAACTGCCCGCTCACCGCGCAGTAGCCGATGACCGGCGGCGCGGCGCCGGAGAGGCTGCCGACCAGGGTGCCATAGACCGAGTGGCGCTTCATGTAGAGGCTGTAGACCCCCACATAAACCAGGAAGCCCAGCACCGCCAGCAAGGCGGCCAACGGATTGGCCGCAAAGTAGAGCAGTGCAATGCCCGCAACGCCCAGCGCCGTCGCATACCAGAGGGAGACACCGGGGGCGATGAGCCCCCGCACCAGGGCGCGGTTCTTGGTGCGCTCCATGATGCAGTCGATGTCCCGGTCGATGTAGTTGTTGAACACGCAACCGGAGGCCACCACCAGTGACACCCCCACCATGGTCAGGATGAACAGGGGCACATCCAGGCTCCCCTTCGAGGCCAGCAGGAATCCCCCGATAACCGAGATGAGGTTGCCGAAGATGATGCCCGGCTTGGTCACTTGCAGGTATTGCTTCATCATCATCAACCCGCTCAGTGAACCATCATGTTGATGTTGAGGTTGTACATGATCCACAGGGAACCCACGACCACGATGGCGATGATGAGCACGGTAAAGACCAGTGCCACCAGGTTCCAGCGCTCCTCGGAGGAGGTGTTCATGTGCAGGAAGTAGACCAGGTGTACGAAGATCTGCACCACCGCCATGGCCACCACGGTGCCGAGCACCACGGCGTGGGAGGCGGAGCCGTCCATCACCATCCAGAACGGCACGGCGGTCAGGATGAGTGACAGCACGAAACCGATCATGTAGGACTTGACGCTGCCGTGGCTGGCGCCGTGATTGTCAACGGAATGACTCATTTACATGACCCCCATCAGATAGACCACGGTGAAGACGCAGATCCATACCACGTCGAGGAAGTGCCAGAACAGGCTCAGGCACATCAGGCGAGTGCGGTTGCGCTCGGTCAGCCCCTTCTTGGTGATCGACACCATCATCACGATGATCCAGACCAGGCCGCTGGTCACGTGGATACCGTGGGTCCCCACCAGGGTGAAGAAGGCAGAGAGGAAACCGCTGCGATCCGGGCCCGCCTCGTGCACGATCAGGTGATGGAACTCGTAGATTTCCATCGCGATGAAGCCGGCACCCAGCAGGAAGGTGACGAACAGCCAGGTGTTGACCGCCGCGACCTTGTTCTTGTTCATGGCCAGCATGCCGAACCCGAAGGTGATGGAGCTCAGCAGCAGCAGCATGGTTTCGGCGAACACGAACGGCAGTTCGAAGATGTCCTTGCCGGTGGGGCCGCCGGCAGTGCCGTTGACCAGGACCGCATAGGTCGCGAACAGGGTCGCGAACAGGATGCAGTCACTCATCAGGTAGATCCAGAAACCGAATACCTTGGTGGCACCGGCATCGTGGTGCCCATCCTCATGGGCACCGTGAGAGTGATGTAGTACGTCAGTCGCCATGGAATTAAGCCACCTTGTTGATGTTGTCGAAATGCTGACCTTCGATGCGCTCGATCTCGTCAACCTGTACGTAGTAGTCCACATCGTCGTTGAAGCTGTGGATGATCCAGGTGGCGATCATGCCGATGAAGCCGGCGATGGCCATCCACCAGATGTGCCAGATCATGGCAAAGCCGAACACCACGCTGAAGGCGGCGATGATGACACCGGCACCGGAGTTCTTCGGCATGTGGATGGGGGCATACTGGGCAGGCTTCTTGTAAGCGCTGCCGTCAGCCTTGGCTTCCCAGAAGGCGTCCAGACCGGTGACCTTCGGCTCGATGGCGAAGTTGTAGAACGGCGGCGGAGAGGACGTCGCCCACTCCAGGGTACGGCCACCCCAGGGATCGCCGGTCAGGTCGCGGTTCTTCTCGCGGTCGCGGATGCTGACCACGATCTGGATGACCTGGCACAGCACGCCCAGGGCAATCAGACCGGCGCCGCAGGCGGCGACCACCAGCCAGCCGTGGAACTCGGGATCGATGTTCTGGCTGACACGACGGGTCATGCCCATGAAGCCCAGCACGTAGAGCGGCATGAAGGCCACGAAGAAGCCGGTGATCCAGCACCAGAAGGCACGCTTGCCCCAGACGTCATCCAGCTTGAAGCCGAACGCTTTCGGGAACCAGTAGGTGATACCGGCGAAGCAGCCGAACACCACGCCGCCGATGATGACGTTGTGGAAGTGGGCGATGAGGAACAGGCTGTTGTGCAGCACGAAGTTGGCGGCAGGCACGGAGAGCAGTACCCCGGTCATGCCACCCACGGTGAAGGTGATGATGAAGCCGACGGTCCACAGCATGGGCGAGGTGAACTCGATGCGACCGCGGTACATGGTGAACAGCCAGTTGAAGATCTTCACCCCGGTCGGGATGGAGATGATCATGGTGGTGATGCCGAAGAAGGCATTCACGTTGGCGCCGGACCCCATGGTGAAGAAGTGGTGCAGCCAGACGATGAACGACAGCACGGTGATCGCCACGGTTGCCCACACCAGGGAGGTGTAACCGAACAGCTTCTTCTTACAGAAGGTCGCCACCACTTCGGAGAAGATCCCGAACACCGGCAGCACCAGGATGTACACCTCGGGGTGACCCCAGGCCCAGATCAGGTTGATGTACATCATCATGTTGCCACCCATGTCATTGGTAAAGAAATGGGTACCCAGGTAGCGGTCTGCGGTGAGCAGGGCGATGGTGACGGTCAGGATCGGGAAGGAGGCGATGATCAGGATGTTGGCACACAGGGCGGTCCAGGTGAAGACCGGCAGGCGCATCATGGTCATGCCAGGGGCACGCATGCGGATGATGGTGGCGAAGAAGTTCACGCCGGTCAGCAGGGTCCCCAGACCCGAAATCTGCAGACTCCATATCCAGTAATCGACCCCGACCCCGGGACTGAACTCCAGCCCCGACAAGGGCGGATAGGCCAGCCAGCCGGTCTGGGCGAATTCACCGACCCCGAGGGAGACGTTGATCAGCACCACGGCCGCGGCGGTGAACCAGAAGCTCAGGTTGTTCAGGAAGGGGAAGGCCACGTCACGGGCACCGATTTGCAGCGGCACCACGATGTTCATCAGACCGATCACCAGCGGCATGGCCACGAAGAAGATCATGATGACGCCGTGGGCGGTGAAAATCTGGTCGTAGTGATGGGCGTTCAGGTAGCCTTCGCCACCCCCGGAGGCGATGACCTGCTGGCCACGCATCAGCACGGCGTCGGCAAAGCCACGCAGCAGCATGACCATGCCCAGAATGAGATACATGATACCGAGGCGTTTATGGTCGACCGAGGTCAGCCACTCTTTCCACAGATATTGCCACTTGCCGTAGTAAGTGATGAGACCGGCGATGGCCAGGCCCCCCAGAATGATACCGGCTATCGTGACCATGATGATGGGTTCATGGTACGGAATAGCCTCGAGTGTCAATTTTCCAAACATCGATTATTCCTCGGATCCTGCTTTCACACTCTTGTCGGCCGACATGGCCATGTGTCCGGCATGGGCGTCATGGTTCATGGCCTGGTTCTCCATGGCGTCCTCTTGCGAGGCCTCATGGTTCATCCCTTCGTGGTCCATGGCACCCGCTTTCGGGGCGGCGTCATGGTTCATGGCCTCGTGGTTCATGCCCTCGTGATCCGCAGAGCCCGCAGCCGGGGTGGCGTGACCACCATGGGACATGCCGCCCATGAACTTGTTGATGATGTTGACGAACAGCTTGGGATCGGCGCTGGCGAAGTACTCCACCGGGTGGTTTTCGCTCTTCTTGGCCAGGGCATTGAACTCATCCATGGTGCTCAGGGCCTTGGAAGAGGCCTTCACCTTGGCTACCCAGGCGTCGAAACCGGCTTGGTCCTGGGTCGCGATGGCCTTGAACTTCATGCCGGAGAAACCGGCACCGCTGTAACCGCCGGAGATGCCCTTGTACTCGCCCGCTTCGTTGGCAATCAGGTGCAGCTTGGTCTGCATGCCGGCCATGGCGTAGATCTGGCCGCCCAGTTGCGGGATGAAGAAGGAGTTCATCACGGTGTCGGAGGTCACCCGGAAGTTGACCGGGGTGTTGACCGGGAAGGCCAGCTCGTTGACCGACGCAATGCCCAGCTCCGGATAAACGAACAACCACTTCCAGTCCAGGGAAATGACATCCACCTGAACCGGTTTGACGTCCGATTCCAGCGGCTTGTAGGGGTCGAGGGAGTGGGAAGTTTTCCAGGTGATCACCGCCAGGATGACGATGATGATGACGGGTACAGTCCAGACGACTGCCTCAATCTTGTTGGAGTGGGCCCAGTCCGGCGCATAGGTGGCACTGGTGTTGGACGCCCGGTATTTGTAGGCGAACGCCACCGCCATGACAATCACGGGCACCACCACGATCAGCATCAAGCCGAGTGCGGTGAGTATCAGTGACTTCTGCTCCATACCGACCTGCCCCTTGGGGCTCATCAGTGCCATGTCGCAGCCACTCAGCAAGCTGGCGGTCGCGAGCAGCAGCAAAGCGCCCAAGCCCCTCTTCACATCAAAGAGTCTCATGCAATGTCCTCATCTTTTGAAGGCTTATTGGTATAAAAAAATGCAGCATTTTATTGCATCAGACCGGCATGTGAACAACATGAAAAATTAATCCCAAAAATGTTCAAAAGGTGATGGAAAGCGGTATCAGATGTTAATCCCTTGACAATGACCAATTTATTCAAGTTACACCGCGGCAATTCATCTTCCGTTAATCTCTCGTGCCACCAAAAGTGACCACCAATTAACCAAAAAGATCCATCTGGTCTGTTTTTAACCCGCCATTGCGATCAAAAAAGAGCCATACAGCCCCTTTTCGACTCACAGGTCATTTCTCCACACCTTGATCTGGATGGGTATTTTTCGGGGAAGATTAAAAAAATAATTAATCAAACGAATGTATGATTAACTTCCCGCCCCCCGACAACGGTCGCAACCCCTGGCGCCAGAAGGCACACTTCGTAACAAAACGGGCCCTTGTGCGGGCCCGTTGACAATCGTTTTCTCTCCCTCCCTCGAGGTCCGGTGTCAGGAGTGATCGTGTTCCATCCGGGTCGCCACGGCGATCCGGTTCCAGGCGTTGATGGTGACCACCTGCATCAGACACTGGGCCAGCAGGGTTTCCCCCAGTTGGGCCAGCGCCGCCTCATAGGTCTGCGCCGTGAGCCCCTTGTCGGCGATCAGGGTCACCTCGTCGGTCAGGGCCAGCACCGCCCGCTCCCGGGCGTCGAACAGCGGCGACTCCTGCCAGGCGGCCAGCGCCAGCAGACGCTGGGCGCTCTCCCCGTGCTTCATCGCCACGTCGGCGTGCATCTCGATGCAGTAGGCGCAGCCGTTGATCATGGAGGCGCGCAACTTGATGAGCTCCTTGAGCGACAGGGGAATGTCGGTGCCCCCGAGGTAGGACTCGAGGCCCATCATGGCCGAGACGGCGGCAGGCACCTGGTTGGCGAGCTGGATACGGTGTGACATGGCAAGACTCCTGTGATGGACCCCGGATGGGGCGGTGAGCTGATTGTTCACTTTTTCATTGTTGATTAGAATATCGTCATAACCTGCAACAGTTTTGCGTTTATCGCAAAGGTGAATCCATGCTGGATCGCATCCGCATCCTGGCCCAGGTGGTGGAATCGGGCAGTTTCTCCCGTGCCGCCCGCGCCCTCAACCAGGCCCCCTCCTCCGTGACCCGTGCCATCGACGCCCTGGAGCAGCAGCTCGGGATCCCGCTCTTCAAGCGCAGCACCCGCCAACTGGTGCTGACCGAGCAGGGCGCCTATTTTCTCGCCCGCTCCCTGCCCCTGCTGGAGGAGGCGGATCAGCTGGTGCAATCCCTGCAACCCCTCTCGGTGGCGCCAGAGGGGCCGCTGCGGGTCTCGGTGTTCGAGAGCTTCGGCGCGTCCTGGCTCTCTCCCCGCCTGCCCGACTTCCTCGCCCGCTACCCCGGGGTGCGCCTGGAGGTTGCGCTGGACAACCGCATGGTGGATCTCGATGCCGAGAACGTGGACGTGGCGGTGCGCATCGGCAAGCCCGCCGACAGCAGCCTGCACACTCGCCATCTGCTCACCAACCGCTCGCTGCTGGTCGCCTCCCCCGCCTATCTGGCCCGCCATGGCGAACCCGCCCATCCCGCCGAGCTGGCCCACCACAACTGCCTCATTCGCGGGCATGGGCGCCAACGCCAGCACTGGTACTTCCAGCAGGGCACGGAGCGCGAGAAGGTGGCGGTGCAGGGCAACCTTGCCTCGGTCGGGGGCACGCCCCTGCTCTGCGCCGCCCTCGCGGGGTGCGGCGTGCTGCTGCTGTCGAGCTGGATGGTGCAGCAAAGCATCGACGAGGGCACCCTGCTGCCGCTGCTGCCAGAGTGGCTCGCCTCCCCCTACGAGGATCGCCAGGACGAGATCCACGCGGTGTTTCGTGGCGGCCGCTTCCTCAAACCCCAGACCCGCGCCTTCATCGACTTTCTGGTCGAGGCGATCAGGCCCCTGCAAGGGCCGCGCTGACCGCAACAGGGCCTCCTGGCGAAACCCTGAAAACGCAGACGCCGGGCACAGGGCCCGGCGTCTGGAAATGAGGGTCGCCACGGCGACCGCTCAGCGTGATTTTCGCCCGTCAGGGCTCGGGGAGAGCCCCCGGTAATCCCCGTAGGGGAAGATGTTGCGCAGGCGCTGGGCCACGGGCTCGGGGATGGAGCGGGAGAAGACCAGCCTCACCCCGTTGCCGTCCCGCAGGCCCAGGATGCGCCCGCGCACCGGCTCATGGTGCAGGATCTGGGTCGCCTGGGCCACAAAGCGCGGCGGCACCGAGCCCCGCTTCACCACCACCTTGCCCGGCGCGAGCCGGACCTCGAACAGGGCGCCGCGCCCCAGCGTCATCAACCACCCGATCAGGGCTATCGCCACCAACAGAGACAACCAGGCCATTGCGTCTTCCTCCCGTCAACCCGATGTTCGCCAGTATAACCGGGGGCGCCTCACCATGACCCGGCCGCCATCACGCTTTCACTCACTGCCGGGCCTTATCGGCGCCCCTTGCCCCAGGCCACCAGGGTATCCCGATAGAGGGCGAGCAGGGCCTGATCCCGCACCGCGATCCCGACCTGCTGGGCCGGGCAGTCGGCCCACTCGTCATGGGGATGGCGGGTGTCGTCAAATTTTTGCAGGGTATGGCCGATGGCGGGCCCCTCGGTGATGACCCGCACCGGCCCCTTGCGCAGGGTGAACAGCGCAGGATCGATCACATAGGCGATGGCGGAGGGATCGTGCACATGGCACCCCGCCATGCCGATGCGCTCGGAATAGAAGCGCAGGTAGAAGCGGCTGACATCCCACAGGAAGCGGCCCGGCTCCCCCGCATCGTCCCGCAGGGCATCCAGATAGTCGGCGGTGAAGATGCTCTGCTGGGTGACGTCGAGCCCGATGATCACCAGGGGCCAGGGGGCGGTGAAGACCCGGTCCGCCGCATCGGGATCGTCGTGGATATTGGCCTCGGCACAGGGGGTCACGTTGCCGCGATGGCCGTTGACGCCAAAGGCGCCGCCCATCACGACCACTTCTTTCACCAGGGCGGCTACCTCGGGGGCCGCCTCGAGCGCCAGCGCCAGGTTGGTGAGGGGCCCGATGGTCACCAGGGTGATCTCGCCGGGATGGGCCTTCACCGTCTCGACGATGTATTGCCAGGCCGGGCGGGGATCCGGGATGAGGGTCACCTCCCCCGCCTGGACGTCGCCAAAGCCGCTCGGGCCGTGCACCACTGTCGTCGGCCCCACGGGCTCGCGCAGCAGCGGCGCGGCGGCGCCCCGGGCCACGTCCGCCTTCATGCCATATTTTTGCTTGAGCCAGAGGGCGTTGCGGGTGCCGTTTTCGATGGTGGCATTGCCAAACACCGTGGTGATGGCGAGCAGGTCAATGGCGGGGTGCGCCTCGGCAAACAGAATGGCCATGGCATCGTCGATGCCGGGATCGGTATCCAGAATGATCTTGTGGGTCATGGGTCCTCCGTGAAACGAGCTGCCAGTGTAGCGGGCCCTCGCCGCTTTGACAGCACCGGGATCACAACCTCGGGGTTTCCTTTGCATCAGGCATGCTGGCGGGACCACTCGCCCTTTGGGTCAGGGCAGGGTCACTCGGAAGGGGCGACCACGGCCTCCTCTCCCCTGGCGGTGCGTTTCAGTTGCCCCATGAATTGCTTGAAATGGGGGAGAAACCCCTTGAACAGCTCCTCTTTGCGATGCTGCATCATGACTTCGCCAAACAGCTTCAACCCGACGATAAACGCCTGATGTTCCTGCTCCGACATGGGCAGCTTCCCCTTGCTGAGCGCCAGGATGGCAAAGATGTCGTCGTGATTCTGGCAGTCGAACTGCAACGGGGGCACCTCGCGGTCCAGCGCCTGGACCTGTACACGATAAGTGTGTGGCATCTTTCATCTCCTCTCGGGCTGGGCTTTTGCCCATATGGTTGATAAAATCAATTAAACCCTTTCAAGTTGACTTTATCAACCATGAAGTTGTCAAACCGCCTCTTCCGGATCCTCGATCAGTACAAAATCGCCATGACGCAGCATTTTCGGGCACAGCAGATCGCCCTTAGCCCCCTCCATTACAAGGTGCTGCAACTGATCCATGCGCTGGATCCCGCCACGCCGCAGCTCATCGCGCAGCGGTCGGGCCGCGACAAGGCGCAGGTGACGCGCCTGCTGCAGGAGATGGAGAAACAGGGGCTCATCGAGAAGCGGCCCCATCCCACTGACAGACGCAGCATCTGTCTGGCCTTGACCCCGCTGGCCTGCGAGCGGGTCAGCCAGGGGGAGCAGGAGGCTGCACGGCTCGACGAACGGCTGTGTTCCCTGCTGACGCCGGCGGAGATAGCGCAATTGCAGCAACTGCTGGACAAGATAGAAAAAGGGCTTGAGTCGACCGATTAGGGTCAGCGTCAGGGGGTCCGCTGCCTGATTTGTGGCCAACCAGCGCGGCCTGCGCTGGCGGCGCCTTGTGAGCCACTCCCGGAGATGGTATCACTGGCCCCACTCTCCCCTTCCCGCCGAGGCGACATCGTGATCACCCTGATTAAAGAGTCCGACCAGTTGAAAATGCCCTGGAAGAACAGGCAGGGCACCACGGCCCAGATCCTGATCTCCCCCCCTGGTTCGACCCTGGACAAGCTCGACTTTGACTATCGGCTGAGCTCGGCCCCCATCAAGGAAGCAGGGAGTTTCTCACGCTTTCCCGGCTACCAGCGCATCCTGCTGCCCGTCAGCGGTGCCGGTTTCGTGCTCAACGGCCACCCCTACGCCACCTTCGAGGCGGCCCACTTCAGCGGGGATGACGAGACCCGCTGCGAGCTGCTGAAAAAAGAGGTGACGGATCTCGGGCTCATCTACCACCCGGCGCGCATCAGTGCCAACGTGCGGGTGCTGAACCTGCCCTTCCCCCTCAGCCTCACCCTGGAGGCGGACAAGTGCTACCTCTGCCACCTGCTGGAGGGCCAGCTCACCGTGCAGGGGCAACAGGTCGCACCGGGAGAGACCCTGGTGGTGCAAGGGGAGGAGAGCATCCGCTTCGAGTGCGGGAAGAAGACCACCCTCGCCTTCTTTACCCTGCAGCCCAAGCAGGCCGCCGTTTAACGCCGGGGGGCACGGCCCCCGCTGTCGAGGCAGGCCTGCATGGTGTCATAGGGGGTATAGTGCCTGGTGCGGCTGTAGTAGGTGCCGCCCTTGGGGTGGCAGATGCCGCTCCGGCTCTTCTTCACCGGGGGCTCGGCGGCCAGCGCCATGGCGCACAGCAGCATAAGGCAACAGCCAAGCATCCATTTCACTGCGTTCATGCTCTCTTTTCCGAAGGGGCGTAGGCGGGCCACTGGCCCATTTGCGGCCTATTCTACGCCGGTCATCTCCTTGCCACCCCAGACCAGATCATGAAAGCACCGCGACGCAGCGCAAGCGAAGACAAAAAAGCCGGGACCCTCCCGGCTTTTGCTTGTGCTGGCGGCGACACGACCCTTGGCACTACCCCACCTTGAAGCTGCCCTTCATCAGGGCGAAGTGGCCCGGGAAGGAGCAGAAGAAGGTGAGATCCTTGCCCGCCAGGCCGTCGGTCTTGAAGGTAACGCTGGTGCTCTCGCCGCCCCCCACCAGCTTGGTGTGGGCCAGGATCCTGGGGTCATCCTTGGGCAGGTAGTCGTGATCGACCCCGGCGCTCATGCCGGCGGTGGCGATGGCCTGATAGTCGGCGGTGTTGGCCAGCACCCAGTTGTGGCCCATGTTGGCCACCGGCAGTTTGCCCGTGTGATTGAGGGTCACCGTCACCTCCTTGCAGGTGGCCGGCACGCTCATCGCCGTCTGGTTGAACTGCATGGCGTCATTGCCTTCGATCACCAGTGCGCACTCGTCGGCCAGGACCGGGGTGGCGAGGGAGCCAAGAAGCAGCAGGGTTAACACCTTTTTCATCACGTTCTCCTTTGATTGACGAAGGATGACAGCACAGGCATCTCGCCCCCGTGGGCGCGACCCGCAAAGATGCTGTCAGGATCGATCTTCATTGTATTCAAATGTCACCGAAGGACGACCGCTTTTGGGCCAGCCTGCGGGCCCGGTCACTTCTTTTCTCCCGACCCCGGGCCCAAAGCGGGTTGATCAAATTCCCCTCCGGCTTAATTATTTGCGGCCTTCCCGCCCACGGCCACTCGCCAACACCACAGCCGTTGGCTAAGCTGCTCCCCCGTCGATGACTCCCGCGAGAATGAGAGATGAAGTTCCCCTTTGCGCCTGCGCTGACGCGCACCCTGCTGCTCTCCCTGATCCTGCTGCTTGGCGCCTGCCAGCCGGCCCCGACCCAGACCCGCATCCAGGGCAACACCATGGGCACCTATTATGCGGTGACCCTGAGCGACCCCTTCCCCGGCGGACAGGGGGCACTGCAACAGGAGGTGGAGGCGCTGCTGGCACGCCTGAACAAGGAGATCTCCACCTATGATCCGGGCTCCCTCATCTCCCGCTTCAATCAGGGAACGGGGCAGCCCCCCCAGGTCATCCCGGCCACCATGGCGAAGATTGTGCAACAGGGCATTGACGCCGGGCACCTCACCCGGGGGGTTCTCGATGTCACCGTGGGCCCCCTGGTCAATCTGTGGGGATTCGGGCCGGACAAGCGCCCGGTCAGGCGGCCCGGCGCAGAGCAGATCGCCAAGGCGCGGGAGCGGGTCGGCATCGACAAGCTCACCCTGACCCCCGAGGGGGATCACTTCCTGCTCGGCAAGGCCATCCCAGACCTCTATCTGGATCTCTCCACCCTGGGCGAGGGGGCGGCCTCCGACGAGATAGCCGGGCTGCTGGAACAAAAAGGGGTCCACAACTACCTCATCGAGGTGGCGGGAGCGGTGCGCAGCAAGGGACACAACGACAAGGGCAATCCCTGGCGGGTGGCCATCGTCGAGCCCTCGGACAGACCGGGCGCCATCGAGGATGTGGTGACCCCGAACGGCATGGCGGTGAGCACCGCCGGCAGCTATCGCAACTATTACGAGCTCGACGGCAAGCGCTACTCCCACATCATCGATCCCGCCACCGGCGAGCCCGTGACCCACAAGCTGGTCTCCGCCACCGTCATCACCCCCACGGCCCTGGAGGCCGATGCCCTCGACACCGCCCTCATGGTGATGGGCCCCGAGCGGGCGATGGCCTTTGCCAGGGAGCACAAGCTGGCGGTCTATCTCATCGAGAAGACCGCCACGGGCTTTGCCGCCAGCCACACCCCCGAGTTTGCTCCCTATCTGGTGCGCAAGCAGCCCTGAATGACGAGGCTCCGCAGTGCGGGGCCTCGTTCACTGACCGCCTATTCGATGGGAATGCGGTGGGGCGCGGGGCTGGCCGCCTGCTTGGGCAGGCGCAGGGTGAGGATGCCGTTGTCAAAGCGGGCGCTCACCTGCTCTGGCGACACCTCCACCGGCAGCTCGACGCTGCGCGACACGCTGCCATAATAGCGCTCGCTGCGCAGGGCCCGTTCATCCTTGTTCTGGCTGTCAAACTGGCGGATCTCCGCCTTCAGGGTCACCAGCTTGCCGTGCACGTCCACGTGGATGTCCTCCTTCGCCACCCCGGGCAATTCCGCCTGCAGCAGGTAGTCATCCCCGCTCTCCCGCAGATCCAGCTTGATCTGGCTGGGCAACGGGTCCCCGTGCAGGGGGCGGATGTAGAAGCCGGAGGCCATGTCGTGGAACAGATCATCAAACAGGCTGGTGCGACTTGGTAGCAAACTCATCTGATCCCTCCTTGTGAGCGGGCAAGGGAGCAGACGGGCACCCTGCCCTTCTGCCGCCTCCCGCATGCTGATGCTCTTCAAGTCTAAAAACCGGGACAGCGCCTGCCAGTGCCAACTCACCTTCCCTTGACCTGGATCAAAGGCAAGACACCCTTTTTTCACCCAAGGTCTGCGGGAAAAACCGGGGGGCCTCCCCATGTGCAATTGCCTGCCTGCGGACTTTGGTGGCACACTTCTCCCACCAGCCCGTAGCGCCTTGATGCCAGACAGATGCAGACACCGGACTCCGTACCCGAGAAGAAACCCCAGCCCAAGCCCAAGCGCATCCTGCTGGTCAACGAACAGCGTTCCTTCCAGATGATGATGAAGGCGATGCTGATCAACATCGGCATCAACCGCATCACCTACACCAACTCCGCCGACGAGGCGCGCCGCCGCTGCCAGAAAGAGAGCTTCGACATCTATCTGCTCGACTATGAGCTGGGGGCGGGCGAGAACGGCCGCCAGTTGCTGGAAAGCCTGCGGGATCAGCAACTCATTCCGCCCCAGAGCGTGGTGATCATGGTCAGCAGCGACGGCTCCCGCGCCATGGTGCTGAGCGCGCTGGAAGCCGAGCCCGACGAATACCTGATGAAGCCCTTCTCCCAGGAGCAGTTCTCCTTTCGTCTCAAACGCGCCCTCGCCCGGCGCCAGGCGCTGGAGAGCGTCTTCAGCGCCCTCACCCGGGACGATCTGCCTGCCCTGGTGGAGGCCTGTGCCAAACAGGCGGACGCGGTGCCCCGCTTTGCCAACTTCTGCCGCTGCCTGCAGGCCGACACCCAGCTCAAGCTGGGCCAGGCCAAGGAGGCTCGCAGCCTGATGCGCCAGCTGCTGGCGGGGCAGGAGAACAGCTGGGCTCGCCTCACCCTGGGCAAGGCGTGCCATACCCTGGGTCTGCACGAGGAGGCGGTAAGCCACCTGCAAGCCACCCTGAAACACACCCCCCTGATGGTGGAGGCTTACCTCTGGCTCGCGGAGTCCCTGCTGGCGCTGGGCAATGACGAGCAGGCCCAGCAGGAGCTGCGCCGGGCGGTGGACATCTCTCCCCAGTCGGTGCAGCTCTCCCGCCGTCTGGCGGAGGTGTGCCTGCAACGGCACGACTACGCCCAGGCCAAGGACGTGCTGCTCGCCCTCATCGACTTGTCGCGCAACTCGATCCACCGCACGCCGCATTATCTCGGGGCCTATATCCAGACCCTCACCTTGTACGCCCTCAACAGCAACGACGGCTACCACATCGCCAACCTGCAAAAGCAGGTGAACTCAGCCCTGTCGCGCATCCGCGACTCCCTGATGATGTCGGAGTTCAACTACCCGGTGTTCGAGCAGATCTGCCAGGCCCGGGTGCGCATCGCCCTGGGGGAGCTGCTCAAGGGCAAGAAGATGCTCTATCGCGCCAACCAGAACTGGCTGGACGAGCCCGCCACCATGCCTCCGGCTCTCCTTGGCGAGACCATACTCGCCCTCTATCAGCTCGGGGAGTTCGAGTACGCCGAGAGCCTGCAACCCCTGCTGGCGGAGGATGAGGATCGGCTGCTCACCACCTGCATCCAGGTAACCCGGGATGACAAGACGGTGCAGGAGCGGCGCCAGCGCTATCAGCAGCTCAACGATCTGGGCATCAAGGCCTATCAGGCCGGAGAGCTGGAGCAGGCCCTCGGCCACTTTCGCGAGGCCCTGCGCCGGGCGCCCGCCAATACCGGCGCCGCCCTCAACAAGATCCAGGTGCTGCTGCAACTCATGCAGAAGAACCGCAAGAGCCCGGAGTTTGGCGCCGAGTGCAAGGAGACCCTGGAGGTGCTGGAAGGCATCCCCCTCAACCCCGCCCAGCAGGAACGTTTTCGCAAGCTGCGCCAGGAATATCATCAGCACAGCTGAATCCCCCTCCTCCCCTCACCTATGCTGATACTGACTCAGGGAAGGGAGGGGCAACACCATGGCAATGTGCCGATACCTGGTGGCCGATGGCCGCCACTGCACCGAAGAGGCAGGGGATCATGATCTCTGCCGCTGGCACGACCCCGCTGCGGCCCACAACACCCCTGATACCGCCGAGGCGCTGGAGCGCTATGTGCGCCAGGGAGGCCTGTGCCACGGCCTGCAACTGGCCCGCGCCGAGCTGGCGGATCTCAACCTGGTGAACAGGCAGGGTCCGGAGGGATTCTTGCTGGAGCAGTGCAACCTCTATCGCGCCAACCTGCGAGGTGCCCATCTCTACGGCATTCGCATCAAGGGCGGCAGCCTGATGAAGGCCGATCTGAGCGAAGCGAACCTCCACTGCGCCACCCTCGACGACGTCAACCTGCTCGGCATCCGCTGGAAGAACACCCGCCTCGACAACCTGGAGACGGGCAAGCGGCTGATGCAGGACAGAAAGGGGCGCCGCGAGCGGGACCCGGCGCAGGCCCGCGTCTGGTTCAAGGAGGCGGAGGAGACCTACCGGGATCTGCGCAAGGCCTCGGAGGCCCAGGGCATCTTCACCATGTCCGGTCGCTACATCCAGCAGGAGCTCACCATGCGCCGCCTGCAGATGCCGTTCTGGTCCTACCGCCGTTTCGCCTCCTGGATAGTGGATCTCTTCTGCGGTTACGGCGAGGCCCCCATGCGGGTGGTTCTCTTCTCCCTGCTGCTCATCGTCATCTGCAGCATTTTTTACTTCTTCTGCGGCCTCAACTTCGCGGGCACCCACCTCATCTATCGACCGGACGCCCCCCTGGAGCAGAACGCCATCTTCCTGATGGAGTGCCTCTACTACAGCGTGGTGACCTTCACGACGCTGGGGTATGGGGACTTCACCCCGGTGGGGTTGTCGCGGATCTTCGCCGCCTTCGAAGCCTTTACCGGCAGCTTCACGCTGGCACTGTTCGTGGTGGTGTTTGTCAAGAAGATGACCCGCTAGAAACCTGTCCACGATCCTGCTGGGAGGCCGCGTCCAAGGCTCATGTGCTGCTCGCTTGTGTGTCGCCAGGCGCTCTCATGTATACATATACACTCAGGTTCCTCTGCTGCGCGTCACCTTGCTGACAGACTCTCGCGACAGATCGTGAACAGATTCCCGAGTCGCTGCGCCAGTCACAGCCCCCGAACTTGCATCCATCGCGGATTCCTAGTCCAATAAGCGACGAACAAAAACGACATGAGCACCCCGAACATGAAGATCATCTCTTTCAATATCAATGGCCTGCGTGCACGCCTTCATCAGTTGCAAGCCCTTATCGACAAGCACCAGCCGGACGTGATCGGCCTGCAGGAGATCAAGGTGCACGACGAAGCCTTCCCGGTCGCGGATGTGGAGGCCATGGGCTACCACGTGGTCTTCCACGGCCAGAAGGGGCACTACGGGGTCGCCATCATGAGCAAGCAGGCTCCCATCGAGGTGCAAAAGGGTTTCCCCACCGATCCGGAAGATGCCCAGCGCCGCATGATCATGGCCAGCTTCAAGCGGGAAGACGGCTCCGTCATCAAGGTGATGAACGGCTACTTCCCCCAGGGGGAGAGCCAGGATCACGAGACCAAGTTCCCGGCCAAGCAGAAGTTCTATGAAGACCTGCAGCACTACCTCGAGACCCACCACACCCCGGACGACCAGATAGCGCTGATCGGGGATATGAACATCTCCCCCACGGATCTCGACATCGGCATCGGCGAGGCGAACCGCAAGCGCTGGCTGCGGGATGGCAAGTGCTCCTTCCTGCCCATCGAGCGGGAATGGATGGAGCGCCTCAAGGGGTTCGGCCTCACCGACACCTTCCGCGCCGCCAACCCCACCGAGTGCGAGCGCTTCTCCTGGTTCGACTACCGCTCCAGGGGCTTTGACGAGAACCGGGGCCTGCGCATCGACCTCATCATGGCCTCCGACGCCCTCAAGGACAAAGTGACCGAGACCGGCATCGACTACGAGCTGCGCGGCATCGACAAGCCCTCGGATCACGCCCCCATCTGGACCTGCTTCGCCTGATCCCCACGTCAGGCTCGCCCTCGCCAAAAGCCCCTGCCCCCGCCCATGTGGGGGCTTTTTTTGTTCACTGCCCTGCCCTCTCTTAATCCATGTCAATTCCCAGGCAGACGGCGCTTGCCAGGCCTTGACCTTCTCCTTTCGGCAAGGTTTAGATTCGGCCCATTCGTCACAGGGAAGCCACCCATGCTCTCATCGAGATTGCCCACCACGTTCATCGCCCGGCTGTTGCTGGGGCTGATGCTCGTCTGCAATCTCACCCTGTGCATCGGCTGGCATGGGGCGGCCACCGCCCTGCCAAGTGACGCATCCGCATCCATCCTGGCTCCGGCGCAGTCCCCCCTGTCTCATGGACTGCACCAGAGCGAGCCTGTGCAGCACTCCGCCATGCACCAGGCCGACACAGCCTCCCTCTCCTGCCACGGCGGCCCCCAGAGTGAGGCGGCCCCGCCCGGGGAGGAGTGCCAGATGCAGAGCGGCGTCTTCGGCGCCACCAGTGCGCCGCCCCTGCTGGGCCTGCTGCTGTCACTGCTGCTGCTTCCTTTGCTGTTGCTCCCTTCGTGGCGCCTCGCCCCCCTGCTGGACAACTGGTTGCGGGATCCCTTCCTGCGATCCCGCGGTACCCACCCTCCCTCCTGGCCGCGCCGACACCTGATGTTGTCGGTGCTGCGCCACTAGAAAGATCTTCTCTCGCGGCAACAGCAAGCCTCGGCTTGCCCGTTTTCTGCCGCCTTGCCTGACCCTGTGACGACTGGCCCCGCCAGCAACAGGGAGCCGTGCGTCCGCTGACTCGTCAGCAACGCCCCGTTTGCCGCCAGCCCCTTGGGTGATGCCTTGCACCTCACCCGACCGGCGGCCTGCAAAAGAGAAGACGTATTATGTCACCAGCCCACTTTTCACCGTCCAAGGTTGCTGCCTTCGCGGGCACCTTATCCTCCTGCACTTTCTGCATGCAGACTCGCGTCGGAGGCTTGTCATGAACAAGACGCTGTTGATGTCCGCCCTGCTGCTCGCCCTCGGCGCCGGTGGCGGCTACTGGGCCGCCAAACAGACCACCGCTGGCACTGCAGCCAAGGAGAAGACGCCCCTCTACTGGGTCAACCCCATGGATCCGCGCGACAAGCGCGATGCCCCCGCCAAAGACAACATGGGGATGGACTTCATCCCCGTCTATGAGGAAAAACAGGGCGGCTCACCGGGCACCGTCACCATCAGCCCCGAGATCCAGCAGAATCTTGGGGTGCGGCTCGCCAAGGTGGAGAAGCTCCCCATCCACCAGCAGCTCGAGACGGTGGGTTACGTCGGTTATGACGAAGACAAGCTGGAAGCCGTCAACGCCCGCATGGCGGGCTGGATCCGCACCCTCGCCATCAAGAGCGAGGGGCAGCAAGTGAGCAAAGGCCGCCTGATTTACGAGCTCTACGCCCCGGATCTGGTCAACGCCCAGCACGAGTATCTGCTGGCTCTCAACACCGCCAACCCCCTGCTGCTGCGCGCCGCCGAGGGCAAGCTCAAGTCCCTGCAGGTGCCGGCGGATCAGATTGCGGCCCTCAAGCGCAGCCGCCAGGTGCAGGAGACGGTGCGCATCTATGCCCCCAGCAGCGGTTATGTCTCCGAGCTGAAGGTGCGCGAGGGCCAGTATGTGGAGCCCGCCGCGGCGCTCTTTAACATCAGCACCCTACAGCAGGTGTGGGTGAGCGCCGAGGTATTCGAGCGCCAGGCCGCCCAGCTGAAGGTGGGCGATCCGGTCACCATGACCCTGGACTACGCCCCCGGCCGCCACTGGCAGGGCCGGGTCGATTACCTCTACCCGACCCTGGATGCTGCCACCCGGACCCTCAAGGTGCGGCTGCGCTTTGCCAACCCGGACGAGTTTCTGAAGCCCAATATGTTCGCCAAAGTGACCATTCAGGCGGGCAAGGGAGAGCCGCAACTGGTTGTGCCGAGCGAAGCGGTGATCCGCACCGGCAGCCAGGACCGGCTGGTGCTGGCGCTGGGGGATGGCAGCTTCAAATCGGTGGCCGTCACTCTGGGCCCCCAGTTTGGCGACAAGGTGGCCATCAAGGCAGGAGTTGAAGCGGGGGACAGCATCGTCAGCTCGGCCCAGTTCCTGCTCGACTCCGAATCGGCTATCGATTCGGACTTCCTGCGCATGACGGCGGTGCGCCCCGCCCAGGTATGGACCCAGGGCGAGGTTGAAAGCATCGATCTGGCCAACCGCACCCTGATGGTCTCTCACCAGCCCATCCCCGAGTGGCAGTGGCCCGCCATGGAGATGGAGTTCACCGTCGCCGACGGAGTCGATATCAGCAAGCTGGCCGAGGGACAGACCCTGCACCTGCAAGTGATGCAGGAGGGGGATGAGTACCGCATCACCACCATCCATCAGGAGCAAGCGCCGGCAACTGGCGACACCGCCAAGCCCGCAACGGATGAGATGGAGAAGATGGAAGGCATGGACCATAGCCAGCATCAGATGGCGATGCCCGAGATGGAGAAGAAATCATGATCCCGTCGATATCTTGCCGCTTTACTAGCGACCATGTCCTGCCGTTCACGCCACGCCAAGAGGGAGGAGCCAAGTCATGATCCCTTCCATCATTCGCTGGTCCATCGGCAACCGCTTTCTGGTGCTGCTGCTGACTGTCATGCTCACCGCCTGGGGGCTCTGGTCGGTCAAACAGACCCCGGTGGACGCCCTGCCGGATCTCTCCGACGTGCAGGTGATCATCAAGACCTCCTATCCGGGCCAGGCTCCGCAGGTGGTGGAGGATCAGGTGACCTACCCGCTCACCACCGCCATGCTGGCGGTGCCGGGGGCCACCACGGTGCGCGGCTACTCCTTCTTCGGCGACTCCTTCGTCTATGTGCTGTTTGACGACAACACCGACCTCTACTGGGCCCGCGCCCGGGTGCTGGAGTATCTGAGCCAGGTTGCCCCCAACCTGCCCGCCTCAGCCCGACCCCAGCTCGGCCCCGATGCCACCGGGGTGGGCTGGGTCTATCAGTACGCGTTGGTGGACAGAACCGGCAAGCATGACCTCAGCCAGCTCACCTCACTGCAGAACTGGTTCCTCAAGTACGAGTTGCAGACGGTGGGCGGGGTCTCCGAAGTCGCCACCGTGGGTGGCATGGTTCGCCAGTATCAGGTGCGGGTCGACCCGGACAAGCTGCGCGCCTACGGCATCCCGCTCTCCCTTATCGAGACCGCCATCAAGCAGGGCAATCAGGAGACCGGCGCCTCCGTCATCGAGATGGCGGAAGCGGAGTACATGGTGCGCTCCAACGGCTATCTGAAAAGCGTCGAGGATCTGAAGCAGATCCCGCTCGGTACCAATGTGCGCGGCGCCCCGCTGCTGCTGGGTGACGTGGCGGATGTGGTCACCGGGCCCCAGAGCCGGCGCGGTCTGGCCGAGCTCAACGGCGAAGGGGAAGTTGTGGGCGGCATTATCGTCATGCGCTATGGCGAGAATGCCCAGCACACCATCGACGGGGTCAAGGCGCGGCTCGCCCAGCTGAAGAGCAGCCTGCCGGAAGGAGTAGAGATCGTCACCGTCTACGATCGCTCCGACCTTATCCAGCGCGCCATCGACAACCTCTCCGGCAAGCTGGTGGAGGAGTTCGCCGTGGTGGTGCTGGTCTGCCTCGCCTTCCTGTTCCACCTGCGCTCGTCGCTGGTGGTGGTCATCTCCTTGCCCATCGCCATCCTGACCGCCTTTATCGTGATGCACCTGCAGGGGATCAACGCCAACATCATGTCGCTGGGCGGCATCGCCATCGCCATCGGCGCCATGGTGGATGGCGCCATCGTGATGATCGAGAACGTCCACAAGCACATGGAGCGGGAGGCGCTCACCGACAAGAACCGCTGGCGCATCATCACCGAGGCGAGCATAGAGGTGGGCCCCGCCATCTTCTTCTCCCTGCTGATCATCACCATCAGCTTCCTGCCGGTGTTCGCGCTGGAGGCGCAGGAGGGGCGGATGTTCCACCCGCTCGCCTACACCAAAACCTACGCCATGGCCGCCGCGGCCGGGCTCGCCATCACGCTGGTGCCGGTGATCATGGGTTACTTCATCCGTGGCAAGGTGCTGGCGGAGCAGGCCAACCCGCTCAACCGCTGGCTAAGTCAGGGCTATGTGCCACTGCTCAAGGCCGTGCTGGCCCGTCCGAAAACCACTCTGGCTGTCGCCGCCGTGGTGACGGTGGCGGGCTTCTGGCCGCTCAAGTACCTGGGCTCCGAGTTTATTCCGCCGCTGGACGAGGGGGACATCATGTATATGCCCACCACCGCAGCCAATATCTCGGTGGGCAAGGCGCGGGAGATTTTGCAGCAGACCGACAAGCTTATTCGTACCGTGCCCGAGGTGCAAAACGTGTTCGGCAAGGCGGGTCGAGCCGAGACCGCTACCGACCCCGCCGATCTGGTGATGATGGAGACCAGCATCCAGCTCAAGCCACGCGACCAATGGCGCCCCGGCATGACCCCGGAGAAGCTCAAAGAGGAGCTGGATTCCCTCATCCGCTTCCCCGGTCTCACCAACGCCTGGGTGCCCCCCATCAAGACCCGCATCGACATGCTGGCCACCGGCATCAAGACCCCGGTCGGCATCAAGATAGCGGGGCCGGATCTCAAGGTGATCCAGCAGCTCGGCCAAAAGCTTGAGCAAGTAGTCGGCAAGGTGAAGGGCGCCTCATCGGTCTACGCCGAGCGGGTGGCGGGCGGCCGTTACGTCAAGGTGGATATCGACCGGCTGAAAGCGGCCCGTTACGGCCTCAACATTGCCGACGTACAGGCGGTGCTCGCCACCGCGGTGGGCGGCATGGAGGTGGGCCAGACCATCGAGGGGCGCGAGCGCTACCCCATCAACCTGCGCTATCCCCAGAGCTATCGCGATTCGGTGGCGAGCCTCGAGCTGCTGCCGATGGTGACTCCGAGCGGTGCGCGCATCGCGCTGGCGGATGTGGCTCGGGTCTACATCAGCGATGAGGCCCCCATGCTGCGCAGTGAAAACGCGCGCCTCAACGGCTGGGTCTACGTCGATATTCGCGGTCGCGATATCGGCTCTTTCGTGGCAGAGGCCAAGGCCGAAGTGGGCAAGCAGCTGGTGCTGCCGGCGGGCTACGCCCTCACCTGGTCCGGCCAATACGAATACATGGAGCGGGCCAAGGCGCGCCTCGCCTACGTGGTGCCGCTCACGGTCGCCATTATCGTGCTGCTGCTCTATCTGGCGTTTCGCCGCGTTCAGGAGGTGCTGCTCATTCTCACCACCTTGCCACTGGCGGTGGTGGGCGGGATCTGGACCCTCTGGCTGCTCGACTTCAACCTCTCGGTGGCAGTCGGGGTGGGCTTTATCGCCCTGGCCGGGGTAGCGGTGGAAACCGGCGTCCTGATGCTGGTCTACCTCAACCATGCCTGGGATGACCTCGTGGCCTGCGGCAAGCCGGACAAGGCGGGCCTGCACCGGGCGGTGATCCAGGGCGCCGCCCTGCGCCTGCGTCCCAAGATGATGACGGTGGTCACCATTATCGCCGGCCTGCTGCCCATCATGTGGAGCCACGGCACCGGCTCCGAAGTAATGCAGCGCATCGCCGCCCCCATGATTGGCGGCATGGTGAGCGCCTTAGGTCTGACCCTCTTGGTGCTGCCCGCCGCCTATTACCTGTGGCGTAGCCGCAGCCTTGGCAAGACCGAAACCCGGCAAGCCGATTGACCCGACTTCACCACCGACTTTGAATAAACGACGAGGAAAAGATCATGAATTACAAGACGTTGACCCTGACATTGCTGCTCGGCCTTGCCACCAACACCAGCCTGCAGGCAGAGGAGATGATGAACCACCAGGGGCACGACATGGCGCAAATGGAGGGGATGAACCATGAGGGCCACGACATGGCCGCCATGCAAACCGAGCAGACCCTGATCAAGGGGACCATCACCCGCCTCGATGCCGCGAGCGGCAAGGTCGGGATCAGGCACGAGGCGATCACCAACCTCAAGATGCCTCCCATGACCATGGTCTTTCGGGTGGCCGATACGGACCTGCTCAAGGATCTGAAGGTGGGGGATGCGGTGCGCTTTCACGCCGAGAACCCGGCCGGCAAGCTCACCGTGACCGCCATCCAGAAACAGTAAGCGGAGTCATTTCAATAAAAGACGGCGGGATTATCCCGCCGTCTTTATTTATGACATCACAACATGTGGCTATTTCAGCCACGAATATGCGCGATAAAGGCGTCGATCTGTTCGCGGCCGCAGGCGGGGTTCATGAAGACCGCCTTCTCCCCGGCGATGTAGGAATACTTGCCGCGCTCGTCGTATTCCGAGTGTGCCACCGCCTCCACCCAGTTGGTGTAGAGCCCTACCTTGCCGCGTCCCTTGAACAGGCTGCGGTGGTAGTCGGTGTTGCGCTGCAGGCGCGCCTTGTAGGCGGGATCGCTGGAGCGGGCCAGCTCGAAGGCGAACTCGGCCTCGGGGTCCTGTACCCACTCTGGGTTGTAGATCTTGAAGCCGACACTGGGCCCCTGGTTCTCCTGGGCCACCAGCTTGACGTTGCCGAGCTGGCTTAACCGGAAGCGGAAGTAGTTGGCGTTTTGCAGGCAGTGGGCCAGCACGGTGCGATACCCCTCCACCCCCAGGTAGTTGAGGGCCGCATAGGCACCGAACAGGCCGCTCGCCCCGCGGGAGCACTCGATGGTGGATTGCAGGTGGGTCTGACCCTGGATGTCCCGCTCAAAGTAGGAGAAGTTCTCCGGGTCGTTCTCCATCGCCTTGAGATCGTCCTGCTCTTTTATCATCACCAAGCTGGAGGTGTAGGGCACATAGCCCCACTTCTGGAAGTCCACGGTGAAGGAGTCGGCGTATCTGAGCTCGGCGAAGCGGCTCACGTTGCGCTCGATCCCCGCCAGGGTGGCGGCGTTGATGGCCAGCGGGTTGGCGGCAAAGTCGTAGTCCAGGAAGAAGATCATCGACCAGCCGATGGCGGCGTCGACGTGGATGTGGGGCCTGACCGCCACCTCGAAGCGCTCGCACAGCCTGTCCCGCAGCTCGACCACGGGTTTGACCCTATCCACCCCGAAGGTGTCGGTGGTGCCCATGGTGAGCATGATGGTGGGCACCACGTGTTTGAGGGCGAAGCAGGCGGTCAGGGTGCGCTCGAGGTGGTCGAGATCGATGTCGTTGTTCTCGCCCACCTGGATGCGGATGGTCTTGTTCTCGATGTCCACCCCGAGCAGGGAAAGGTTGGTGATGTTGGAGTAGTGGCCGCCCTGGGAGTTGATGATGCGGTAATCCTGATAGTGGCCTAACCCCTTGTGCTTGGCCTGTGGCAGGCTCTTGCGGATGCCGAGCAGGTAGCCGTAGAGGTTACAAAACGTCCCCCCCTGGGTGAAGATGCCGGTGGCGCGAGCTGGGTCATAACCCGCCAGCAGCGCTATCTGGCGCACCACCTTCTTCTCGAGCTCCTCCGCCACCCCGGCGTATTCGGAGTAGACCAGGTTGGGGTTGGCCAATATGCCCATCTGGGCGCCATAGATGGCGGGATCCGCCGACATGGTGATGACGTTCTCGACGCTGGAGGGGTTCTCCCAATCCTTTGACAAGGCGCCGGCAAACAGCAGCTCCGCCATGGGCTCCCCCGGCGTGCGCATGGTGGCTGGCACTGGCATGGTTTCGCAGAGATCCGCCAGGCGGGCGCGACCATCTGGCCAGGCATTGAGCCGCGCATCCGGCGCCAGTCCACGGGCGCGAAACTCGTTGAGGGTGGCAAAGCCGGGCTCGCGAAAGACCGGCCAGAGATCGGGATTGCGGGAGAAGAAGTGGGCTTTGACGGTGGCAAAATGGCGGGCGAATTCGGGGGAGACGGCGTTGACGCCCTCATCTTTCAGATAGACCAAGTGATTCATTTTTATACCATTGATACTGCTGAGGTGCGGTTTTTATACTCCAGTGACACCTCTATCAACAGAGACAATAACTAATGGTCTGCCCTACTTTTTGTCATGTTGGCGCCCTGACGGGCGCCGCGCCCCCTCTTCCCTCTTTTCCCCTGTTCATCTTGTGATCCTGGTCATGGGCAAGGTCAGCGCAGGGCGGTCAGCAGCCATGCCGAAAACCCTTCCAGCTCGGGGTTGGCCGAAAACGTCGCCCGCCACTGACGCAGCAACTCGTCGATGGCCTCGGGACGATAGGCCACCCCGGGCAGGCGTGCGGCCAGGTCATCCAGAGGCGCAGGGTCCAGGGTGTCACTGAAGATCTGTGCCCGCCCTATCACCCCCTTCTCCACATCGAAATGAAGCTCGACCCCGCCCCAGGGGAAGCGCTCCTCCAGCAGGTGGCTGAAGGCGGGAGCATGGCCGAAGTTCCACTCCCAGCTGCGTTGGCGGGCAAAGATCTCGGCAAAGCCGGGCAGGTCGGGCATCCGCTCGGGGGAGATATGCTCGGGCTGCACCACCTCACCGTGATGGGCAAAGAAGGCGTCGCACAGGGCCTGCACCACCTGCTCATGACCCAGGCCAGGCAACAGCTCGCCAAGGTTCGCCACCCGGCTTCTCACCGAGCTGATACCCTTGGCCGCCAGCTTCTTGGGGTCGGGATTGAGGTAGTGGGCGAGGCGACCGAGATCGGCGTCCAGCAGCAGGGTACCGTGGTGAAAGCCGCGATCATGGGTCTCCCGGTAGGCCGAACCCGACACCTTGCGATCCCCGTCCGGGGTCGCCACCAGCAGGTCGTTGCGCCCGGAGGCAAAAGCACTCACGCCGAGTCTGGCGAGGGCATCAATGACGATGGTGGTGGAGACGCTCTTGTCATAACCGGGCTTGCCCGCCATGAAAGTGAAACAGCTGTTGCCAAGGTCGTGGAACACGGCGCCGCCCCCGCTGCTGCGCCGGGCCAGGGTCACCCCGTCCTCTTCCATGCGGCGGGTGTTGCACTCCTTCCAGGGGTTCTGGGCCCGGCCTATCACCACCGTATTGTCGTTGCGCCACAGGAACAGCACCCGCTGGGCCGGGTCCATCTGGCGAAAGATGCACTCCTCCACCGCGAGGTTGAACAGGGGATCGTGGGAGTCGGAGAGCAGCAGGCGCAAGGAAGACATGACAGGACCTTCTCGGGAAACAGGAAACGGATGACTACCATACCACCCTGAACGAAGGAAGGCGTCCCCCGACCGCCACAGGTCGACACCCGATACGGACAAGAGCATCAACTTCTGATACGACAGGAGAAGATAAGAGGGAATTGCCGAAAACACGCAGTTTATCATTAACAGGCGAGAAGAGAGGCGGCAGCCATCCCTCCTGGAATGACACCTAATGCCCTTGTCACCGGCCGGTGACGAGTCAACAAGGTTTCAAAATGAGCCGTGACGCCCATTGACGTGATGAATGACACAAAAATGACTTTTAATGCCTCCCGCGCCCCATCTTATTGGGGCTTGCTCCCCTTGCGAATAACAGGAAATTGTTTGACTCTAGCCAGAAGAGCACCTCCCGAGAGAACAGCGGTATGACGGAGTCCGATGCATCTCGCCAGCCTGTACGCTGGCTTCTGCCCTTCTGGGTGATGATTGCCACCCTGACCACGGCTCACCTCAGGGCGGATGAGCGCGTCATCCTGCAGCTTCCCTGGCAGCACCAGTTCCAGTTTGCCGGTTACTACGCCGCCATCGCCAAGGGGTTCTACCGGGAGGCCGGCCTGCAGGTCACCCTGCGGGAGGCGGGGCCGGGCACCGACGTCATCAATGAAGTCACCACGGGTCGCGCCCAGTTCGGCATCCGCGGCAGCGATCTGCTGCTGGCCCGGGCAGCAGGCCGCCCTGTGGTGGTGCTCGCCGCCATGTTGCAGCACTCCCCCCTGATGCTCATCACCCTGGAGCGGCCGGATATCCAGACCCCGGGCGATCTGGCCAACAAGCGGCTGATGCTCGAACCCGGCTCCAACGAGCTGCTCACCTACCTGCATCGCTACACCCGCAGCCGGCAGTGGGAGACCCTGCCCTACGAGCGGGGGGTCCAGGCACTGCTGAGGGGCCAGGCGGACGTCATCAGCGCCTACAGCACAACCGAGCCCTTCACCCTGCAGCAACAGGGCATTCCCTTCCGGGTGTTCAGCCCCCGCGACATCGGTTACGACTTCTACGGAGACAACCTCTTCACCTCGGAGAGTGAGGTCATCAACCAGCAGGAGCGGGTCCAGCGCTTCTTGCAGGCCAGCCTCAAGGGGTGGCGCTATGCCATGGATCATCCCGAGGAGATGATCAACCTGATCCTGGAGCACTACCCCAGCGGGGCCGGGCGCGAGGCGCTCGCCTTCGAGGCCCGTGAAACCCGGGCCCTGATGCAGCCCGACATCATCGAGCCCGGTTACATGCAGCAGGATCGCTGGCAGCAGATCGCCCGCACCTACCAGGAGGCCGGGATGATCAAGGCGGTGCCCAACCTCACCCCCTTTCTCTACAACAGTACCCAGGCGAGCCTTCGTCAGCAGCGCCAACTGCTCGACAGGAGCGTGGCCATCGCCATGCTGATCTCTTTCTCCCTGCTGGCACTGCTCGGCGTCTTCCTGCACCTCTATCTGCGTCTGCGGGAAGAGGCCAGTGACCGACAGCGGCTCACCCGGGAACTGGCCCAGCGCGAGCAGCACTACCGCTTCGTGGCGGAGAACAGCGGCGACGTGATCTGGACCATGGATACCAATAGCCTGCGTTTTCGTTACATCAGCCCCGCCATCGCATCCCTGAGCGGCTATGAACCCGCCGAACTCTTTGCCCTCTCCCTGCGCCAGCTGCTCCCCGATGAGTCCTGGAAACAGCTTCGCGACGGCATCACCGTCTCCCTCGAGGCCTGGCAACGGGGGGATCATGGACAGACCCGGTGCGTCATCCACTCCCAGCTGCGCCACAAGCAGGGTCATCTGGTGACCATCGAGACGGTCACTACCTTACATGGCAGCGCCAGCACAAGACCGGACGCCATTTTGGGGGTGACCCGGGATGTCACCGAACGTTCGGCCCGGGAGGAGATGATGCGCCGCCTCGCCTTCTATGACCCCCTCACCGGCCTGGCCAACCGCCGCCTGCTGCAACAGCGGCTCAAGGAGACCCTGGAGCAGGCTCCACAGCAGCCCCTGGCCCTGGTCTTCATCGATCTCGACCACTTCAAGCCCATCAATGACACCTTCGGCCACGAAACCGGCGACCTGCTGCTCAAGCTGGTGGCCGAGCGCATGGGGGAGTGCGTCAGGGAAGAAGACCTGGTGGCACGCCTTGGGGGGGACGAGTTTGTCATCATGCTGCCCGATACGGATGCCTCGGCCCTCGCGGTCGCCGACAAGCTGCACCACTGCCTGCATCACCCCTTCCAGCTTGAGCAGCAGGCGCTGCGCATCTCCGGCAGCATAGGGGTCGCCCTCTATCCGGATCACGGCACCGACCCCAAGACCCTGATGCACCACGCCGATCAGGCCATGTATCAAGCCAAGCACCATGGCCGGGGCAGGGTCTGCCTGTTTTCCACCGGGCAGGATCCCCTCCCCGGCACCCTGCAATGGCAGCCCGCCCACGCATGCGGCCACCCCCGCATCGATGCGGACCACCGCCAGCTCTACCTGCTGGCCAACCGCTTGCTCGAGCACATGCAGGATCCCGGCATCCATCCGGATGCCTTGCTGGCAGACATGGCGCAGATATTCGAGATGGCGCGCCAGCACTTCCTCCTCGAAGAGCAGGTCCTCGCGCAATATGGCTATGAGGAGCTGGCGGCCCATCGCCAGGAGCACCAGCATCTGCTGAAAAAAGCCGGTCAGCTGATGGCGGCCGCACAGGCGGGCACCCTTGGCAACGACGCCCTGCTCAACTTCATCATCCAGGAGCTGGTCGTGGGTCACATGAGCCAGGCGGATCGCCGTTATTTCCCCCTGATGAAAACCTGCGATGCCCGCGAGGCGGTGTGATGCCAGAAAACAGGGGGCACGTGCCCCCTGTGTTTACCTCTGACTTCGGCGAACGAGCAGGCTGTAGTAGAGCAGTGGGATCACCACCAGGGTGAGCAGGGTGGAAACCAGGATCCCGAAGATCAGGCTGATGGCGAGGCCATTGAAGATGGGGTCATCCAGGATGAAAAGCGCCCCTATCATGGCCGCCAGCGCCGTCAGCATGATGGGTTTGGCTCGCACCTGCGCCGCCTCGATCACCGCCTGCTCGAACGCCATGCCACTCGCCCGCTGCTGCTCGATGAAATCCACCAGCAGGATGCTGTTGCGCACGATGATCCCGGCCAGCGCAATCATCCCTATCATCGAGGTGGCGGTAAACTGGGCCCCCAGCAGGGCGTGACCCGGCATCACCCCGATGAGGGTGAGCGGAATGGGGGCCATGATGATGAGCGGCACCAGATAGGAGCGGAACTGGGCCACCACCAGCAGGTAGATGAGGATCATCCCCACTCCGTAGGCTAGCCCCATGTCGCGGAAGGTCTCGTAGGTTATCTTCCACTCCCCGTCCCACAAGAGCGCCACCTCCCCCAGCTTGTCGGGCTGATGCACGTAATACTGTGGCAGCGAGATGTCAGCACCGGCGGCAAACATGCCGTAGAGCGGGCTGTCGGCATGGCCGCCCATGTCAGCCACCACCATCACCATGGGCTGCATGTTCTTGTGCATGAGGTAGCTGGGGGAGACCTCGTCACGACGGCTCACCAGCTCGGAGACCCGCACCAGCTGGCCGCTCTGGCTGCGCACCTTGAGAGCCAGGATGCCGGTCAGATCCCGCTTGTCACCGGGGGCGAGCTCGATGCGGATCGGCACCGGATACTTGGCGCCTTGCCCCTGCAGCCAGCTGGCATCCTGATAACCCACGCCCCCGTTGAGGGTCGCCACCAGATCCCCGAGATCGACCCCGAGCAGGGCCGCCTGGGCGCGATCCACCACCAGCCGCCACTTGGGCTGGGGGTCGGTCAGATAGATGTCCACGTCCACCAGATCCGCCGTGGCCACAAAGCGGGCCTGTACGGCGCGGGCAGCGGCTTCGCGGGCGGCCTGCGTCGGGCCATACACTTCCGCGACAATGGGCGACCAGACAGGCGGTCCCGGGGGCACCTCCACCACCTTGAGATTGCCCCCTGCCGCGCTGGCGATGGCCTGCAAGGGCGCACGCACCGACCGGGCAATCTCGTGACTGCTGCGATCCCGTTCATGCTTGTCCACCAGATTGACCTGGATGTCCCCCACGTTGGCGCCGCTGCGGATGAAGTAGTGGCGCACCAGCCCGTTGAAGTTGATGGGGGCGGCGGTGCCGGCGTAGATCTGGTAATCCTTCACCTCGGGCACCCTGGCGAGCTCCCGACCCACCGCCAGCAGGGTGCGCTCGGTCTGCTCCAGGGTCGCCCCCTCCGGCATGTCGAGCACCAGCTGGAATTCCGACTTGTTGTCGAAGGGGAGCATCTTGAGCACCACCCACTGCACCACCGGCATGGCGGCGGCCGCCCCGACCAGCAGCAACACCACCAGCCAGAGCTTATGTCTCGATCTTTTGGCACCCGCCCCCATCAGGAAGGGGGTCATCAGCCGGTGAAAGAGCCCGGCCTTGGCCTCCCCGTGGGCGACACGCCCCTCGCGTTTGAGCAGGTGATTGGCCAGCCAGGGGGAGAAGATAAAGGCCACCAGCAGGGAGATGAGCATCCCCATGCTGGCATTGATGGGGATGGGGCTCATGTAGGGGCCCATCAGGCCGCTGACGAAGGCCATGGGCAGCAGGGCCGCGATGACGGTCAGGGTCGCCAGTATGGTCGGCCCCCCCACCTCGTCCACCGCGCCCGGAATGAGATCCTTGAGGGACCCCTTGCCCAGGCCGCGATGGCGGTGGATGTTCTCCACCACGACGATGGCGTCATCCACCAGGATGCCGATGGAGAAAATAAGCGCAAAGAGGGACACACGGTTGAGGGTAAAGCCCCACGCCCAACTGGCAAACAGGGTCAGCGCCAGGGTGATGACGATGGCGACCCCCACCACCAGCGCCTCGCGCCACCCCATGCTCACCAGCACCAGCAATACCACCGCCGTGGTGGCAAAGATGAGCTTGCCGATGAGGGTGTTGGATTTGGTCTCGGCGGTGACGCCGTAGTCACGGGTCACCGTCACCTCGACGCCAGCCGGGATGAGCCGGTTCCTGAGGCTCTCGACCCGTGCCTCCACCCGCTTGGCCACCTCCACCGCGTTCTGCCCCGGCTGCTTGCCGATGGCCAGGGTCACCGCCGGGTAGCTGGCTTGCCCCTGCCCCATCCAGCTTCGCTGGACCGGGGTCTCTTCCCCAAGCCCCACCCGGGCCACCTCACCGAGATAGACGGGCTTGCCGTCGTGCAACCCCACCACCAGCTCGCGGGCCTCCTGTTCGCTTTGCAGGAACTGCCCCACCTGCACCTTGATTTCCCGGTTATCCTGCACCACGGCCTGCTCGCTGCCCACCCGGTTGGCGGCCGCAAGTCGCTGGCTCAGCTCGCCCCAGCTGATGCCATGGGCGCTGAGGGCCGCCGGGTCCGGCATCACCCGCAGCACGGCGCGCTGGCCCCCCAGGCTGTAGATGTCCCGGGTACCGGGAATGCGCTTGAGTTCGGTCTCCAGCTCGTGGGCGACCCGGGTCAGATCGGGGGCCCCCAGTTGCTTGCTCCAGAGGGTCAGACTGACGATGGGCACATCATCGATCCCCCGGGGTTTTACCAGTGGCTGACCGACTCCGATCCCCTGTGGCAACCAGTCGCGGTTGGAGTCGAGCTGGTTGTTGAGATCCACGATGGCCTGCTCCCGGCTCACGCCTACCTTGAACACCACCACCAGCAGGGCACCATCGGGTTGGGAGAAGGAGTAGAGGGTATCTATCCCCTTTATCTGGGAGACCACCTGCTCGGCAGGGGTGGTGACGAGGGATTCCACCTCTGCCGGGCTGGCCCCCGGGAAGGGAATGTAGACGTCGGCGAAGGTGACATCGATCTGGGGCTCCTCCTCCTTGGGGGTCACCAGCACGGCAAAGAGGCCGAGCAAGAGCCCCACCAGCGCCAGCAGCGGGGTGATGGCCGAGCCCTGAAACAGGGCCGCCAGCCGACCCGCCGGCCCCAGGTGGCCATGGTTGTCGTTCAGATCGCTACTCATGGGGCACCTCCTGTTGACGGGTCCAGGCATCGGGGGCCAGGGTGTCACCGCCCTTGAGACCCGCCAGGACCTCGCACAGCCCAGCCTCACAGTGGCCGACCCGCACCGGGGTCAGGGCCCAGCCCTCCCCCTCTTTGAGGTAGACGCCGTTGAACTCCCCTTGCCGCAGCAGGGCGGGCTCCGGCACTTGCAACACCTGACGCTCACCCTGTTTGAGCTGCACCTTGAGCCACATGCCAGGCAGCACCCCTGCCGTGTTCGACGGCAGATCGAGGCGCAGCCGGAAACTGTGGCTCTGGCTGTCGGCGTAGTTGAAGCGGGTCAGCTTGACGGGAGTCACGGCCTTGCCACCGGGCAGCAGCACCTGCACATCCGACGGCTGGCCGGCGAGAGCCAGTGCGGACTGGGGCAGCTCCAGCTCCACCCTCAGCTCGCCCAGGGAGAAACCGGATAGCAGCGGCGTACCGGGGGCCACCGTCTCCCCCAGCTCCACCAGCCGCCTGGTCACCACCCCGGCGTAGGGGGCGAGGATACGGGTATAGCCGTAGGCTTCCCGGGCCTGGATGAGGGCGGCCTCGGCGGCATTGACCTCGGCGCGGGCGGCCCGATCCGTTGCCTGGGCGTTGTCGAGCTGGGCCCGGGTGATCACCCCCTTGGCGATGAGGGCCTGATAACGGGTGAGCTGGCGCTCGGCCTCCACCTGCTGGGCCTGGGCCCTGGCCACCCGCGCCTCGGCGCCGGTCACGGCGGCAGACTGCTCCTTGCCGCTTATCTCGAGCAGGGGCTGCCCGGCCTGTACCTCGTCATTCACATCCACCAGCATGCGGGAGACGCGGCCACTGGTCTGGGCCGCGACCGTCCCCTGATGAATGGCGCTCACGGTACCGCTCAGGGTGAGCCAGTCGGTGACGCGCTGCGGGGTCAGCGTCAGCGGCCCCTTGGCCTCCTCGGCCGCCACCAGGGTGGATGTCATGACCAGCAGGGTGGTCACCAGCAACCGGATTGTGTTCATCATGATTCTCCTTCCCTGGCTCATGGGCACCTTGAAAACTCAGGCAATACGGTGCTGGCGAGCCTTCTCCAGCACCCTGTTCCAGACCTTGTCCACCAGCAGGATCCCGGCCGCCATGGCCCCGATGAACAACAATATCATGGGCTGTCCGCTGGAAATGAGACTCAAGGCAGGCCCTGGACAGATGCCGACCAGGCCCCAACCGATCCCGAACAGTGCGGCCCCGCCAATCAGGCGGCGATCCAGCACGGGAGCGGGAACCCGGGCCATGGGCTCCCCCAGCAGGCTCAGACGACGGGGTTTCACCAGCAGGAAGTAGCCCGGCATGAAGACAGCCAGGGCCCCTCCCATCACGAAGGCCAGGCTGGGATCCCAGGCACCGGCCAGATCGAGAAACCCGGTGACCCGCGCCGGATCCATCATCCCGGAGAGGGCCATTCCCAGCCCGAACAACAGACCCGCAAACACACTTGTCAGCAATTTCATGGCAATCAACCCGTCAAAACATGTGGTGAGTAAAGAACACGGTCGCCACGCCCATCCCCATAAAGGTGAGCGTCGCCACCACGGAGCGCGTCGACAGCCTCCCCATGCCGCAGATGCCGTGACCGCTGGTGCAGCCATTGCCAAGACGGGTGCCGATGCCCACCAGCAGGCCGGCCAGCAGCACCACGGGCCAGCCGGGCAAGGCATCAAAGGCGGGCATGGTGGCCCAACCCAGGGTCAGCGCCAGCCAGGCCCCCAGTCCCAATCCCAGCAGAAACAGCACCCGCCAGGGGGTCTTGTACTGCATTGCACCGGCCAGAATGCCGCTGATCCCGGCCACCCGGCCGTTGAACAACATCAGGATCAGGGCCGAGAGCCCCGCCAGCATGCCGCCCCCCAACGAGAGCAGCCATTGGCTTTCCATCATCGAATTTCCTCATCTGAGTGACAAAAATGGGTTTGCAGCGCCGCCAGCACATCGGCCGCCGCCTCGCTCACCAGGGAGTAGTAGATCTGCTGGGAGACTTTGCGCGAGCGGATAAGGCCCTGGCGCTTCAATACCGACAGTTGCTGGGAGAAGGCCGACTGCCCGAGCTGGCTGTGGGCCAGCAGCTCCCCGACCCCCTTCTCCCCTTCCACCAGCTGGCAGAGCACCATCAGGCGTTCGGGATGAGCCAGCGCCTTGAGCAGGCCGGCGGCGGCTGTCGCATGTCGGTTCATCTCGTCGAAGTGGCTCATAAGATTAAATTAGCAATTGCTGATATTTGTTCTATTGTATAAAACAACTCTAAATTAGCAATCACTAAACAAAAGGAGACGATAAATGACCGTCGATAACGGAGTCAGAGTGGTCGCGGGTGGCATGTTGCTGCTGTCGCTGCTGCTAACGGCCTGGGTCCACCCGGGCTTTGTCTGGTTGAGCGTCTTTGTCGGGGTCAACCTGATCCAGAGCGCGTTCACCGGGGTCTGTCCCGCCGCCGCCGTGCTCAGGCGAATGGGGCTCAAATAGGCAGGCGGACATATTGGCTCACAGGAGCCGTGTAATAGAGCGGAGGCTCATTATGGCAACCATCATCATCATCGGGGCAGGGTTGGGGGGCATGTCGGCCGCCTACGAGCTCAAGGCCGAACTCGGCAAGCAGCACGACGTCATCCTGGTGAACGACAAACCCGACTTTGAATTCAACCCTTCGAACCCGTGGATTGCGGTCCGGTGGCGAGAGCGCAAGGATATCTCCCTCCCCATAGAGCCTCATGTGAAGAAGAAGGGGATCCGCTTCATCCACGCCGCCCTGACCGGGTTGCAACCCCTCGAACAGCAGATCCGCCTCTCCGATGGCCAGCACCTGCACTACGACTTTCTGGTGCTCTGCACCGGCCCCGCACTCGCCTTTGAAGAGGTGCAGGGAGCAGGCCCGACGGCGGGCGGCACCGCCAGCGTCTGCACCCTCTCCCACGCAGAGGAGTGCCTGCACAGTGTCAACGGGCTGCTCGACGAACCGGGTCCGGTGATCGTCGGTGCCATGCCCGGCGCCTCCTGCTTCGGCCCGGCCTACGAATACGCCTTCATCCTCGATCGCCACCTGCGCGACAAGAAGGTGAGAAAGGACGTGCCCATGACCTTCGTCACCAGCGAACCCTACATCGGTCACCTCGGCCTCAACGGCGTGGGGGATTCCAAGGGCATGCTGGAGAGCGAGCTGCGCATGCGCGACATGCAATGGATCTGCAATGCCCGCACCGTGGCGGCCAAGGATGGGGTGATGACGGTGGAGGAGCTGGATGAAGATGGCAACGTCAAGCGCACCCACAGCCTCCCCTACAAGCATGCCATGATGCTGCCCGCCTTCGCCGGCATCAGCCCCCTGCGGGGTCTCGAGGGGCTGGTCAATCCCCGCGGGTTCGTCATCGTCGACGAACACCAGCGCAACCCTGTCTTCCCGCAGATTTACGCCGCCGGGGTCTGCATCGCCATCCCGCCCCAGCACAAGACGCCGGTTCCGACCGGGGTGCCCAAGACCGGCTACATGATCGAAGCCATGGTGCGCACCCTGAGCCACAACATCAAGGCAGAGCTGGACGGCCAGCCCCCAGTCACCCGGGCGGTGTGGAATGCCATCTGTCTGGCGGACATGGGGGACACAGGGGCCGCCTTCGTGGCCATGCCGCAGATCCCGCCGCGCAACGTCGCCTGGTTCAAGAAAGGGAAGTGGGTCCACCTGGCCAAGATAGCGTTCGAGAAGTATTTCCTGCACAAGATGCAGGTGGGCGACACCGAACCCATCTATGAAAAACTGATGCTCAAATACCTGGGCATCGACAAGACCCGGTAACCCCCCAAGGGCCCGCCGGTGAAGGGAAGAGGGCTCCCTTCACCGGCGCTTTCATCTCTTTTTTATTATGTTTCAATATGTTGCTATCAAGGGCTCGGGGTTTACCCAGGCCGCCGTATCGGCTACCATGTCGCCTCTTTATCACTAGCGGAGACCATCGGTGGGCAACTCATCAAGTGACAGACGCACGCCGACCCTCGTCGTCGGCACCCTGGTCGCGAGCTAGCCGCAGGTTTTTCTCTGCCGCGACTCGCCACCCTGCGAGAAGTGGATCCCTCTTTTCCCCGCTTTTCACACTTGACGTCAGGTGACGCGGACTCATCCCCCGACACCTTGCCTGCATAGTTTCTGCTTCCCAAAAGGAGGCTGCTATGCGCTTGATTTCAAACAACCCTGTCGCTGACAAATCCCCTTCCCTGCTGAGCAGACTGGGACGGGGCCTGCGACCACTCTGGCAACGTGGCAGACGGCGTCAGCACCTCTATCGGCTGCACATCCGCTGCGAAGACAGAGCCGACATGGAGCAGGTGCTGGCGGCGGTGAGCCACACCCTGCAACCGGCCGGACTCAGTCCCCTGCAGTCCATGAAGCCCGGGCGCGGTGAAGGCCGCGTGCTGGTGCTGAGCCTCTACTGCACGCCGCCCCAGCGCCGCTATCTGGTGCAGTTCATCCACCAGGTCGGGGCTGTCCACCCGGTACGCTGGGAACTGCGCCCCCGCGCCGGGGACGACGCCACCAGGCATTGACCCTCGAATGAGGCGAGGTCCTTCCCGGGCAACCGTGAAGGGCCTTTACCCTGTTCTGCGCCATCCCGCCCCGTCAGGAGGGGGGTCGCGCCCTTGCATTCACCACGATGTCGACCTTGCCCCCCATCTCTCACACAACCCGGGGGAGCAGGCTGGTCGGCATCCCAGGAGGAGACCCTTCATGAGAATGTGGCAACAACTCGATTTTCTCGCCCTGCTCGACACCCTGGCCAGCCTGCTGCTCGCCTTCGTGCTGGGCAGCCTGGTCGGCCTGGAGCGCCAGTACCGCCAGCGCACCGCCGGCCTTCGCACCAACGTGCTGGTCGCCGTGGGGGCGGCCCTGTTCGTCAACCTGGCCCAGCGCATCTATGACCTGCATGGCGGCAGTTACGGGGTCGTCCACGTGGTGGCCTACATCGTCTCCGGCATCGGTTTTCTCGGCGCCGGCGTCATCATGCGGGAATCCGGTAACATCCGGGGCATCAACACAGCGGCCACCCTGTGGGGCGTGGCCGCTGTCGGGGCCGCCTGCGGCGCCGGGTTCGCCCTGGAGGCCATCCTCGGCGCCCTCTTCGTGCTGGCCGCCAACACCCTGCTGCGCCCCCTGGTCAACCAGATAAACCGTGACCCGGTGGACAACATGGACACCGAAGCGACCTATCACGTGACCGCTCTCATCGGCCGCGCTCACCAGAAGGAGGTGCTGCCCTGGCTCGAGCAGATGCTGGAGCAGGCCCACTACCCCCTGAGCGAGCTCGACATCACCCCCTTCGGCGATCAGGATCTCGAGATCTCGGCGGCGCTGCTCGCCACCGCCATCGATGGCACCAAGCTCGATGCCCTGATGAACACGCTCGGGGAGCACCCTCACATCAAGCAGATCTTCTGGCGGGCCAGCATCACCGATTGACGCCCTCATACCAGGCGCAGCAGAAAAAGCCCCGCCGGATCCGGCGGGGCTTTTTCACAGGAAAGGGAAGCCGTGTGCCTAACGGCGGCTGCGCCAGCGCACCCTGGGGTTAATGACCTGGGCGGTCTGGGCTGGGGGATTGCCCGCGATGAGTTGCTGCATCATCTCGAAGGCGGCCCGGGCCAGGGCCGGGCAATCCTGGGCCACGGAATCGATGCGCATGGGGATGCAGTCGAGCAGATCGTGATCGTCGAACGTACACAGGCGCATGCCGGTCTCCATCAGTTCCGCCTCGTTGAGGTAGCGCAGCACCCCCTCCAGCAGGGTGAAAGAGGCGGTAAAAAGCCCCTTCGGCGGCGCCCCGAGTTCGTCCACCAGCTCAGACATCAGCTGATAGCCCGAGCTCGGCTGGTAGTCACGGTGGCGGACCCGGTCTGAAGTGGCCTCCAGCCCGGCCCGGTGCAATCCGAGCTCGTAACCCGCCAGCCGGTGGCGGCTGGGGGAGAGATCCAGCAGACCGCCGAAGTAGTAGATCTCCTCCCCGCAATCCTCGGCCATATCCTGCACCAGCTCGGCGGTAGCCTTGCAGGCGTCCGAGATCACCATGGGCAGGCGCGACTCACCGATGTGGCGGTCGAGCTGCACCACCGGCAAGCGGTCGTGGATGCGGGCATAGATGTCGTCACTGTGGCCGCTGGAGGCGACGATGAGGCCATCCACCTGGCGGCTGATGAGGTTGTCCACCACCCGCTGCTCCAGGGTGGGGTCATCCTCGGAGCAGGCGATGAGCAGCTGGATCCCCGCCTCCCGACAGCGGGCCTCCAGGGCACGGGCGATGCTGGCGAAGCCGAAGTTGGTGAGGTCAGGGATCACCAGCCCCCAGGTGTAGCTGCGCACCTCCCGCAGGGAGCGGGCGTGGATGCTCGGCTGATAGTGGCACTCGTCCGCCACCGCCTGGATCCGCTTGCGGGTATCGTCGGCGATGCGGTATTCCGCACTCTTGCCGTTGAGCACAAGGCTGGCGGTGGCCTTGGAGACCCCCGCAAGCGTGGCTATCTGGGCAATCGTGATCCGTTTCTTCTTCTCCACCTGACCTCCCGGCACACTGAGACCGGGCTATTGTACTAGGCAGGCCGCCAGCGGCCAGTGATCGAGGCAAATTTTGCTGCCATCACCACCACAACGTGCGGAAAGTACTGGATTTTCGCCGGGGAAGTAACGGGTCGACAAGCTCTGGCGCCCGCCATCGACGAAGCACTCCAGGCTGGAGCGGTCACACAAGACGGTGATCTTGCCCCCAAGCCAGGGGGCGCTTCGCTCCTCCCACTCCCCGCTCTGCCAGTTCTGGCGACGCAGCACAAGACGCCCAGGCTGCCACACCAGCTCGACCACGGCCCCGAACCTGAGGCGCCCTTCACCGCACAGCGCCAGATCGAGCCAGGCCGAGTCGATGGCCAGGGCAGGCAGCTCGTCCGGCGCCCCCTCGAAGCGGGTCTGCTCCCCTTTCAGGGTGCCCAGCTCAGCCACCGGCCGCTGGCAGAGCCACTCATCCTGCCAGAACAGCTCCCGCGGGCAGCTCATCTGGTGGATCCAGCCGTGCTCGAGAGTGGGCTGGCTCATCTCGTTCTCCTCCGGCAAGCCCAGCCAGCCGAACAGCAGGCGCCGCCCCTGGCTATCCTGGGTAGTCTGGGGGGCATAGAACTCGAATCCCCTGTCCAACTCGTGGAAAGCCCCGTGCTCGAAGCGCTCACCGTCGAAGTCACCCGCCAGCCAGCCGCACTGGTAGAGGTTGCGATAATCCTCTCCCTGCGGGGCAATCCCCTGCGGGCAGCTGATCAGCACATGGCGATCTCCCTGGGGGAAGAGGTCCGGACACTCCCACATGTAGCCAAACTCCCCGAGACCGCCGCGCCCGCTGCCGGCGATGGGGCCCACCAGTGACCAGGCATCCAGGGTGTCACCGCGATAGAGCAGCACCTCACCCCGATCGTCCAGGGTGCGGGCCCCCAGCACCATCAGCCACTGCCGACCGTCGTGCCACACCTTGGGGTCGCGCACATGGCCGCTGTAGCCTGCGGGCAGGTCCAGCACGGGTCCCAGCTTGGCAAAGCCCCCCTCACCGTCGGCACGGGCCAGACACTGGTAGGCGGTGCGGCTGCCGTCCGGGTATTTGACGTTGCCGGTATAGATGAGGGTCAGACGCCCCTGCTCGTCGCTCACCGCCGAGCCCGAATAGCAGCCGTGGCTCTCATAGGCCTCGGTGGGCAGCAGCGCCACCGGCTCGTGCTGCCAGTGCAGCAGATCGGTGGAGGTGACATGCCCCCAGCCCTTGTTGCGGTGCTCGCAACCGAGCGGGTTCCACTGGTAGAAAAGATGGTAGCGCCCGTCGTGCTCGATGAAGCCGTTGGGATCGTTGAGCAGCCCCACCGGGGCTGCCAGATGCCAGCGGGGCCGATGGGGATCGGCCGCCGCCTTGAGCTGTCCGGCCAGCAGGGACCGGACAACCTGGTTCAGGAGATGGCTTTCCTTCATCACTCCACCTTGTACTTGAGCAGGTAGGAGGCGGCGAAAGCGGCGCCAAAGGCGATCACCAGACCGATGACGTAGTGGATGAGGCTCATGGGCTGGACGATGGCCATGCCCGGGATGCCGGTCAGGCCCACCGCCGTCATGCCGACCTTGGCCGCCACCACGTAGGCGCCGCCGCAGGCCCCGCCGAACAGGCCGGCCAGGAAGGGCTTGATGTAGCGCAGGTTGACCCCGAAGATCGCCGCCTCGGTGATGCCGAGCAGGCAGGACATGGCCGCCGGCACCGTGATGGCCTTGATCTTCACGTCCCGGGTCTTGAAGTAGACCGCGAGGCAAGCCCCGCCCTGGGCCACGTTGGCCATGGCCCAGATGGGCAGCAGGAAGTTGACGCCGATGGCAGGGTTGGCCAGCAGCCCCGCCTCGATGGCGTGGAAGCTGTGGTGGATGCCGGTGATGACGATGAGCGAATAGGTGCCGCCAAACACCAGACCCGCCAGCCAGCCTGCCTGCTCATAGAGGGCGCTCAGACCGAACGAGATGCCATCCCCCAGCACCCGCCCGGCGGGGCCGATGAAGAGCAGCGCCACGAAGCCGGTGATGATGACGGTCAAAAACGGGGTGAGGATGAGATCCAGGGCGTCAGGGATGCGCTTGCGCAGCTGCTTCTCCAGGTGGGACATGAACCAGACCGCCAGGAGCACCGGGAAGACGGTGCCCTGGTAGCCGATCATGGCGACATCCAGGCCGAAGAAGTCCATGGTCTTGAAGCCCCCGGCCACGCCCCAGGCGTTGGTCAGGGCCGGGTGGGTAAGAATGCCGCCCAGCGTCGCCCCGAGGTACGGATTGCCACCAAATTCCCGCGCCGCCGTAAAACCGATGAGGATCGGCAGGATGATGAAGGCTGCCGAGCTGAACATGTCGAGCATGACGAACAGGGCGCTGTCGGCGTTGACCCAGCCGTAGGTGCGCACCATGCCGAGCAGCCCCATCAGCAGGCCGGAGGCGACGATGGCCGGAATGATGGGCACGAAGATGTTGGAGAGGGTCCGCGCCAGACGCTGGGCCACGTTGAGCTTGGCCGTCGCCATGTCGGTCAGCTCCGCCTTGCTGGCGGTGCCGGTCCCGGTCAGGGTGACGAACTCCGCATAGACCTTGTTGACCAGGCCGGTGCCGAAGATCACCTGGATCTGGCCGGCGTTGCTGAAGCACCCCTTGACCCCTTCCAGCTTGTCGATGGCGGCCTTGTTCACCTTGCTGTCGTCCGCCAGCACCAGCCGCAGCCGGGTGGCGCAGTGGGCGGCGCTGACGATGTTCTCCTTGCCCCCGAGCAGGGGCACCAGATCCTGGGCTATCGCACTGATATTCATATTCTTCCTCTTATGACCCGCCACGCTGGCGGGCCCTTGTCACATGAGAGTAGGGGCTGTCGAGCCGGGCTTCTAGCCGCAGATCAACAGCCGTCTGCGCCTGATCGCAAAAATTCATCCAGCCGGGTGCGGGTGGGCAGTGCCGTCATCGCCCCCTTGGCGGTGGTGGCGAGCGCCCCGCAGCCGTGGGCCTGAGCCAGGATGGCGGGCAGCTCGGCCAGCGTCGGCAGCGAGGAACGCCCGGCCAGCGCCGCCAGCAGCCCGGCGACGAAGGCGTCCCCCGCCCCCGTGGTATCGAGTGGCGTCACTTTGGGTCCCACCCACTCCAGCAACTCGCCACCCAGACGGGCCACCACGCCCCCCGCCCCCCGGGTCACCAGCACCAGGGCCGGGCCTGAAAGAGTGGCAAGCCCCGCCGCCATATCGTCCAGACCGCTCAGCAGTTGCAGCTCCTCCACCGAGAGTTTGACCACGTCTGCGAGGGCCATGGCCTCGCGCACCACGGGCAGCATCTCGGCAGGGTTGCCCCACACCTCTGGCCTCAGGTTGGGGTCGAAGCAGACCCGCCCCCCGACGGCCTGGATGGTCGCCATGGCTTGCAGACAACTGCTGCGCACCGGCTCGTTGGCGAGCGCAATGGAGCAGGTCAGCAGCCACTGCCCGGCCTGGAAGACCGGCAGATCGGCATGGCTCAGGAACTGATCGGCACTGGGGCGCACCATGAAGGTGAAGCTGCGCTCCCCCGCTTCATCGAGATCCACCAGTACCGTGCTGGTGCGATGGGCCGGATCCAGGATCAGGTGGCGAATGTCGACCCCCTCCCTGGCCAGGGTCTCCCCCATGAAGCGGCCAAAGGGATCCGCGCCGACCCGGCCAATGAAAGCCGACTCCCCGCCGAGCCGAGCAACGCCCACCGCCACGTTGGCCGGTGCGCCACCCGGACACTTGAGGTAGTACTGCTCCCCTTCCGGGATCAAGTCCACTACCGCATCCCCCATTACCCACACACGATTCGTCACCTTGTTGCTACTCCACTGCTGCACAGGATTTGCCGGGGTCAGCCCCGGGTTCTGGGTCCGCATTATCAGCTAAACCGTTTTAGCTAACCAACAGATCCCGGGGCCGCCTGCCATTTTTGTGATCGGGATAACGAACTAGAACCAGGTTTCCATCTGCACGCCAAAGTTCCACTCGCCCCCGGCGGTGAAGTTGCTCTGGCCCATGGCATCGGAGCTGGCGTAGTTGTCGAGCTCGGAGGACCAGTCCATCCAGGTGGCGAACACCCGAAGCTCGGGCCGCTCGAAGAAGCCGGCGGTCTGCGCCTTGAAGGTCGGCGCGAAGGTGAGCTTGGTGAAATCGCCGCTCACCGCCTGACGACCCTTGTAGCCCTTGGGATCGAGGTCCATGTACTGCCAGGTCGCCTCGTAGACCAGCTCGACGTTCTGGCTCAGCACCTGGGCCAGGCGGCCATTGAGGGTCACCCAGCGGTACTCGTCCCCCTTCACGTAACGATCCTGGCTGTGCTCGGCCAGCAGGGCCGGGGCGACACGCCAGCGAGGCGCAAGATCGGTAGCGCCAAATACGGCGACCCGCACCGCATCGGCATCCGGCAGCAGCTCGCTGTCGGAGCCCAGCCCCTTGAGCTCGGCACCCAGACCGTGGCCATACAGCACTGCCGCCTTGGAGAAACCGGGGTTTATGCCAAAGAAGCTGTCGGCGTGGTAGGCCACCAGGGTGTGGGCCCCCTTGTTCGCCGCTTCGCTGCCCGCGCCGCCGTCATTGATGCGCGCCTCGTTGTCCTTGGCGGAGAGGCCGTTCAGCATCCACTGCCAGTTGCCAACGCGGTTGTTCATGGTGAGGATGTAGCTCTCGATGTCGGAGAGACCGCTCGCGCTGATGTCGCCGTAGTCGCGCCCGTAGAGGGAGAAGTTCGCCTTCCAGTTGTCGGCCAGCTGCACGTCGTAGACGCCGCCGCCGGTGCCGGCCAGGAAGACCACGTCCGAGTCGAGCCAGTGGATATCGAAGTTGTCCCGGTCAAAGCGCTTGCCCGCCCAGAGCACCGAGTGCTGGAAAGGACCGCTGAAGCTCGCCAGATCGCCGATTTCGGCAAACACCTGGCGGGTGTTGAGGCTGGAATCGCTGGCGGTCCAGTCGTTGCTGGTCTCCACCCCGTCCGCCAGCATCAGCTTGTAGCGGGCCCAGCTGCCATCGTCGAAGGTCTGGGTCTTCAGCAGGTTGGCCTCCATGTAGGTGTCATCCTCGTTGCCAAGGCGACCCACGGCGCCGCCCACCGAGCCGGCCGGGGTGATGTAGGGGCCGCCGCGGCCACCATTGCCGTTGCCGTTCACCAGCAGGCCCGAGCGGGCATAGCCGTGGAACTCGAAGCCCTGGGCCCCGGCGGTCTGCTTGTCCACCTTCTCGCTCTGGGCCTTGGCCACGGCGGCGGTCTCGCGGGCTTCGCTCGCCTTGCTCTGGGCCTCATCGGCCCGCGCTTCGGCAGCGGTGGCGCGCGCCTCGGCTGCCTGCACCCGCGCCTCCAGCGCCGCCAGCCTGGCTTCGATACCGCCATCCGCCGCCCACAGCGGGCTGCTCATTCCCAATCCCAGCGCCACGGCCAGCGCCAACTTGCTCTTGAACATCGTCATCGTCCTCACCTGTCTTCTGTCGCCCGTCCGGGCTCTGTTGTTGTTGACGAGCCGAGGATAGCTAAACCGCTTTAGCTAACTCAATATGCCAGCTAAACCGTTTCAGCAGGAGTGTGAGCGGAATAACATTTGTACAGGAGGAATTGGTGGAAGTTGTGAGGAGGATCCCTCATCGGGATCCACTCAATAAGGGGGGATCCAGGCCAGATGGCGGGCAAAAAAAAGCCGGCACATCCGTGCCGGCTTGGGTAACGCGGGTCGCGTTTATTTGGTCAGGTCGTCGAAGAAGCGTTTCACCCCTTCGAAGAAGCCCTCGGATTTCGGCTTGTGGGTCTTGGCAGCGGCGCCGCTGAAGGAGTCGTCCAGCTGGCGCAGCAGATCTTTCTGGGTCTCGGTCAGCTTGACCGGAGTCTCGATCACCACCTTGCACATCAGATCCCCCACCTGGCCGGAGCGCACGGACTTGACGCCCTTGCCCCGCAGGCGGAACAGCTTGCCGGTCTGGGTCTCCGGGGTCACCTTGAGCTTGACCCGGCCATCCAGGGTCGGCACTTCAATCTCGCCGCCCAGCGCCGCCGTGGTGAAGCTGATGGGCACTTCGCAGTAGAGGTCGTTGCCGTCACGGACGAAGATCTCGTGCTCGCGCACGTGAACCTGTACGTAGAGATCCCCCGCCGATGCGCCGGTTTCCCCCGCTTCCCCTTCGCCGGAGAGACGGATGCGATCCCCGGTATCGACCCCGGCCGGGATCTTGACCGACAGGGTCTTGGTCTTCTGGTAGCGCCCTTCCCCATGGCACTTGCGGCACGGATCCTTGATGATCTTGCCGCGACCGTGACAGTGGGGGCAGGGCTGCTGCACCGCGAAGAAGCCCTGGCGCATCTGCACCTGGCCGGAGCCGTGGCAGGTGGGGCAGGTCTGGGCCTGGCTGCCGGTATGGGCACCGGAGCCGTTACAGACTTCACAGTGGACCTGGGTCGGGATCTTGATCTCCTTGGAGACCCCGCGCACCGCCTCTTCCAGCGTCAGCTCCATGTTGTAGCGCAGGTCGGAGCCACGGGCCGGGCCGCGACGACCGCCCCCGCGACCACCGAAGATGTCGCCAAACACGTCGCCGAAGATGTCGCCGAAATCGGCACCACCGCCAAAGCCGCCGTGGCCGCCACCCTGGCTCGGATCCACCCCGGCATGACCGTACTGGTCATAACGGGCACGCAGGTTCTCGTCGGTCAGGACCTCGTAGGCTTCCTTGACCTCTTTGAACTTCTCTTCAGCCCCGGCATCACCCTGGTTGCGATCCGGGTGATACTTCATGGCCAGACGCTTGTACGCCTTCTTGATCTCGCGCTCGTCGGCACCTTTCGACACCCCGAGCACTTCGTAGAAATCGCGCTTCGACATACTCATCCTGTTGCTATATCAGCAGTTACGCAGACGGGCGTTGGTTACCCAACGCCCGTAAATTCATTGACGAATCTGCTCACACTCTTACTACGAAGCCGTGATCAAGGCTCATGTGCAGCTCGCTTGTTTGTAACCAAGAGTGCTCATGTATTCACATACACTCCGGTTCCTGCGCTGCTCTTTACCTTGCTGACGGCCTCTCGCGACAGACCGTGAACAGATTCTGAGCCGATGGGCGAAGCGGACTTCGCCCATCCGGGTCGGGCTTACTTCTTGTCGTCTTTCACTTCTTCGAACTCGGCGTCGACCACGTCGTCGTCAGCCTTGGCAGAAGAGGAGGACTGACCGGCGTCAGCACCGGCGGCGCCTTGCGCCTGAGCCTGCTGCTGGGCAATTTCCATCAGCTTCTGGGACGCTTCCAGCAGCGCTTGCTGCTTGGCTTCGATGGCAGCCTTGTCGTCACCCTTGATGGCGGATTCCAGCTCGCTCAGGGCAGTCTCGATCTTGGTCTTCTCGTCGGCAGGCAGGGCTTCACCGGCTTCGGTGACCTGCTTGCGCACGGAGTGGACCAGACCGTCAGCCTGGTTGCGGGCCTGCACCAGCTCTTCGAACTTTTTGTCCTCGGCCGCGTTGGCTTCGGCTTCGCGTACCATGCGTTCGATCTCGTCATCAGACAGACCGGAAGAGGCCTGGATGGTGATCTTCTGCTCCTTGTTGGTCTCCTTGTCTTTGGCGGAGACGTGCAGGATGCCGTTGGCGTCGATGTCGAAGGTCACTTCGATCTGCGGCAGACCGCGCGGTGCCGGACGGATGCCTTCCAGGTTGAACTGGCCCAGGGACTTGTTGTCGCTGGCGCGCTTGCGCTCACCCTGCAGCACGTGAATGGTCACGGCAGACTGGTTGTCTTCGGCGGTGGAGAACACCTGGGACTTCTTGGTCGGAATGGTGGTGTTCTTCTCGATGAGCGCGGTCATCACGCTGCCCATGGTCTCGATCCCCAGGGAGAGCGGAGTCACGTCCAGCAGCAGTACGTCGGTCTTGTCACCGGACAGTACGGCACCCTGGATGGCAGCACCCATGGCCACGGCTTCGTCCGGGTTGACGTCTTTGCGCGGCTCTTTGCCGAAGAAGTCGGCCACGGTCTTCTGAACCAGCGGCATACGGGTCTGACCGCCCACCAGGATGACGTCGTCGATCTCGCCAACCGCCAGACCGGAGTCTTTCAGGGCGACACGAACCGGCTCCAGGGAGTCTTTCACCATGTCTTCCACCAGGGATTCCAGCTTGGCGCGGGTCACCTTGATGTTCATGTGCTTCGGACCGGTGGCATCTGCTGTGATGTACGGCAGGTTCACGTCGGTCTGCTGGGCAGAAGAGAGCTCGATCTTGGCTTTTTCAGCTGCATCTTTCAGACGCTGCAGGGCCAGCTGGTCGTTGCGCAGGTCAATGCCCTGCTCGCGCTTGAACTCGTCAACCAGGTAGTTGATGACGCGGTTGTCGAAGTCTTCACCACCCAGGTGGGTGTTACCGTTGGTTGCCAGCACTTCGAAGGTGGTTTCCCCTTCGACTTCGTCGATCTCGATGATGGAGATATCGAAGGTACCGCCACCCAGGTCGTATACGGCAACCTTGCGCTCACCCTTGACCTTGTTGACGCCGTAGGCGAAAGCCGCGGCAGTCGGTTCGTTGATGATGCGTTTTACATCCAGACCGGCGATGCGACCGGCATCCTTGGTGGCCTGACGCTGGGCGTCGTTGAAGTAGGCCGGTACGGTGATGACGGCTTCGGTCACCGGCTCGCCCAGGTAGTCCTCGGCGGTCTTCTTCATCTTTTTCAGCACTTCGGCAGAGATCTGCGGCGGTGCCATCTTCTTGCCTTTCACTTCAACCCAGGCGTCACCGTTGTCGGCCTTGGCGATGGCGTACGGCATGATTTTCAGGTCACGTTGTACTTCGTCATCTTCGAAACGACGGCCGATAAGACGCTTGATGGCGAACAGCGTGTTCTTCGGGTTGGTGATGGCTTGGCGCTTGGCCGGCTGACCAACCAGGATTTCGCCGTCATCGGCATAGGCAATGATGGACGGAGTAGTACGGTCGCCTTCCGCGTTCTCGATCACGCGAGCATGGTCGCCATCCAGAATAGCGACGCAGGAGTTGGTAGTACCCAGGTCAATACCGATGATTTTACCCATTTGACGAATCTCCAAATACTTTGAATAAACTGGCGAGGGGCTCGCCTTGATACGTTAACGGCTAGGTGGGGCCTGCCACTGTGGCTTTCAAGCTCCCGGCATCAAATTTTTTGTGCCGCCGTGGCCTTGCAACCTATATGGGGTCTCAAGTCGGCGCTTCAAGTCCGGCCCTGAAAAAACCTGCATACAGGCCACCTGACAGCCAAATGACGCCAGACACGTCTTTTGGCGCCACATCCAACAAAAAGCCCGCCAAGCGGCGGGCTTGGTGAGAACAGCGTGATCAGTCAGCGGACTTGGACACCATCACCATGGCCGGGCGGATGACGCGGCCGTTGAGCTCGTAGCCCTTCTGCATCACGGCGATCACGGTGCTTGGCGCCACGTCGGCACTGGGCACCATGCTCATGGCCTGGTGGGCATTGGGGTCGAACGGCTGGTTGGTCGGGTCCAGCGCCACCAGGCCGAACTTGGCCACGCCGCTCTGCATGGATTTCAGGGTCAGCTCGACCCCTTCAATCATCGGCTTGAGGGTGTCGTTCTCCTTGTCCGCCAGCTCGATGGCGCGCTCCAGGTTGTCCAGCACCGGCAAGAGCTCTGCGGCGAACTTCTCCAGTGCAAACTTGTGGGCTTTCTCCACGTCCTGAGCGGCACGGCGACGCAGGTTCTCCATCTCGGCGACGGCGCGAATGGCGCGCTCCCGCTCTTCCAGGGAGGCCTGCTGGGCCGCCTCCAGCTGGGCCTCCAGCTCGGCGATGCGGGCCTGCTCGGCTGTCACTTCACTGTCTACATCGGTCGGCTCGACTGGCTGGGCTTCCACTTGCTCCATCGCTTCAACCTTTTGTTCTTCGTGGCTCATGACATCTCCAATATTCAGGGGTTGCGTGTGAGGGTGGCTGGCGTTCAGACAAGCGACACGCGCCAGCAGACCCTGTGTTGGCGCTATTATGGGGACACAGCCCCGGCTTTCAAGGGGAAAAGGGCAGATCGGGCACAATGGCGCCCATCCGCGTGCCAGGCAGCCCCTTTTCGGGGCCGATTGCACCAACAGCCACGGAGGCAGACAAATCCCCGGCAAAGCGCGGTATACTCCCCCCAAGACTCTCCCAGACCCGATAACCTATGGATTCTCCGTTCAAAACCGTTGCCCTCATCGGCAAGCCCCATCACGAGGGGGCCAACCAGACCCTGACCGGCCTGTATCAGTACCTGACCAGCCGCGGCTTTCGTGTGCTGCTGGAGAGCCGGGTGGCCCATACCCTGGGGCTGCTCGGGGAGAACGTGATGGATCTGGTGCAGCTCGGCGAGCAGGCGGATCTCGCCATCGTCGTTGGCGGTGACGGCAACATGCTGGGGGCCGCCCGGGTGCTGTCACGGTTCGATGTGGCGGTGATCGGGGTGAACCGGGGCAACCTCGGCTTCCTGACCGATCTCTCGCCCCAGGATTATCTGCTGCCCCTGGAGCAGGTGCTCTCGGGTCACTTCAAAAGCGAGCATCGCTTCCTGCTGGAGGCCGCCGTCTATCGCCACGGGGAGCGCAAGTCGAGCAACCTCGCGGTCAACGAGGCGGTGCTTCACCCGGGCAAGATCGCCCACATGATCGAATTCGAGGTCTACATCGACGGCAGCTTCATGTACAGCCAGCGCTCGGACGGCATCATAGTGGCGACACCCACCGGCTCCACCGCCTACTCCCTGTCGGCAGGGGGCGCCATTCTCACCCCCAAACTCAACGCCATCACGCTGGTGCCCATGTTCCCGCACACCCTGAGCAGCCGCCCCATCGTGCTGGATGCGGACAGCGAAGTGCGGCTACTGGTCTCGCCGGACAACCAGGACGACGCCATGCAGGTGAGCTGCGACGGCCAGGTCACTCTGGCGGTCCACCCGGGGGACGAGATCCTCATCAAGAAGAGCAGCCACAAGCTGCATCTGGTGCATCCGCTGGATTACAGCTACTTCCACGTGCTGCGCAACAAGCTCGGTTGGGGCAGCAAGCTCTTCTAGCCAGGCAACACCGATGGCGAGGGTCTACCCCTCGCTGCTTTCGATCAGCCGAGGCGGTGCCGGCTCGAATGCCAGATGCACCCCGTTTCTCCCCGCTTCCTTCACCCGGTACATGGCAGCATCGGCTTTGGTCAGCATCAGTGCCAGGTCAGCCTCGGCACTGGCGCACACGACCCCCATGCTCACCGTAACCCCCTCGCACGGCAGGCAGGCCCCCTGCCGGGAGCCCGTCTCTATCTGGCGGCGGATCCGGTCACAGATGTCGCGGGCCATCTGGCCGCTCACGCCTCCCATGATGATGGCGAACTCCTCGCCACCGATGCGCCCCACCAGATCATCCTTGCGTACCTCGGCCACCAGCACCCCGGCCACATAGCGAATGACCTCATCCCCGCAGCCGTGACCAAACTGGTCGTTGACCCGCTTGAAGTGATCGATGTCCAGGACCACCACGCAGCGCGTCTGGCCAGGCGTAGTACCCTCTCCGTGCCTGAAGAGGCCGCGCCGATTGAGCACCCCGGTGAGGGGATCCCGCTCCGAGAGCGCCAGCAATGCCTCCTCCGTCTCCACATAGGCCACCAGAGGCAGCAACAACACCGAGCCGATGGTCAGCACCATGTGCATGAAGAAGATGAGATCGAGCCAACCTCCGTCCCCCATCCGCTCTTCGACTCCCAGCAAGAGCAGCCCCCCCTGGCTCAGCAGGATGGTGAAATGCAGCAGGTAAATGAGCGCCACCGCATGGAGCACCCGCTTCTGTTGCCGGCCGAGAGAGACGATGAGGCAGGCGCACCACAGGTACAACATCGACTCCATCAGAGCCAGCACAATGCGCACGGGGGCGAGGCTGGACAATCCCAGATAGAGCAGCAGCAACACCGCCACGCCTCCCCCCACGGCACGGGGATGCCATGCGCGCTCGTAAAGCGCACAAAAACCGGCGAGCAACAGCAGGATGCTCATGAGCGAGACCAGGCCGCCGACCCGGATGCCCAGCGCCGGATACCCTCCCAATACCCCCAGACTGAGCAGCAGGATGGAGAGGGAGAAGAGAAAAGCGGAGAGGGACCAGTACAGAAAGTTGCCTCGACCCGGCTTCAGGGAGTGGATGAACAGCATGATCAGCCCCGACATCAGGTTGATTGCCAGGGAGATCAGCAGCAGGGTCGGGGTATGGATCATCGTGACGCATCCTTGCGAAGAGGTCTGTGCACAGCCCAGGCTCAACCAGGACTGTTTCGAGTGTGTCTCAACCAGCTACTCACCACAAGAGAGCCCCTCAAGGTGGCTTCTCGCATCGCCTCAGCCCATGCCAGGTACGCAGGTTGATTTTGCAGACCATCTGATCGGCGTCACACCCATGCCGCGGCCTTGACACCCTTGCCCTCCCCCTGTTTCGCAAAAATCCTCCCTGCCCACTTTACTGTATATAAGACCAGTATATACTGGATGCATACACAGTAATGTTGACCCATACAGGATGAGACCATGCTGACCCAGCTGACCGTCAACAACTTCGCCATCGTCAAGTTTCTCGAGCTCGATCTGCAACCGGGGATGACCTGCATCACCGGGGAGACCGGGGCGGGCAAATCCATCGCCATTGATGCTCTGGGGCTGTGCCTGGGGGAGCGCGCCGAAGCCAGCATGGTGCGCCCGGGCAGCGACAAGACCGAGGTGAGTGCCCGCTTCCTGCTGGAGGGTAATCCTGCCGCCCGGGCCTGGCTCGCCACCAACGAGCTTGAAAATGACGGTGAGTGCATCGTCCGGCGGGTACTGTCCGCCGAGGGGCGCTCTCGCAGCTATATCAACGGGGTTCCCGTCCCCCTCGCCCAGCTCAGGAACCTGGGTCAACTGCTGGTCAACGTCCACGGTCAGCACGCTCACCAGATGCTGCTCAAACCCGATTACCAGCTCGCCCTGCTAGACGGCTACGCCGGTCATCATCTGCTCCTCGACGATGTGCGCCGCCACTACCAGCAGTGGCGCCAGTTGCAAAACGAGCTCAACCGGCTCAAGGCCGAGCAGCAGCAGCGGGAAGCCCGCCGTCAACTCATCGAATACCAGGTGCAGGAGCTGGACGAATTTGCCCTTCAGCCGGGAGAGTTTGAAGAGATTGAAGAGGAGCATCAGCGGCTCGCCAATGGCACCGAGCTGATGCAGGAGTGCGGGTATTGCCTCGATCTGCTCTATGACAATGAAGAGACCACCATCGCCGGTCTGCTGCAGACGGCGGTGGACAGAGCCGAGACCCTGGTCGGCATGGACAGCCGGCTTGGCAACGTGCTCGGCATGCTCAACGAAGCCCTGATCGGCGTACAGGAGAGCCACAGCGAGCTGCGCAGCTATCTCGACCGGCTGGAACTGGATCCAGAGCGCTTCAACGAGCTGGAGAGCCGCCTCTCCAAGGCCATCAACCTGGCACGCAAGCACCATGTCAAACCGGCGGAGCTGGCCCTGCACCATCAGGAGCTGGCCGCCGATCTGGCCCGCCTCAACTCCGACGAAGAGCGACTCGAGGGGATGGAGGACGAGCTGGCCTCGGCCCGCCAGGCCTTCGTGCAGGCCGCCGAGGCCCTGAGCCAGAGTCGCCAGCGCTATGCCGAGGAGCTTGGCGCGAAGGTAAGCGCCAGCATGCACGAACTGGCGATGCCAGATGGCCGCTTCGCCATCGAGGTTCGACCCGATGCCCAGAGCAGCCTCTCGCCCCTTGGCATCGATCGGGTGGAGTTCATGGTCACCACCAACCCGGGTCAGCCCATCCAACCCCTTGGCAAGGTGGCTTCCGGCGGCGAGCTGTCGCGTATCAGCCTCGCCATCGTGGTGATCAGTGCACGCAAGATCTCCACCCCGACCCTTATCTTCGACGAAGTGGATGTGGGGATCAGCGGCCCGACCGCCGCCGTGGTGGGCCGCCTGTTGCGCCAGCTCGGCGAATCCACCCAGGTGATGGTGGTCACCCACCTGCCCCAGGTGGCAGGCAAGGGTCACCAGCACATGGTGGTGAGCAAACACACCGACGGCAAGACAACGGAAACCCAGATGCAGCCACTCACCCCGGGCGCCCGGCTCAACGAACTGGCCCGCCTGTTGGGGGGCGATCAGATCACCGACAACACCCTGGCCAATGCCCGTGAGTTGCTCGCAAGCTGACCACGGGGCGGGCGGGACATCCTCCCGTCCATGTCGGCCCTTTCAGATTGACCGAGTCATCATCGCGGTGGCCAGTTGAAGCCTCTTGCCGACGGCGCCGGCCTGGTTGACCGATGCCGTGAGCCGCAAGAAAGAACGAGGGGCTGCCCTGGCTAATCCGCGGCACGTGTCTTGATGCTCAGTCTGAGTCTGTCAGACTGGTCATCACCCAGTCGGGCTTCCATCGCCATGGTCAGGACGCCACTCATCTTCGTTGCACTCATTCACATTTCGAACGGACCCACTCCTTCATTTTCCATTCAACTCAGTCTGTTATGATGATGTAAACGGACTCGGTACCTTCAGTTGCCATCGACAGAAGGTGACGCTTGAGGCAAACACACCGGGTTCGTTTGAGCTGACATTTCGCGGGAAGGGAGGATGGGAGCGCGCTTCCGCCGTCTGACCCGCACCTGCCAAGGAGAACTGCTTATGAGCCCGACCAATATTGTGCTGTTGCTGGAAGGCAAGGATTACGAGCAGGAGACACTGGCCAAGGCGAGCCGTCTGGCACAAGGGCTGGGCGCCAACCTGACCTTGTTGCACCTGACCCACAGCAGCAAGACCCGTCGCAATAGTCTGTCCCTGTCACAAGAGGAGCGCAGCGCCCAGGGCACCCTGGATGCCAAGGCGATCATCAGTGAACTCATCACCCAGCTGTCTCATCCGGTGGATTACCAGTGTCTGGTGGTGGATGACGTGGTGCCGGATCTACAGCGCTGGCTGGCCGCCCACCCCGCCGACCTCTTGCTGGTCGGCAGCCGTCATCACTGGATGGAGGGCTCGCTGGCCCGCCTGCTCCTCTACAAACTGCCCCTCGATATCCAGATCTGCCACGAGCCTCACGCCGCCTTGCTCAAAGCCGTCGGTTGACACCACAAGACCCGCTCCCTGAGCGGGTCTTCTTGTTTCTGACGCCCCGCCGTCATCCTCCCCCAGCTTGACCTCCTCCACTGCGTCACCGCCAGAACCACACGATTTCTTACACATTGCTCGCTTCTTTTTGAGGGCCATTTGCTGCACGATATGGCCCTTGCACGCCTTCGCTCGTTTCGTTCAGGTGATAAATGAAAGCTCTTCGAAAACCCGGCAAGCTCGCCCTGCTCGCCCTTGTGCTGATCCCTCTCGTCACCTGGCTGGCCTGGCCAGGCCACACACCGGACCCGGTACTGACCGCAACGGTAACCCGCCAGGATGTGGAGCAGACGGTGCTCGCCAGTGGCGTACTGCAGGCCATCGAGCAGGTGGATGTGGGTGCCCAGGTCTCGGGTCAGGTCACCTATCTCGCGGTGGAAGCGGGTCAACAGGTCAAACAAGGAGAGCTGCTGGCGGAGATCGATCCCCTGATCGCCCAGAACAACCTCAAGACCGCCGAAGCTGAGCTGGCCAGCCGCCGCGCCCAGCTCAAGATCAAGCAGGCACAGCTCAAACAGAACGAGCTTGCCTGGCGCCGCCAGCAGCAGATGTTTCGGCAGGAAGCGAGCTCTCGTGCGGATCTGGAGAGCGCCGAAGCCCAGCTTGCCGTCACCCGGGCCGAGCTGCAAAGCGCCCAGGCCGACATCGACAACGCCATCATCAAGGTGGAGCGCGCCAAGACGGAGCTCGGCTACAACCGCATTCAGGCCCCCATGGATGGTACCGTCGTCTCCATCGTCACCCGGCAGGGGCAGACCCTGGCCGCCAGCCAGACGGTACCGACCCTGCTCAAGCTCGCCAATCTCGACACCATGACGGTCAAGGCCCAGATCTCCGAAGCGGACGTCACCCGGGTCAAGGCGGGCATGCCGGTCTATTTCACCCTGATAGGGGATCCGGATACTCGCTACCACGGTACCCTTCGCACGGTCGAACTGGCCCCCACCAACATCAATGAGCAGACGGCCAGCACCACGGCCACCAGCAATGCGGCCATCTACTACTATGCCCTGTTCGATGTGCCCAACCCCGGCCATCAGTTGAGGGTCGCCATGACGACCCAGGTCACCATCGTACTCGGCGAGCGCAAGCAGGTACTGGCCATTCCCCAGACCGCCCTCGGCAAGAAGACTGGCGACAACGAGTACGAGGTCAGCCTGCTCAAGACAGGGGACCAGAGAGAGACCCGCCGCATCAAGACCGGCATGAAGGATGACATCAAGATTGAGGTGGTGAGCGGCCTGACCGAGCAGGAGAAGGTGATCCTGGAGCAGGGCAAGCCGGCCCTGCACGATGAAGGGGAGATGGAGCCGTGAGCGAGCCCCTGATCCGTCTCAAGGGCATCGAGCGGCGCTACCAGAGCGGAGAGCACGAAGTGACCGTGCTGCACCCGCTGGATCTCGCCATCGATGCCGGGGAGATGGTGGCCATCGTCGGCGCCTCCGGCTCCGGCAAATCGACCCTGATGAACCTGCTGGGCTGCCTCGATCGCCCGAGCGGCGGCCAGTATCTGTTTCGCGGCCAGGATACCGCGACCCTGGATGCCCTCTCCCTGGCACGGCTGCGCTGCCACCACTTCGGCTTCATCTTCCAGCGCTATCACCTGCTGCCCCATCTGGACGCGGCCGCCAACGTGGAGATCCCCGCCATCTATGCCGGCACTGCCCGCCTTGATCGCCAGGCCCGAGCCCGCACCTTGCTGACCCGCCTGGGACTGCAGGATCGCAGCCACCACAGACCCGGCCAGCTCTCCGGCGGTCAGCAGCAGCGGGTCAGTATTGCCCGGGCGCTCGCCAACGGCGGCGAGGTGATCCTGGCGGACGAACCCACCGGCGCTCTCGACAGCCAGAGCGGCAAAGAGGTGATGGCCATCCTCAAGGAGCTGCACGCCCAGGGCCACACCATCATTCTGGTGACCCACGACATGGCGGTGGCAAGCCATGCGGATCGCATCATCACCCTGCGTGACGGGCGGGTAGTGGAGGACAGCGGCCATCGGGCGACCGATGACAACGCACCCTCACCCTCCCCATCCGGGGCGCCGGCCCACCCGCTGCCAGGTGATGGCAGCCAGCTGGCCGCTCCCTCTGTCGGGCAAGATGCACAGGGCACAGGCGCCGCCGTCCGCACCGCAAGCCGGGGCTGGGATCGCTACCGGGAGGCGGGGCGCATGGCCCTGCACGCCATGCTGGCCCATCGCATGCGCACCTTCCTCACCATGCTCGGCATCATCATCGGCATCGCCGCCGTGGTCAGCGTGGTGGCGCTGGGTCAGGGGGCGCGCGCCAAGGTGATCGACGACATCAACGCCATGGGCACCAACACCATCGACATCTTCCCCGGCAAGGACTGGGGAGACGAGAAGGCCGCCAGCATCCAGACCCTGAACGAGCGGGATCTCGACGCGCTGCTCGGCCAGCCCTATCTGGAGGGGGCCAGCCCCCAGATAGCGACATCCGGCCAGCTTCGCTATCGCAACAAAACCAGCAGCGGCAGCGTGATCGGGGTCGGCAACGACTTTTTCCGGGTCAAGGGGATGACGCTCACCCAGGGGCGCCTGCTCGATGAGCGGGACATTCGCAACCGGACGGCAGTCGCCGTGGTGGATGGCAAGACCATAGAGAGCCTGCTCGGCAAGGTGGACCCGGTCGGCCAGGTGGTGCTGGTCGGCACCCTGCCGGTGCGCATCGTGGGGGTAGTCACCCAGGAGACCGGCTTTGGCCGCAGCAGCCAGTCGGTCAATGTCTGGCTCCCCTACAGCGCCGTCATGAGCCGTCTCCTCTCCCAGCAGCACTTCACCCAGATCACCATCCGGGTCAAGGACGGCGTCCAGCCCGCCCTGGCCGAGCAGGCGGCAGTCGCCCTGCTGACCCAGCGCCACGGCGTGAAGGACTTCTTCACCTTCAGCAGCGACAGCATCGTCAAATCGGTGGAGAAGACCACCGCCACCCTGACACTGCTGGTCTCCGCCATCGCGGTGATCTCCCTCATCGTCGGCGGCGTCGGAGTGATGAACATCATGCTGGTCTCGGTGGTGGAGCGTACCCGGGAGATAGGGATCCGCATCGCCGTCGGCGCCCGCCAGTCCGACATATTGCAACAGTTCCTCATCGAGGCGGTGATGGTCAGCCTGCTGGGGGGGCTGCTCGGTATCGGCCTCGCCCTGCTCATCGGCGCTCTCTTCTCCCTGCTCGTGGAAAGCTTCCAGATGCGCTTCTCGCTTTTCTCCATCCTGATGGCCTTCGGGTGCTCCTCCCTCATCGGGATCCTGTTTGGTTACCTGCCCGCCCGCAATGCGGCCAGGCTCGATCCGGTGGAGGCACTGGCGAGGGAATGATGATGCACAACCTATCAAGGCTCGGGCTAAGCCTGATGCTCACCGCCAGCCTCGGTGCCTGCAGCCAGCAGAGCACCTATCACAGACCCGATCTCGACGTGGCGCCAGCATGGCAGCAGGAGAGCCGGGGTCTCACCGTGCAGCAGGCAGGCCCCTGGTGGCAGGGATTCCAGGATCCTGCGCTCGATCGCCTGGTCGAGGCGGTGCTGGCCGCCAACCCGGACATGCGGGTGGCCGGGCTCAAGCTCAAGAATGCCCTGCTCGGCGCCGACCTGGCTGACACCAACCTCACCCCCTCGGTCAGCGCCAATCTCGGGGCCAGCGGCACCAAGAACATGAAAGATGGCAGCGCCAGCAGCAACCTGGGCCCCTCCCTCAACCTCAGCTACGAGGTGGATCTCTGGGGCAGACTGGCCGCGGCAAGGGATCAGGCGAGCTGGGAGGCACAAGCCAGCGAACAGGATCTGGCCGCCACCCGGTTGCTGCTCATCGGCAAGACCCTGGAGCAATACTGGCAACTGGCCTACCTCGGCTCGGCCATTACCCTGGGCACCCAGCAACTGGCCAATCTGGAACGCATTGAGCGCCTGACTCGTGCCAAATACGAGGCGGGCGCCGTGACCCGACTCGATCTGGTACAGGCCAGCCAGCAGAAGGCAGGCAAGCAGGCGGAGCTCGCCACCCTCACCCAGCAGCGGACACAGGCTGGCAATGCTCTTCGCCTGCTGCTGGGCCGCAGCAGCGGGTCGCTCGCAGACGCTCCCGGCGCCCTGATCATGGGCCCGATCCCGTCCGTGGCGGCCGGCATCCCAGCCGATGTGCTGGCCCGGCGGCCAGATGTGCGCGCCGCCGAACTCAGGTTGCGCAAGACCCTTGCGAGGGGAGACGAGATCCGCACCGGCTTTTATCCCACCCTGAGCCTGACCGGCGGTGCCAGCACCACCTCGGATACCCTGACCCAGGTGCTGCAAAATCCAGTCGGCACCCTGGGCGCCACGCTGGCGCTCCCTTTCCTCGAGTACAACAAGACCCGGCTCTCCATCGCCAGCACCGACATCGACTACCAGATTGCCGAAACCGAGTTTCGCAAGCAGCTCTATACCGCGCTGCTGGAAGTGGAGGATGGCCTGGCCGCCCGTCAGCAAGGGGATCAGCGGCTGCGCTATCTGGAGCAGCAGAGGGCCTATGCCCGGGAGGCCGAGAGGCTGGCAGGCGCCCGTTTTCTGGCCGGTGCCACCGGGGTGCAACCCTGGCTGGATGAGCAGAACCGCCTGTGGGATGCCGAGCTCGCCCTGCTGGCACAGCAGCAGGCCCAGCTCAACAACATGGCAGGCATCTATCGGGCGCTGGGGGGAAGCGATCGAACCTGACCCAGGCAGAGAGTGTGGGATCGCGATGGACATCCCGAGGAGGTCAATCGCGACCCATTCTGCCCACAAACCAATTGATAATAGTTTTCATTTCATCAAGAATGGGCGCCATCATCAGCCAGGAGTATGCCCATGTCTCAACCCGCCCCGGCCAATCGCCCCCGCCTGCTCACCGTCAAGCATGTTCAGGATGTGAGCCCGCATCTGCGCCGAATCTGCCTGACCAGCCCCGAGCTTGTGGACTACCCCTTCAGCTGTGGCGGTGCTCATGTCAAGATCATGCTGCCCCGACCGGATCAGTGCGAGATAGTGTTGCCCACCCCCACCGACAAGGGGCCTCGCTGGCTCGATCCCGCCCAGAAACCCGTCATTCGCACCTTCACCATACGCGCGTTTCGCCGGGAGGCGCTGGAGCTCGACATCGACTTCGCCCTGCACGGCGAGGCTGGCCCCGCCAGTCGTTTCGCCCTGCACGCCAAACCGGGTGACAGGCTCGCCATCTCGGGCCCGGGCGGCCCCGACCCCATGCTGCAAACGGCCGAGCACTATTACATGGCGGGGGATCTCACCGCCCTGCCCGCCATCAGCGCCATGGTGGAGGTGATGCCGGCCCATGCCCTCGGCCATATCGCCCTGCTGGTCCCCCATCAGGACGACGTGCAGGATCTGTCGCTGCCGGCTGGCGTCGACCTGCGCTGGTTCGTGGGCAATCCGGAGCAGGCCGCGACCTTGGTGGCGCATTTCACCGCCCAGCCTATGGTCGCCGAGGGGAGCTATTTCTGGTTTGGCGGGGAAGAGAGCTTGGTCGTGCCGCTGCGCCGCCACGTCAGACGCGCCCTGGATGCCGAGCGCCAGCGGGTCTACGCAGTCCCCTACTGGCGCAGCGGCAAGGATGAAGACGCCTACCATCAGGACAGGCACGCCGTGATGGACAGCTGATCCCCTCTTTATCTTGTGACTGGCGGGCTTCTTCCCTCGGGGAAGCGGCCTGCTTTTGCTGCGGTTCCCCCGCCATCGTTCTCTCTCCCCCCATCTTCGCCTGGCGATTTCATTGCACTTGCATTTGAGACAAACACCAAGATAATGACAATCATTCTCAACAACTGCGATAAGCCGTGAATCTGTCTGCTCCCAACAGGATGCCGCATACGGGTTCCCCATCGCACACATGCACAGCAAGGTAACTCCAGATGGCAGTTTTGAATTCGGTCATGCGCGCCTTCGCCATAGAGGCGCTCCCCACCCCTGCCGAGCTGCTGGCGCAGCACCCCTGTCCGGCCGACATGGCCCGGCACATCGACAACCAGCGCCATCAGGCACGCCGGATCCTGGCAGGTGAAGACGATCGCCTGCTGGTCGTGATTGGCCCCTGCTCCATCCATGATCCCGTCGCGGCCCTGGACTATGCCGGACGGCTGGCACGACTCGCCACCGCCTATGAAGACAGCCTTCAGATAGTCATGCGAGCCTATTTTGAAAAGCCGCGCACCACGGTGGGCTGGAAGGGGCTGGTCTTCGATCCGCACCTGGACGGCAGCAACGACATCAATCGGGGATTGCATCTGGCACGCCAGGTGCTGCTCGACATCAATGGACTGGGGCTCGCCACCGCCACCGAATTCCTCGACACCACCAGCTTTCTCTATCTCGCCGATCTCGTCAGCTGGGGCGCCATCGGGGCACGCACCACGGAGTCTCAGGTCCACCGGCAATTGGCCTCCGCACTGCCCTGCCCCGTGGGATTCAAGAACGGTACGGACGGCAATATCAGGGTCGCCATCGATGCCATCCAGGCCAGTACCGCCTCCCATCTCTTCACCGCCCCCGGCAGCCAGGGCGGCATGGTAGTGATCAAGAGCGAAGGCAATCCCGACGGCCATATCATTCTGCGTGGCGGCACCCTGCCCAACTACCACCAGAGCGATGTGGCGGAGGCAGCAGACCGCCTCACCCGCCAGGGACTCCCCCCTCGCCTGATGGTGGATTGCAGCCATGGCAACAGCCAGAAGCTGCACACGAACCAGCTGAAGGTCGCCAAAGAGCTCTGTCGCCAGCTGAGCGAAGGGAGCCAAGCCGTCGCCGCCGTCATGGTCGAGAGCTTCTTGCTGGGAGGAAACCAGAAACCGGCTCCTCTGGGTGAACTGCAATACGGTCTGTCAGTGACCGATGCCTGCCTCTGCTGGGAAGAGAGTGAACACCTGCTTGCCATGCTGGCAGAGGCGGTCCAGGCCCGTCGCCGCACCCGGAGAAAATACACACACGCCGTTCAGTCTGAACTCGGACAACCCGTCATCTAGCATTCGGTTTATTTGTTTGCCACCAATCGGTGTCTGCCTCATCCGCACATTGTCCGGCATCGTGCGGATATATCGCAGAAGAGCGGTGTCAAACAGACCATAAATAGAGGGGATAAATTAATAGGCGGTGGGCGTCATGCATCAGCATGAAAAAGAGACGGGCCGCTCAGGCATACAGATGAGGATCCACCGCCGCTATTTCATTCTGTCACAGCAGGTATCCATGATCGTTTCTCACAAGGGACGAAGAAACACGGGCTGTATGAGTCCTCAGTGCGTATAAGTGGCGAGGTGGCGTGGAAGATGATGCGCCAACTTTATTGGGCACATGATGGTCATGGCTATTCCAGACGAGGCTCTCCAATTAACCGGAGTAACCTGCGCAATTGGGTTTTACTGCGACATCCTCTGAACCCTGAAAATAATAATGCCGCCCTGCAGGCGGCATTATCGAGATCCGGATCCGGCGATCAGATCAGGAAATCGTTCAGATCCTTGCCCAGCGCAACTTGCTCGGCGATGGCCTTGGGCATACGACCCTGACCGGTCCAGGTCTTCTCCTGACCGTCTTCCTGGTACTTGTATTTCGCAGGACGGGGAGCACGCTTGCTCTTGGTGGTGCCCGCCGCAGCCGGAGCCGCCACGCTGCCGATCAGCTCACGGGGATCGATACCAGCCTGTTGCAGCATTTCGGTGAATTCATTCAGTTTGCGCTGACGCTCTTCCTGTTCGGCACGTTCCTGTTCAACGGACTCGGCACGCTCGTTATATACCAGGTCAAACTTTTCTTTCGCTTCTTGCAGTTGCTCAAACGGCAGTTCACGAATGGCAGCGCGCAAGCTGCGAATGTTCAGCAGAACCTTCAGAAACTCGTTCATTACTTCCTCACAGAATTATTTTTGTATGTCACAGGGATAACACGATTTGAGAATAGCATGCCCATTGGATAACAACATAATGTTTTTATACCATCCGGCAGCGCTCTGACACCATATGGACATTATTCACCGTGGTTAATTCCCTGCCTGATACTTATTGGGAATACTCTCACAGACTTTATTTTCTATTTTCCCCGGTTAATCTCTGGTTCACCTCATCCGTTGCACACGGTGTTATCTCTTACCCGCGACGCTCTGCGCCAAGTCATTTAGCAGCAGTGCCGGCCCTTATTGTACAAATAGTGCGCTCCTGGCCATGACCTTCGCAGACAATAAACCAGGTCCCGTTTCAGGATGCCCCTTGCGCCTGATCCTGTATCCAGCGGATGAATGCCTGGATCTTGGGACACTGGCGATGAGGGAGGGTCGCCAGGTAATAACGCGGCTCGCAGCGCACCGCCATATCCGGGAAGGGCATCACCAGCGCTCCGCTCGCCAGCGCCTGGCTTGCCAGCTGCCTGCGCCCCATGGCGACACCGGCGTGGTGGGTGGCGGCAAGGATCGCCAGATCCGCTCGATCAAATCCCATGTGTGACGAGCAGGCCTCCAGGGAGAGATGCCAGTGGCTCCCCCAGGTGCGCCACTCGTCGCTGTCGGTGTCCAGGCCCCAGGCCTGCCTGTCATGGAGCAGGCGGCACTGCTGCAGATTCCCCACCTCCCCCATCAGACCGTGGTCGCTGGCGTATTGAGGGCTGCACACCGGCACCATGAATTCATCCATCAGGGGGTGAATGGCCAGGCCCGTCGGGGTTCTGGCGTCGAAGTTGAGGGTCAGATCGATGCCGTAGCCGTGCAGGTTTATATGCTCGTTGCCCGTCAGCAGGTTGAGCTCGATGTGAGGATGCAGGCGGGAAAAATCGGCGAGCCTTGGCACCAGCCAGCACTGGGCGATGGAGGGGCGCGAGTGCAGCGTCAGGGAGCCCGACAGCGCCTGCTCCCTGATCTCCAGCACCTCCTGATTGATGAACTCCAGGGAGGAGGTGAGCGCCCAGAAGATGCGCTGCCCCTCCGTGGTCAAGGCTACCTTGCGGTGAAAGCGCTGGAACAGCAAAAACCCGAGCGCCTCTTCCAGGGCCGAGATGCGGTGGCTCACCGCGCTTGGGCTCAAGGAGAGCTCGTCGGCGGCGAGCGCAAAGGAGCCGTGGCGGGCCGCCGCCTCGAAGGTGTGGAGCCTGGCGAGCTGATGGCTGCTGAGCAGCTTGCTCCTCACCCCTGGGTGCTCATCGCGTTGCATGGTTGGGCCTCCCTCTCTTTTATCTGGCAGATGATACCAGAAGGGCGAGGTTTGCATTCACCAGGAAGACTCAACTCACCCGTATGCGAAGAGACAGCAGGGTAGATGACCATTTGCATCAACTGAGCTCATCCAAGCGACGCGTTTTATCATTTGTCACGGCAACGCTGGTGCCATTCAATGGGATGATTCCGTCACCACCCCGAGAGGCTTTCATGACACACACCGACATTGCCGGGCTCATCGCCCGCTTCCCCCTGCTCGAACCGCTGATCGCCCTCACCCCTGTGACCTGGTTCAATCCGGGGGCCACCTCCCTCGCGGAAGGATTGCCCCATGTGGGGCTCACCCGGCACGATGTGGCCGCCGCCTCCGCCCGGCTCGCCCGCTTCGCCCCCTACCTGTGCGAGGCCTTCCCCGAGACCCGCACCAGCAACGGCATTCTGGAGTCCGAGATCGCCGCTATTCCGGCGATGCAGGCTACGCTCAATCAGCGCTACGGTGTCGAACTCACCGGCAGGTTGCTGCTCAAACAAGACAGCCACCTGCCCATCTCCGGCTCCATCAAGGCGCGCGGCGGCATCCACGAGGTGCTGGCCCATGCCGAACATCTGGCCATCCAGGCTGGGCTGCTGCGCGAGACGGATGACTATCGCACGCTATTTTCGGACGAGTTCCGCCACTTCTTCGGCCAGTACAGCATCGCGGTGGGGTCGACCGGCAACCTCGGCCTCTCCATCGGCATCATGAGCGCCCGCCTCGGCTTTCGCGTCACCGTCCACATGTCGGCTGATGCGCGGGAGTGGAAGAAGCGCAAGTTGCGCCAACATGGCGCCATCGTGGTGGAATACGCCGAGGATTACGGGGTGGCGGTGGAGCAGGGACGCAAGGAGGCAGAACGCGATCCCAACTGCTTCTTCATCGATGACGAGCACTCCCGCACCCTGTTCCTCGGCTATGCGGTGGCGGGCGAGCGGGTGAAAAAGCAGTTCGACGAGATGGGCATCAGGGTGGACGCCGACCATCCGCTCTTCGTCTACCTACCCTGCGGCGTCGGCGGTGGCCCGGGCGGGGTGGCCTTTGGTCTCAAGCTGGCGTTTGGGGACAACGTGCACTGCTTCTTCGCCGAACCTACCCACTCCCCCTGCATGCTGCTCGGGGTCCACACCGGGTTGCACGATGCCATTGCGGTGCAAGACCTTGGCATCGACAACCTCACCGCCGCCGACGGCCTCGCGGTGGGACGCGCCTCCGGTTTTGTCGGCCGCGCCATGGAACGCCTGCTTGCGGGCTTCTACACCCTGAGGGATCAGGAGATGTACGACCTGCTGGGGCTCCTGGCCCGGGATGAAGAGATCCGGCTCGAGCCCTCGGCACTGGCGGGCATGGCAGGCCCCTGGCGAGTGGCCACCAACCTTGAGTGGCAGAGTGGGCAGGGACTGGATGCTGCCAAGATGGCCGGGGCCACCCACCTGGTGTGGGCCACCGGCGGCGGCATGGTGCCCGCCGAGGAGATGGGAAAATACCTGGCCTGCGCCCGGATCTGATCTTTTTTTCGCCCCCGTGACCCGCCGACCTGGCGGGTTTTTCTGCTGCGAGATCAGCAAGATGGCACCTCAGCCCTCGCCACCATGACACAGACGGCCAGACTGCTGGACAGCCTGATTTGTCATCCAGCCCCACCGACTGGTTATTTTGTGATACGATAGAGACCGTTTTTTGACATCTGCGCCCCGTTGTCCCCTTTTTCCGGTGAGATAACCACCGGATCCGGCGACCAACACCTGCCGGGCGCAGCACAACATGTGCCCAGTTCGAATCGCTCCTGCGCGACCTTGACGCCAGGAGCACTCCCCTCTGGGCACCTTAGATAAGGAGATCGGGCGATGAAACAATATCAAAGCTGGTTGGGACAATATCTGATGAGCCGCCGTGACGGAGACCACGCCATGGCATCCGAGCTCGCCAACTCCATCTGCGAATTCTGGCAGGCCCGTGGAGATGAGGCCGAGACCAGCAAATGGCAGCAGATCTACGAGCAGCACGTGGAAAAAACCACCTGACGACCTGCTCTCCTCCATAAAAAAACCGGCGCTCATGGCGCCGGTTTTGCATTTCAACGACCCGGATCACATCTGGTCGATCATGTCCTGGGCGAACTGGGAGCAGGAACGCAGGGTGGCTCCTTCCATTAGACGCTCGAAGTCATAGGTGACGGTCTTGTTGGCGATGGCCGCTTCCATCCCCTTGACGATGAGGTCAGCCGCCTCGGTCCAGCCCAGGTGGCGCAGCATCATCTCGGCAGAGAGGATGAGGGAGCCCGGGTTGACCTTGTCCTGGCCAGCGTATTTCGGCGCGGTGCCGTGGGTGGCTTCGAACAGGGCAACGCCGTCGCCGATGTTGGCGCCCGGCGCGATGCCGATGCCGCCGACCTGGGCCGCCAGCGCGTCGGAGATGTAGTCACCGTTGAGGTTCATACAGGCAATGACGTCATACTCGGCCGGACGCAGCAGGATCTGTTGCAGGAAGGCATCGGCGATGACGTCCTTGACGACGATGGTCTTGCCGGTCTTCGGGTTCTTGAAGGAGCACCAGGGGCCGCCGTCGATGAGCTGGGCATCGTACTCTTTCTGGGCCAGGGCATAGCCCCAATCCTTGAAGGCACCCTCGGTGAACTTCATGATGTTGCCCTTGTGCACCAGGGTCACGGAGTCGCGATCGTTGTCGATGGCGTACTCGATGGCGGCACGGACCAGACGCTCGGTACCGGCCTTGGACATGGGCTTGATGCCGATGCCGCAGGACTCGGGGAAGCGAATTTTCTTCACGCCCATCTCGTTTTGCAGGAAAGCGATCACCTTCTTGGCTTCATCGCTGTCCGCCTTCCACTCGATGCCGGCGTAGATGTCTTCGGCGTTCTCGCGGAAGATCACCATGTCGGTCAGCTCGGGGTGCTTGACTGGGCTCGGGGTCCCTTCGTAGTAACGGACCGGGCGCAGGCAGACGTAGAGATCCAGCTCCTGGCGCAGGGCCACGTTGAGGGAGCGAATACCGCCGCCGACCGGGGTGGTCAGCGGGCCCTTGATGGCCACGCAGTATTCACGAATGAAATCCAGGGTTTCGGCCGGCAGCCAGGCACCTTCGCCATAGACATGAGTCGATTTCTCGCCGGTATAGATCTCCATCCAGGCGATCTTGCGCTCGCCTTTGTAGGCTTTCTCGACCGCAGCATTCACCACATTCAACATGGCCGGGGTCACGTCCACACCGATACCATCCCCTTCGATAAACGGAATGATGGGATTGTGGGGAACCTGCAGCTTGCCGCTGGCATCGACTGTGATTTTCTGGCCCTGGGTCGGGATAACTACTTTGCTTTCCATCGGCATCTCCTAACTTCCGTTTGTTATCAATCTGATCGTTGCGCGCGGCCATCTTAAGCCCATCCATTTGCATAATCAAATAGCGGGCGTGCATGTCAGACCATAGTCGGGGAGTGGATCACAGTGCGCCTGAGGATCCCCTCCTCCCTCGCTGCCCTCTGGTCCTGACGAGGCGCAGGCCCCGTCCATCCGGGCCTCTTCCTCTAGTGATGACAGCGTCTTCCTGCCCTCGCCGCCCCGAAGGCGCCATTCCCCCAAATCCCGTTCGCCTTTACATCGTCGTAACCCCTTTGGCGAGGCAAGGCGCGCCGGGGGACAGGCAGCCGGATCCGGACTAGGCTCTTTGCCAGTGATCGGGGCGCCCGGGGCGTGGCCGAACATGAAGAGAGCACGACAACAAGGAGAACACCATGTTTATCGTCACCAACCGGATGGTCAACGAGCAGGGCAAGACCCCCAGCGAGATCTTTGGCGAAAAACCCGCAGAGGGCCCCAACGAACTGCGCCTCGCCGAGGCCCGGCGTCAGGGCAAACAGTGGCAGCTGGACCTGCTGCCGGATCAGATCACCGCCGAGATGGCCGCCAGCGTCGGCCTTGACCCCGACCTCCCCCACCCGGCCAGCGCCTATGTGGCGCGCAAGCTGCTGGAGCGCTGCGCCGGGACCGGCAGCACGGCCAAGCAGAAGCTCAAGACCGGCAAACACCTGCTGCTGTTCGTACACGGCTTCAACAACGATCTTGACGATGTGCTGGAGCGAGCCGCGGGGCTCGAGGCCCGGTACGGCGTCGAGGTGCTCTGCTTCAGCTGGCCCGCCAATGGCGGCGGTGCCCGGGGCGTGCTGAGCTACAAGAGCGACAAGCGCGATGCCCTGGCCTCGGCCGGTGCCCTTGACCGGGTGCTGGAGAAGATGAAGGGGCTGCTCGACGAGTTCAACGGCCAGTATGTGACGCAGCTGGAAGAGAAGGCCCAGAAGAAGTTCGCCGACAACGGCGAGGCCTGGGATCGCTACTTTGCCAAGGAGGTGAACAAGCGCTGCCCCTTCACCATCAACCTGCTGCTGCACAGCATGGGCAACTACCTGTTCAAACACCTGCTGAGCAGCACGACCTACCACGCCAACCAGCTGCTGTTCGACAACATCATCATGGCCGCCGCCGACACCAACAACGAGCTTCACGCCCAGTGGGTCGACCGCATCCAGTGTCGCAACCGCCTCTACATCACCATCAATGAGCGCGATGGTGCCCTGATGGCATCGCGCATGAAGATGGGGGAGCAGCAAAAGGCGAGGCTCGGCCACTACACCCGGCGGCTGGACGCCAGAACGGCCACCTACGTGGACGTGACCAATCAGCCCCATGTGGGGGACTCTCACGCCTACTTCGAAGGGGATGCCCTCGCCAACGAGAAGGTGCTGCGCTTCTTCCACACCGTCTTCAACGGCGGCACCGGCGAGCGCGCGGAGCTGTTCGATGCGGCCCAGAACCTCTATCGCCTCTAGCCACTGCGCAAAAAAACCACCGCCCCGAACAGGGCGGTGGTTTTTCATTATGCGCTCACTTGGTGGCCACAAGGCCGCCAGGGGCTAGTGTTCTGCCGCTTCCGGCTGGGGCGCTTCGCTGCGCTCCCGTTGCAGTTCATCGACCCTGGCCTGCCATCTGTCCTGGGCCTGTTTTTGCCCCTGGGACTCGAATTCCTGGCGCATGGTGTCGATTTTTTGGTCAAGTTTTTCCATCAGGATGTCTCCTTACATCTCGGGTTACACACTGGCTGACGGCACTGTTTGGCCAACCTGCTCACCCGATTGGACACCAGGTTTTCCCCAATTGTCCAACAAAATAAACGATTGATTATGCAAAAACCAATCTAGAAAATGGGTTAAAGCTCCTTATGAAACCCCATAAACCACCCTGAAAACGCCTGACAAAAACACTTCTTTTACCATTTATATCAATAGCTTGATATTTATAATTCGCTCAATGACTCCCTTGAGATCGGCATGACGAGTGTATGCACATTTTTTTTCACAAAAACTCCCCGCTCTCCAGGTTTTGCGACCGGAAAGGCCCCCATGTCCATCCAAAAATACGATGGTTTATGACACAACCCATCTCTTTAATGGATAGATAATCCCCAACCCCGACCCTGCGGCTTGCCAACCCGACCACCAGCAGGTTCGCTTGTTACCCATCCGGGCATATCCCGCCCCACTCCCGCCCCGATAAAATGAAGCCGCACCACGCCTGCTGAGCGGGTTGTTGCCGCCCTCATCCCCTCTCGTCGGAGTCATGACATGGATCTCTTCTGGTGGTTTGCCCTGCCCGTCGCCGCAGGCACCTTCTATGGGTGCTATTTCTGGAACCAGCACCATGCCCAGCCCGACTGGCTGCGCCTGCCCACCCGCGCCGACTACCTGCACCAGCATCCCGAATGCGCCATCGACGATGAACTGGGGGCGCGCTGCTGCGCCTGCGGCTCCGACAAGGTGCTGGGCCACCCCCAGACTGGCTGGCCTGATCATCGCTTTCGCCACACCTGCCTCGCCTGCGGCAAGGTGCTCTTTCGCACCGAAGAGCCCCCTATATAAGCATCCACATTCTCTCTTTTTGTATGGCGATGTATGGCGATGTATGGCGATGGCAGATGCTGACACCCGCGAAGCAGCAAAAAGAGCACGCGCTCGGGACAGGGAGACATCTCAGATGGAAAAGGATTTAACCGCACTGAAGCGCAAGTGGCTCAAGAAGCATCTGCAAGCGCTACGGGCAGTAAAAGACGAGGAACAAGAGAAAGGGACCATGCTGGCATTTGTCGGCATTCTGTGTGCACTTTTGCCAATACTGACTGCGGCTGTCTACTTTGTGGGTATGCGTTATTACCACGGCTACCTAGGACAGTTCGGATTGAAGAGCGATGAGTTCTCTCTCCCCCCAGACACCGCCTTATTTCACGGATTTTATCTGCTCATTCAACTGTTCTTACCCTATGTGCTACCGCTCGTTACGGCGGTAGCCGGACTGTTTCTCTCGCTCACATTTTTATTTTTCAAAGTGAAATGGCGGCTGAGGCTCTCATGGTGGTTATTTCGCTTGGTCGAGCGGCTTCCCATTGTGCAAAAAGGAGGCAAGATTGCTCATCACTATCCTGCTCCGTTTACCTTCCACTGTTTGAGCTGGTTAAAACGTACTTACTTCAAATTTACTGTTTTTATACTGCCTCCCTTGCTGGTCATCATGGCGTCAGAACACATCAAACCTATGGGGGAAGAGCTCGCTAAAGACCAAATCACCCACCTCGAACAAGGCAACTGGCCAGAGAGTAAGGCCCATAGCCAGTCCCCTCTGCTGGGGGATGAACCCCATATCCGCATCGGCTGTAACACCGCCCACTGCGCCTATCGCCTCAAGGGGGGTGACACCCTGATCCTGCGCCTCGACCAGATAACCGAGACCCGCTACCGGCCTGACAAGGCCGCGCCGAAATAGACGGCATGGCGCAGGCGTCCTGACAGGGAGAGCGCCGACCAAGTCATAATGGGTTGTCGTTTGTGACCCTGTTTCGTACTATTGCCCGCCACTGCGAACCCCCTTTTCCGGCCCGGGCGTCACGCACGGCGCGGGCCCACAAACGGATAGCGATCCCATGACATCTCTGACCCACTGCTCGGTGCTGGCGATGACGCTGGTTGCACTGCCCGCCCTCGCCTCCGGTGACGGTGACGGGTGCGGCTTCTGGCTCACCGACTGCCCTCTCCCCACCTATCCACTCTATCTCAACGAGAACGACACCCGGGGCAACCTGCTGATGCTGCTGGGGGATGCCCAGCATCACCCCCTCCCCTTCACCCTGCCGGCGGATCCGCTGAACGAGCGCAGCCAGCCGCTGTTCTACCTCACCCGCCTCCCCCAGCCGGAGGAGGTGGAGGACCCGGCGCTGCGCGAGCAGCTCGGCAGCCGGCTGGCCGCCTACGACCCGTCCCTCCCACCGCTGCTCGAGCACTACGCGGGCCACGACTCCCTCTACGGCCACGCCATCTCCAACTCCCTCTCCTCGGTCAGCGCGTTTCTGGACGCCCTCGAGCAGAGCGAGGTGCCCGCCCCGGAGCGCACGTCGCTGCTGCGAAGCCGTCTGCTGATCCTGGGGCAGCAGGAGAGCCCGGCCCCCGCGACCGAAATGAGCGGTGCTGCCCTGGAGTGGCAGGGGTATCTGCAGGCTGCCCGGCACTTCTACGAGAGCCGCTTCGAGGAGGCCCGCGCAGGCTTTGCCGCCTTGCAGCAGGCCAAGGCCCCCTGGGTGGCCGAGAGCGCGACCTACATGGTGATGCGCACGGAGATCAACCTCGCGATGAAGGAGGCGAAGGACGAATACGGCGATCAGAACGTGACCAGGAGCGACAAGGAGGCTCTTCGCCGCGCCATGGCCCAGGGTCAGGCCTATCTGGCGGCCTACCCGCAAGGGCGCTACGCCAGCTCGACCAGAGGACTGTTCAGACGCATCCAGTGGATGGCCGGTGATCTCGGCGCCCTGCGGGATGCCTATGACGAGGCCATGGCAACCCGCCAACCCTTGCCGGCGCTGGAGGCCCTGGTCAACGAGATCGATCTCACCCTGCTCAGTGGCGATGCCTATCGCCATCAGGCGGCCTATCAGGACTCGGCCCAGCCGGCGCTGCTGTTCGTCAATGCCCTGCGGGGTCTCAGACCGACCTATGAGCGGCCGCGGGACTGGCAAGATGCCCAGCTGGACGACGCCATCGCGCAACTGCAAAAAACCGGTCACCAGGCGCAGGCGGCCTATCTCAAGGCCTACGCCCTCTTTTTGGACAAGCAGTTCGAGCAGGTGCTGGCCCTGCCCTCCCCCGGGCAGGAGGACGCCACCCTGGCATTCAGCCACCAGATGCTGCGCATCTGGGCCTGGCAGGGCATGAAGGCCTTCGACAAGGCCGAGCAGGCCCTGATGGCACTGGTGGCCTCCCCCCTGGGTCAGGCCCAGCAGGCGTTCGTGGAGAACGTGCTGGCGGATCACTGGGTGCGTACCGGCAACACGGCCGCCATCTTCCAGCCGGGCAGCCCCATCACCCAGCTGCGCATCCGCGCGGCCGTGCTCAAGCAGGAGGCCGACCCCGCCCTGTTGCGCCAGCAAGCCAGTCAGGGCCCGAGCGCGGCAGAGCGGCAGATTGCGCTCCATACCCTGCTGGTGCGGGATCTTATCGCCAGCGACCCGGCCACCTTCTTGCAGGATGTGGCCCTCATCCCCGCCGATTACAAGGAGGCGACCCCTCCCGCCGACGCCCCCTGGGAACCCGTGCCCAACGGGGATGTGCGCCTCTCGGCGTTCCAGTGGCGCGGAGAGGGGACGCCCCAGGGTTACCACTGCCGGGATCTGACCCAGACCCTCGGCACCCTGGTGCAGCGCCCCGACGATGGTCATGCCCTCAACTGCTTCGGGGAGTATCTGCGCAGCCGGGATCCCCATATCGACCTGTGGCAGGATCGCGAGATGATCTGGGGGCTGGCGCAAGACGAGCGTCCCACGTTCCCGAGTCGCCTCGCCCTCTATCAGGCCGTGATGGCCAACCCCAAGGCGGAGCCCGAAGACAAGAGCTATGCCCTCTATCGCGCCATCCAGTGCTATGCCCCCTCCGGCTACAACAGCTGCGACAGCCAGGAGATCCCCAAACGCACCCGGCAGGCCTGGTTCAACACCCTCAAGCAACGCTATGGCAACTCGGTGTGGGCCAGATCCCTCAAATACTACTGGTGAGCCATGAGCAGCCCCCCTGAACGCGCCCTGCTGGCGCTGCTGCTGACGACCCTGGCCACCCCCCTTGAGGCCAGTGTCGATGCCAGCGCCTATGACGCCTTCTGGCTCTGGTCCGCCACCCGCCACCAGCCGGTACTGGAACAGGCCAGCACCCTCTATCTGCATCAGGGGGAGATCCTGGACAGGCCCGGCGGCCCCCGCTTCGTCAAGCTGGGGCGGGTTCCCTCCCCCCTCAAGGCCGGGCAGGTCTGGCTGGTGGTGCGTGTCAACGCCCTCCCCCTCTCCCCCGCCCACGAGCAGGTGCTGGTGCACCTCTACGAGGGGTGGCGCGCGGCCGGGGCCAGGGTGGCGGGCATCCAGATCGACTTCGATGCGGCGACCCGCCAGCTCGATCGCTATGGCAACGCCCTGCAACAACTGCGGCGCGCCCTGCCTCCCGGGTGCAAGCTCAGCGTGACGGGGCTGCTCGACTGGGCGAAAACGGGGGACGTGGCAGAGCTCAATCGCCTGCCCGTGGACGAGCTGGTGATCCAGACCTATCAGGGCACGCGCACGGTGCCGGGCTATCAGGCCTATCTGCCCGCCATGGCGCACCTGACCATCCCGTTCAAGGTCGGGCTGGTGCAGGATGGGGAGTGGGATCCCGCCTGGCAGACAACACTGGCCGCCTCCCCCCACTACCGGGGCGAGGTGGTCTTCCTGCTCAACCGCCCGGCGCCGATCCCGGGGACCAGCGCCCCTGTTCCCCGGCATGACGCCCCCTGAGACGCGGGTGAACCCTATCGGGGCACAGGAGCAAGGGCGTGCCCACAGCAAGCAGCAGTGGCAGACCCTGATCCGGCTGGTGGCATCCACACAGGGCGAGATGCCGTGCGAGAGGAACGCCGCCCGGGCCACCACATCGGTCAAGCCCGCCATCGTGCTGCGCGCCGCGCGCCGTCACAAACAGGGAGAGAAACAAGGATGACGTTTGTCGAGATGAACCCCGCCCACCTGCCGCTGGCCCTGCTGCTGGAGGCCGATCCCGCCGCGTCGCGCATCGCCGCCTATCTGCCCGGGGCCTGGGGCTTTGCCGCCCTGGCGGACAACGAGGTCGTGGGGGCCTGCGTGGCGGGCCTGGTGGGGGAGCAAACCGCCGAGATCTTCAACATCGCCGTTGCCCCCAACCGCCAGCAGCAGGGCATCGGCTCCGGCCTGCTGCGCTTCGTGCTGGAGAACCTGACCGGGAAGGGGATAGGCCGCGTCGAGCTCGGTACCGGCAGCTTCGGCCACCAGCTCACCTATTACCAGCGCCACGGCTTTCGCGTCCATGCCGTCGTGAAGGATCACTTCCTCATCCACTATCCCGAGCCCCTGATGGAGCACGGCATCCAGCACAAGGACATGCTGCGCCTCTCCCTCGCACTGGCGCCGGACATCGCCTCCCCCTGACCCGAGAGGGAAGCCCCGCTCTCCCCCTGATGGCCGCCCCCTGTGGTACACTCCGCCATCCCCTGTTTTTGGTAGGCATGCGATGAAATCAGCCCGTCCCCGTCTCTCCCTCTCCGCCCGACCTGACGCAGGCCGCACGGCCAGCGGGCCTACCACTGTGCCCCCATTCCAACGCCGGGAGGCCCGGCACGCAGGGAGAGTCAACGAGCGCAAACCGGCCCCCGCCCCGGCGGATCGCAAGCTGCTGCTCTTGAACAAGCCCTACATGGTGCTCTGCCAGTTCACCGACGAGGCGGGCCGCGAGACCCTCAAGGATTACATCAAAGAGCCCGGCATCTATGCCGCGGGCAGGCTGGATCGAGACAGCGAAGGGCTCTTGCTGCTCACCAACGACGGCAAGTTGCAGGCACGCCTCACCCAGCCGGGAGAGAAGACCCCCAAGACCTACTGGGTGCAGGTGGAAGGCATCCCGAGCGAGGAGAAACTGGCGGCCCTTCGCACCGGTGTGGAACTCAACGACGGCATGACCCTGCCCGCCGGGGCGCGCATCATGGATGACCCTGCGGTGTGGCCACGCAACCCGCCCATACGCGAGCGCAAAGAGATCCCCACCTGCTGGCTGGAGATCAAAATAGTGGAGGGGCGCAACCGCCAGGTGCGGCGCATGACCGCCCACATCGGCCACCCCACCTTGCGCCTCATCCGCTACGCCATCGGGGAGTGGACCCTCGATGGTCTGGCGCCGGGAGAGAGCCGCGCCCTGCCCGCCCCCGAGCTGGCACCCGCGCCACGACCAGCCGCCACGCAAGGCAAAGCACGGGCATCCGCCGCAGCCGGGGGCACTGGCCGCAGTGCCCCCCGCACCGCCCGGCCAACAGATCAGGAGCCACCTCAGGGGCGGGAGCGCCGCGGGGCAGACCCGCGCCCCGGCAATCGCAGTGGCGGGCGCACCACCGCCCGCCGTCCGGCTCGCACCAAGCCCTCTGAATGAAGGCGATAGCGGATCTGCATCGAGCGCCCCTGCCGGGGCACAGCCAACAAGACAAGGAGTCCTTATGAGCGATCACCCACCGCTGCCCACCCGCCTTACCGTGGCCGCCCTGGTGCACTGGCAGGGGCGTTTCTTGCTGGTGGAAGAGGAGATTGCGGGCAAGCGCCGCTTCAACCAGCCCGCCGGCCATGTGGAGCCGGGAGAAGATCTCATCCAGGCGGCCTGCCGCGAGCTGAAGGAGGAGACCGGACTCACCGCCGCGCCCACCGGCTGGCTCGGGGTCTACCTCTTCAAACCGGCGGACAGCGAGGCCACCTTTGTGCGCACAGCCGTCATCTTCGACCTTGAAAAGTCGCCCGGTCAGCACCATCCAGAGGATCCCGACGGTGACGTACTGGCCTGTCACTGGCTCAGTCTGGAGGAGATTGCCGAGTGCAAGCCCGCCCTGCGAAGCCCCCTGGTGTGGCAGTGCATCCAGGACTATCTGGCAGGCACCCGCCTGCCGCTGTCGGCCCTCAAGGCCTTTATCTAAGCGCCATTGGACGCTCTTTTTGACGCTATGGGGCCGAGACAAGAAAAACGATTTCCCGCCACCGGGCTCCCAAGGGGAACAGCGGCAGGGAGATGTGACCGGGGGCGCAAAACTCTGGTAGAATACGCCCCGTTTAAACGAACTGGTAACTTCGACTAATGACAGACAACAGCCAAATCAAGGTGATCGTCGGCATGTCCGGCGGCGTGGATTCTTCCGTCTCGGCCTACCTGCTCCAGCAGCAGGGCTATCAGGTCGAAGGCTTGTTCATGAAGAACTGGGAAGAAGACGACACGGACGAGTACTGCTCTGCCGCCCAGGATTTGGCTGATGCCAAGGCCGTCTGCGACAAGCTGGGGATGAAACTCCACACCATCAACTTCGCCGCCGAGTACTGGGACAACGTCTTCGAGCACTTCCTGGAAGAGTACAAGGCGGGTCGCACCCCGAACCCGGACATCCTGTGCAACAAGGAGATCAAGTTCAAGGCGTTCCTGGAATTCGCCGCCGAAGAGCTGGGGGCCACCTACATCGCCACCGGCCACTATGTGCGCCGTGACGACAGCACCGGCCGCCCGCGCCTGCTGCGCGGCCTGGATACCAACAAGGATCAGAGCTACTTCCTTTATACCCTGAGCGAAGCCCAGGTGGGTCAGAGCCTGTTCCCGGTCGGGGATCTGGAAAAACCCGAGGTGCGCCGCATCGCCGAGCAGCTGGATCTCATCACCGCCAAGAAGAAAGACTCCACCGGCATCTGCTTCATCGGTGAGCGCAAGTTCAAGGACTTCCTGGCCAAGTTCCTGCCCGCCCAACCCGGTAAAATCGAGACCGTGGATGGCAAGGTGATCGGCGAGCATCAGGGGCTGATGTATCACACCCTGGGCCAGCGCAAGGGGCTCGGTATCGGTGGTCGCAAAGATGCCACCGAAGAGGCCTGGTACGTGGTGGACAAAGAGGTGGAGCGCAACACGCTCGTGGTGGCGCAAGGGGAACACCCCCGTCTCTACTCCGACGGCCTGGTCGCGAGCCAGCTGCACTGGGTGGATCGCACCCCCATTCGCGCGCCGCGCCGCTGCACCGTCAAGACCCGTTATCGTCAGGAAGACATCCCCTGCCTGATCCAGCCCATCGACGATGAGACCATCCGGGTCATCTTCGACGAGAAACAGGCTGCGGTGACCCCGGGCCAGTCCGCCGTCTTCTACGACGGGGAAGTGTGTCTGGGCGGCGGCATCATCGAACAACGTTTCAGCCATCCGGTTTGAGCCAATAGCAGAAGGCAGCCTACGTGAGCGATACATTCCAAGGCCGGATCATGACCTGCTGCGGGCATCTGCCAGTGAATGAACAGAACAGGGCCGTGAAGATATGAGCGACAAATTCCAAGACAGAACCATGGCCTTCGCAGGCATCTGCCAGGCCGCCTATCTGGTGCAGAAAGTGGCCCGTGACGGCTCCTGCGACGAAGCCTCCCTGCGCGAGAGCCTGCAAAGCATTCTGGTCACCAACCCCACGCAGCCGCTGGAAGTGTTCGGCAGCCACCTGGCCATTCGCGACGGCTATCGCGCCCTGGTGGAACAGCTGGGGGCCGACGGCAGCCAGAAGAATGCCGAGCTGACCCGCTACGTGGTGAGCCTGATCGCGCTGGAGCGCAAGCTCGCCAAGCGCAAGGACATCCTCAACATGCTGGGGGAGCGGATCAGCCAGATCGGCCGCCAGCAACAGCATTTCGATCTGCTCGACGAGCAGATCCTGGCCAACATGGCGAGCATCTACAGCGACCTTATCAGCCCCATCGGGCCGCGCATCCAGGTGGCGGGCACCCCGCTGTTCCTGCAGCAGCCCCTGGTGCAGCACAAGGTGCGCGCCCTGCTGCTCGCAGGCATCCGCGCCGTGGTGCTGTGGCGCCAGCTCGGCGGCAGCCGTACCCAGATCATCTTCGCCCGCAAGAAGATGGTGGAACTGGCCAAACGATTTTAACCCCCACACCAATCATCAGGAGTTCACCCCATGGAGCTGTCCGCGCTGACTGCCGTTTCCCCGATTGACGGTCGTTATGGCGACAAGGCCGATGCCCTGCGCCCTATCTTCTCCGAATTCGGTCTGCTGCGTTTTCGCGTCGAAGTCGAGGTGCGCTGGTTGCAAAAACTGGCCAGCCACGCCGGGATCCCGGAAGTCCCTGCCCTGAGCGAGGCAGCCAATGCCGTGCTTGACGGCATCGTCAGCAACTTCAACGAGCAGGATGCCGCCCGCATCAAACAGATCGAGCGCACCACCAACCATGATGTGAAAGCGGTGGAGTACTTCCTGAAAGAGAAGGTGGAAGTGAACCCGGAGCTGGCCGCCGTCAGCGAATTCATTCACTTCGCCTGCACCTCGGAAGACATCAACAACAACTCCCACGGCCTGATGCTGAAGACCGCCCGGGAAGAGGTGATCAAGCCTTATTGCGAAAAGCTCATCAGCGAGATCAAGCGCCTGGCCGTCGAGTACCGCGACATGCCGCTGCTCTCCCGTACCCACGGTCAGCCGGCGACCCCGAGCACCATGGGCAAGGAGATGGCCAACGTCGCCTACCGTCTGGAGCGCCAGCTCAAGCAGATCATGGCGGTGGAGCTGCTGGGCAAGATCAACGGTGCCGTGGGCAACTACAACGCCCACATCAGCGCCTACCCGGATGTGGACTGGCACCAGTTCTCCGAGGAGTTCGTCACTTCCCTGGGCCTGACCTGGAACCCCTACACCACCCAGATCGAGCCCCACGACTACATCGCCGAGCTGTTCGACGCCCTGGCCCGCTTCAACACCATCCTGATCGACTTTGACCGTGACGTCTGGGGTTACATCTCCCTGGGTCACTTCAAGCAGCGCACCATCGCCGGCGAAATCGGCTCCTCCACCATGCCCCACAAGGTCAACCCCATCGACTTCGAGAACTCCGAAGGCAATCTGGGTCTGGCCAACGCCGTGTTCCAGCACCTGGCGAGCAAACTGCCCATCTCCCGCTGGCAGCGTGATCTCACCGACTCGACCGTGCTGCGCAACCTGGGTGTGGCGGTGGGTTACTCCCTGATTGCCTATCAGGCGACCCTGAAGGGCATCTCCAAGCTGGAAGCCAACGCGGACGCCATGGCCGCCGATCTGGACGCCAACTGGGAAGTGCTGGCGGAACCCATCCAGACCGTGATGCGCCGCTACGGCATCGAGAAGCCCTACGAGAAGCTCAAAGAGCTGACCCGTGGTCGCCGCGTCGACGCCGAAGGGATGCGCACCTTCATCGACACCCTGGAGTTGCCGGAAGCGGTCAAGGTCGAGCTCAAGAAGCTGACCCCGGCTAACTACATCGGCGACGCCCAGCGTCTGGTCGATCTGCTGAAATAAGTGATGTAACCGAACCGGCGGGGGCTCTGTCATGACGGCAGGGCCCCCGTTGATTTTGGCCCATTTGATATGATCACCCTCTATCGGGCCATTTCAGAGCCCTTGCCCAAGCCCGCCTTGGGCAAGCCCTCTCACAAGATACGAGAAGCACCATGTACCAACTCAATCTGGATATCGCTCACTTCCTCGAGCACTACTGGCAGAAGCGCCCGCTCCTCATCAAGGGCGGTTTCACCGACTTTCAGGATCCCATCAGCCCGGACGAGCTGGCGGGTCTGGCCATGGAAGAGGTGATTGAATCGCGCTTGGTCACCCGCTTCAACAACAAGTGGGAGGCGACCCACGGCCCCTTCGAATCCTACGATCACCTGGGGGAAGAGAACTGGACCGTGCTGGTGCAGGCGTGCAACCACTGGGTACCCGAGGTGCACGAGCTGGCGGTGCCCTTCCAGTTCATCCCGGGCTGGCGCTTTGACGATGTGATGGTGAGCTTCTCCACCCCTCACGGCGGTGTCGGCCCCCACATCGACAACTACGATGTCTTCATCACCCAGGGTCAGGGCAAGCGCCACTGGCGGGTCGGCGATGCCAAGCCCTTGAACGAGTTCGCCGCCCACGCGGCCCTGCTGCACTGCGAGCCGTTCGAGGCGATCATCGACGTCATCATGGAGCCGGGCGACATCCTCTACATCCCGCCCGGATTCCCCCACGAGGGCTACGCCATCGAGCCCTCCCTGAACTTCTCGGTGGGTTTCCGCGCACCGGACGCCAAGACCCTTGTCTCCTCCTTTGCCGATCACCTGATCGACAACGAGATCCGCACCGACCGTTACGGCGACCCGGACCTCCAGCCCCGCGCCCGCCACGGTGAGATCCAGCCCCATGAGCTGCACCGCCTGCGGGAGCTGATGCAACAGGCCCTCGACGACGAAACCCTGTTCAAGGAGTGGTTCGGCACCATGATCTCCGAGGCCAAGCACGATCTGGACGTCAATCCGGTGGAGCCGGACAACAGCGCCGACGAGGTGGCCGACCTGCTGAGTCAGGGGGAGCCCGCCATCAAGGTGCCGGGGTTGCGCAGCGTCTGGTTCAGCGGCGAGAGCCGCACCTGCTACATCGACGGCGAAGCCTGGACCCTGCCAAGCGAGGATCCGGCCGCCATCGCACTCCTGTGCGACAAGGACATCATCACCCAGGACGCGCTGGTGGAACTGGCCGATCAGGCGGGCTTCCTGCAACTGCTGACCCGGCTGGTCAACCGCGGCTACTGGTTCTTCGGCTGATCCAGAGGGCTGCCGCCCCTCCCGGCGTGCCGGGAGGGGCGGCGTTTTTTTCCGCTGTAGGCCTACCGGCTCCAGCCTTGCGTTGCTTCGCCCTGACGCCGCGGGAGGAAGTGACTACACTGGATGACGGCCAACGGCATCGGGCCGGATCGCCCCCGCAATGGGGCCCTGTTGTTTGTCATTTAACAACATGGGATCGGGCAGGATGCGGGGCCAGAAATGGGAACCAAATGGCCTCAGTTGCGGAAAATCAATTATTTTAGCCCCTAAAATGAGCTGTGAGCGAAAACGTTATCTTTCAAATTGAGGCCGTTTTCGCTCAAAACGTTGTTTCTGGATCATAAAAAGTATCCAAAAACTGGTGTATATTGCACGGCGGAAATTCCTTAACCATGAAGACTGACATGAAAAAGACCAAAATCGTCTGCACCATCGGTCCCAAGACCGAATCCAAAGAAATGCTGGGCAAGATGCTGGATGCCGGCATGAACGTCATGCGCCTGAACTTCTCCCACGGCGACTACGCCGAACACGGTGGTCGCATCAGCAACCTGCGCGCTGTCATGGCCGAAACCGGCAAGCACGCAGCCATCCTGCTGGACACCAAGGGTCCGGAAATCCGCACCATCAAGCTCGAAGGCGGCAACGACGTCTCCCTGGTCGCCGGCCAGACCTTCACCTTCACCACCGACCAGACCGTGGTGGGCAACAAAGACAAAGTCGCCGTCACCTATGCCGGTTTTGCCAGCGACCTGCGCGTCGGCAACCGCATCCTGGTTGACGACGGCCTGATTGGCCTGGACGTCATCGAAATCACCGAGCGCGAAGTGATCTGTAAAGTGCTCAACAACGGTGACCTGGGCGAGAACAAGGGCATCAACCTGCCGGGCGTCTCCATCAAGCTGCCGGCCCTGGCCGAGAAAGACAAGCGCGACCTCATCTTCGGTTGCGAGCAAGGCGTTGATTTCGTTGCCGCTTCCTTCATTCGCAAGAAAGAAGACGTGCTGGAAATCCGTGAGCACCTGAAAGCCCACGGCGGCGAGAACATCCAGATCATCTCCAAGATCGAAAACCAGGAAGGCCTGGACAACTTCGACGAGATCCTGGCTGTCTCCGACGGCATCATGGTTGCCCGTGGCGACATGGGTGTCGAGATCCCGGTAGAAGAAGTGATCTTCGCCCAGAAGATGATCATCGAGAAGTGCAACAAGGCCCGCAAAGTGGTCATCACCGCGACCCAGATGCTGGACTCCATGATCAAGAACCCGCGTCCGACCCGCGCCGAAGCTGGCGACGTGGCCAACGCCATCCTGGACGGTACCGACGCAGTCATGCTGTCCGGTGAGTCCGCCAAGGGCAAGTACCCGCTGGAAGCCGTGACCATCATGGCCACCATCTGCGAGCGTACCGATGCCGTGATGCCCTCCAACCTGTCTGCTGCCAACGACAGCAACAAGCTGCGCATCACCGAAGCGGTCTGCAAAGGCGCGGTAGAGACCTCCGAGAAGCTGGACGCCCCGCTGATCGTGGTTGCCACCGAAGGCGGCAAGTCTGCCAAGGCCATCCGCAAGTACTTCCCGAAAGCCTGGATCCTGGCCATCACCACTAACAAGAAGACCGCTGCCCAGCTGGTGCTGACCAAGGGTGTGGTTGCTCACGTGGTTGACTCCATCGCCTCCACCGACGACTTCTATCGCATCGGCAAAGAAGCCGCGCTGGAAATCGGCATGGGCGTGAAGGGTGACGTGGTTGTCATGGTCTCCGGTGCCCTGGTCCCGAGCGGTACCACCAACACCGCCTCCGTTCACGTACTGTAATCCGTCCTGAACCGATGAAAGCGGCGCCTGCGGGCGCCGTTTTTTTTTATCTCTCCCCCTGCTGCCCCTCTTGCGCCGGTGCTAGAATCCACGCGGATTTTACCCTGGTGGAAAATCCCCCGAACATCGCATAATCACCCGGACGCTTTATGCTCTCAACACGCTTCAAAAGAGCCTCGGCCACCCTGCTGCCGCTGCTCTGTTTACTCATCACCTTCTGGACCCCGAGCACCCTGGCGCAGGATCTGCCCCAGCGCGCCACCGTGCAGCGGGCGCTCGACGCCCTCGGCAAGTCGGACACCCCCACGGCCAGCCAGCAGGCGGACCAGAAGTTCCTGACTGACACCCTCTCCCTCCTCGACAGCATCGACAAGGAGAAGAGCAAGGCCAAAACCCAGAGCGAACGCCTGCGCACCCTGCCGACAGAGCTCAAGGAGATCGGCGCCAAGCTCGACGCCCTGACCCAGGGCAAGAGCCCGGAGCAGCTCAAGAGCGAATACGCCACCATGAGCCTGGCGGAGCTCGATGCCCGCCAACCCGAGATCATGGCCAACATGCAGGCGGCCCAGGAGGCCCTTGGCACCATCGGCAGCCAGATCACCAACCTGCAGACCCTGCCGGAGCGGGCCCAGGCCAGCATGAGCCGCGCCTATCAGCGCAGCCAGGAGATCCGCACCCGCCTCAATGCAGGGGACGGGGTGAGCAGCGCCGAGAAAATGAAGCTTAATGCCGAGCTGGCCCTGCTGGATCTGCAACTGGCCAACCTGCAAAAGGAGCTGGACAACCGCACCAGCATGCAGGATCTGGTGGTCAAGCAACGGGACTACCAGAGTGCCCGTCTCGCCAGTGAAGAGCAGAAACTGCAGGCATTGCAGGAGCAGAGCAGCGCCAAGCGCCTGGGGGACACCGAGAAGACCGCCGAAGAGACCGGCGAACTGGTGGCCGCCGAAGACAACCCCCTGGTGCAAAAAGAGCAGGAGCTCAACTACCAGCTCAGCCAGCAGCTCATCAGCTCCACCAACAGCCTCAACACCCTGGCCCAGAAGAACCTGCAGGCGAAGAGCATGCTGGAGCGCGGCACCCAGACCGAGCGCAACCTCAACGAACAGGTGCAGATGCTCAAGGGCAACCTGCTGCTCTCGCGCATCCTCTATCAGCTCTACCAGCAACTGGAAGCGGCCCCCTCCACCCTGGTGAAGAACCTGGAGGAGCAGATCGCCGACCTGCACCTGGCCCAGTTCGAACTGAGCCAGCAGCGTGACCAGCTGTTCCAGAAGAACCAGTATCTGGACAACCTCATCGCCAGCAGCGGCGAGTCGGTGAGCGACGAAGACAGGGCCAGCCTTGCCAAGCTCATCGACACCCGCATCGGCCTGCTGGATCAGCTCAACCGCCAGATGGATGCCCAGCTCACCAACGCCATCAGCCTGCAACTGACCCAGCAGCAGCTGACCCGGGTCTATGCCTCCATCGAGTTCACCCTGCAACAGCACATCTTCTGGGTGAGCAGCAACAAGCCCATCGACGCCAAGTGGTTCATCACCTGGCCGGCCCAGGCCTTCAAGCAGGCCTCCGACTGGGTGCTGAAACCGGACTGGAGCGGTTGGGGCGACATGCTGCTGGCAGTCTCTCTGCTGGCACTGCCCCTGCTGCTGGTGGGGGGCCTGCTGCTGTGGAAGCGCGGCACCCTGCTCGAGCGCCAGAAGAAGATCGTCAAGGATCTGGGACGTTTTCGTCAGGACAGCCAGTGGCACACCCCCCGTGCCCTGCTGTTCACCGTGCTGCAACGCCTGCCGGGTACCCTCTTCATCCTGGCCGCCGGCCTGCTGCTCGCCTATTGCGGCCTGCTGAGCCCGAAACTCATCTTCCAGATCACTCTGAATCTGGCCCTCGGCTACCTGGTGTTCAGCGTCTACCTGTCGGTGATGCGACCGGGGGGCATCGGCGAGACCCACTTCCGCATGCCGCGGGACGAGCTGCAGGCCAAGCGCAACAGCATGCGCTACCTCTGGCTGCCCCTGCTGCCCCTCATCATGCTGTCGACCAAGGCGGTGGTGGAACCCTCCTCCCTTGGCAACGACGTCATCGGCCAGGGCATGACCATGCTGCTGCTGGGGCTGACCGCCTACCTGGTGCTGCCCATCTCCCGCGCCCGCATCAAGGGCGAGGCGAGCATGTTGCAGACCCTGACCGCCGTCGCCCTGGCGCTGGCGCCGGTGGCCCTGATGGTGCTGGCAGCCCTTGGCTACTACTACACGGCCCTGAAACTCACCGGCAGGCTCATCGAGTCCTTCTACCTCATCATCATCTGGGGTCTGGTCTATCGCACCGCCCTGCGCGGTCTTGAACTGGCGGCCCGTCGTCTGGCCTATCGCCGCGCGGTCGCCAAGCGGGAACACAAGACCCAGGAGGATGCGGAAGGGGGCGAAGCCATCGAAGAGCAGCCCATGGATCTGGAAGAGGTCAGCCAGCAGTCCCTGCGTCTGACCCGCATCATGCTGCTGCTGGTGTTCGGCGTCGCCTTCTACTGGCTCTGGTCTGATCTGGTGGCGGTCTTCACCTACCTCGACAGCGTGGTGCTGTGGCACAAGAGCGAGGGGACCGGGGCCAACGCCGTGCTCTATCCCATCAGCCTGAGCGACGTACTGACCGGCCTCTTCGTGTTTGGTGCGGCTCTGTCGCTGGCCCGCAACCTGCCGGGCCTGCTGGAGGTGCTGGTGCTCTCCAAGCTGCGCCTTGCTCAAGGCACGGCCTACGCCTTCACCACCATGCTCAACTACGCCCTGATCGGGGTGGGCAGCCTGACGGCGCTCGCCATGCTGGGGGTCCAGTGGGAGAAGCTGCAGTGGCTGGCCGCCGGTCTCTCGGTCGGTATCGGTTTCGGCATGCAGCAGATCGTCTCCAACTTCATCTCGGGCATCATCATCCTGTTCGAGCGCCCGGTGCGGATCGGCGACACCGTCACCATCGGCACCATCTCGGGCACGGTCAACAAGATCAGGATCCGCTCCACCACCCTCACCGACTTCGACCGCAAGGAGGTGATCATCCCGAACCAGCAGCTGATGATAGAGCGGCTCATCAACTGGTCCCTGTCCGACACCGTCACCCGGGTCATCGCCCGGGTCGGGGTGGCCTATGGCTCGGATCTGGATCTGACCCGCAAGTTGTTGATGCAGGCCGCCATGGAGAACAGCCGGGTGCTGAAAGACCCGGCCCCCATCGTCTACTTCCTCACCTTCGGGCCCAGCACCCTGGATCACGAGCTGCGCTTCTTCGTGAGCGAGCTGGGGGATCGCAACCCGGCCATCGACGAGCTGAACCGCCGCATCGACGTGCTATTCCGCGAGCATGGCATCGAGATTGCGTTCAACCAGATGGACGTCTACATCAAGAACATGCAGGGAGACGAACAGAAGGTGGAATCCCGCCCGGCGCTGCCGCCGGCGGGGAACCAGCCCGTCTGATCCCGCCCGCTTCACAGGCCCCGTCACGGGGCCTGTTTTTTTTCTGCCCGCCCCCCGCCTTGGAAAGCGCAGATCGCCCCCAATATAGGGAAGACAACGGACTGTCTGCACGAGGAACCCAATGGACTCGCTCTACGCCGTGGTGCTCTTTGCCATCTCGGCATCGGTCACCCCCGGCCCCAACAACATCATGGTGATGAGCGCCGGCGCCAGCGTCGGGATACGCAAGAGCCTGCCCCTGCTCATGGGGATCTGCGTCGGCTTCACCCTGATGCTGTTGCTGGTGGGGCTGGGCTTTGGCCAGCTCTTTACCCGCTTCCCCGAACTCCACTTGTTCATCAAGTGCGCGGGCACCCTCTATCTGCTCTATCTTGCCTGGCTCATCGCCCGCCCGACGGACGAGATGGCTGACAGCAACGGGACCCGCCCGTTCGGCTTTTTCAAGGGTGCCCTGTTCCAGTGGGTCAATGCCAAGGCCTGGGTGGTCGCCACCGGCGCCATCGCCGCCTTCACCAGCGCGGGGAGCGACCCCTTTGAACAGCACCTCGTCATCGCCCTGACCTTCTTCATCGTCTCTTTCCCCTGCGTTGGACTCTGGCTCCTGTGCGGTTCCCTGCTCAAGCGCTGGCTGGCAAACGATCTTGCCCGTCGCCGCTTCAACCAGGTGATGGCAGCCCTGCTGGCACTGTCAGTGGTGCCCGTCATTCGCGAGATCCTGATCCCCGCCTGAGACGCCGGGACTCCCCTTTCCCTTGACCCGACGGATGGCCGTCGCAAAGGAGATGCAATGCAACAAGTGGTCTATGTGGCCAACCCGGTGAGCGGGTTGATCCATGTGTTTCGCCTCGAAGCAGGCACCCTCGCCCCGCTGCAGGAAGTGCAGACCGGCGGCGAGGTGCAGCCCCTGGTCATCAGCCCGGACCGGCGCTGGCTCCATGCGGGGGTGCGCCCCGATTTTCGGGTGCTGAGCTTCCCCATCGCCGCCGATGGGCGGCTCGGGGCCCCGACCTCGGCGCCACTGCTCGGCAGCGCCTCCCATACCTGCATGGACGGCAGCGGCCGCCTCTTCTTTGCCGCCTCCTACGCCTTCAACCACGTCACCGTCTCCCGCCAGGATCAGGCGGGCCGGATGCAGCCCCCTCACCAGCGTCTCGACCACCTGATGGCGGCCCACTCGGTCACCTGGCTTGCGGGGCAAAACGGGGAGCAGGAGCTGCTGGTGGCCTGCCTGAAAGAGGACAGGGTGCGCCGCTTTGCCCTGGTGGACGAGAGGCTGGTTCCCCATCCCTTGGGGGACATTCACACCGCCCCCGGCGCCGGGCCCCGCCATCTGGCACTGCACCCGGCCAACGGCGATCTCTATTGCCTCAACGAACTCGACGCCACCCTCAGTCGCTACCACAGGGAGGCGGACGGACAGATAGTGGCGCGCGAGAGCCTGGACATGCTGCCCCCAGGCTATGAAGGGGAGCGCTGGGGCGCCGACCTGCACCTGACCCCGGATGGACGTTTTCTCTACACCAGCGAACGGGCCAGCAGCCTGCTCACCCTGTTCGGCGTCTCCCCCCAAGATGGCGCCCTCACCCCCCTCGGCCACTTCCCGACCGAGGCCTGTCCCCGGGGCTTTGCCATCGACCACAGCGGCCACTGGCTCATCGCGACCGGGCAGCAATCCCATGAGGTGGCACTGCATGCCATCGACCCCGAAAGCGGCCAGCTCACCCCGGGCCCACGGAGCGAGGTGGGCAAGGGGGCCATGTGGGTGAGGGTGCTCGCCCTCCCCTGAGATGGCAAAAAACGGGCATAAAAAAAGCCATGGCACTGCCATGGCCTGTGTGAACCGGCCCCCTCAGGAGCCGGTCACCTCCTTCAGGAAACCGGTGAAACGCTGCCAGGACTTGGCATCGGCATCGGCGCGGTAGTTGTCCGAGCCAAAGACGCTGAACGCGTGGGGAGCACCGCTGTAGCTGGTCGCCTCATGCTTCACCCCGGCGCTCTCCAGCTCGGCCACCAGCGCCGCAAATTGACCCAGAGAGACCGCCTCGTCGGCGCTGCCGTGCTGGACAAGCAACTGTCCCTTCACCTCTTTGTAGTCCTGCCCGGCCGGGGTCTCCAGCCCGCCGTGTACGCTCACCACCCCTTTGAGATCCGCCCCGCTGCGGGCCAGCTCCAGCACGGCGGCGCCGCCAAAGCAGTAACCGAGGGCCACCGCATTGTCGAGCCGCCCCCCCTGCCTGCCCGCCTCCGCCAATCCCCCTTGCAGCAGGGTGCGCATCCTGGTCCTGTCCTGATAGAGGGCCCCGGTGAGGCGCTTCTTGTCTTCCACCGTGCTCGGCCTGACCCCGGCACCGAACAAATCGACGGCAAAGACACTGTAGCCCAGGGCCACCAGCATCTCGGCCCGCTTGATCTCGTAACCGTTGAGCCCGTCCCAGTCGTGCACCAGCACCACCAGGGGGGCATCCTTGTCGGCACCCGCCAGGTAATAGCCCTCGAACGGCTTGCCTTCGACCTCGTAGCGCACCGCACCGGCCTCGGCCGCGCCGCTCCCCATCAGCCCCAGCAGGGCCAGGATCCATGCCCTCTTCATCCTTTCGTCCTCTCCCGTCAATGGTGCCCCTGAGTGTAGCCGCTTCACATGGGGAGCCCGGGTTCAGTGGTACGCAGGCAAAAAGAGAGAGGCCACCCGAAGGTGGCCTCTTTTTCATCATCTCAACGTACAGCAAGCCAGGCGCTTAATCCTTGGCGCTCTCCATTGCACCAGTTTCGGAGTGCTGGGGCAGGATGAGGTTCAGCAGGATGGCCGCCACCGAAGCCAGCCCCACACCCGCCAGGGCGAAGTCACCGATCTTCATCTCCAGGGCGCCGACACCCACGGTCAGGGTCACCGCCACGATGGCGATGTTGCGGGACAGCCCCAGATCCACCTTGGACTCCACCAGGGTCTTGAGACCGATGGCGGCGATGGATCCGAACAGCAGCAGCATGATGCCGCCCATCACCGGCATGGGGATGGAGGTGAGCAGGGCGTTGAACTTGCCGAAGAAGGCCAGAATGATGGCGAACACCGCCGCCCAGGTCATGGTGACCGGGTTGAAGTTGCGGGTGATCATCACGGCGCCGGTCACTTCCGCATAGGTGGTGACGGGGGGACCACCGATGAAACCGGCGAAGCAGACGCCGATGCCGTCACCGGCCAGGGTGCGGTGCAGGCCTGGATCCTTGGTGTAGTCCTTGCCGGTCACGCCGCCGATGGCGAGCACGCCGCCGATGTGCTCGATGCAGGGGGCGATGGCCACCGGCAGCATGAAGAGGGCCGCGGCCCAGTTGATCTCCGGGGTCTCGAAGTGGGGCAGCGCCAGCCAGGGGGCGTTGACCATGCCGTCGAAACTCACCTGGCCCATCAGCACGGCAGAGACATAACCGGCGATGACACCGCACAGGATGGGGATGAGCTTGATCCAGCCCTTGCAGAACACGGCGGCAATCAGGGTGACCGCCAGCGAGATCCCCGCCAGGGTCAGCGCCGTGGTGGCAGGCACCACCTGCTCACCGCCGGCACGGCCCATGGCCATGTTGCAGGCTACCTGGGCCACCGACAGGCCGATCACCATGATGACGGGACCGATGACCACGGGGGGCAGCAGCTTGTGCACGAAGCCCATGCCACGAGCGCGGATGATGGCCGCCAGGATGAAATACATGAAGCCCGCGGCAAACAGACCGAACATGGTGGAGGGCAGGCCCCAGGTCTGGGTGGCATAGATGATGGGGGCGATGAAGGCGAAGCTGGAGCCGAGGAAGATCGGCACCTGACGACGGGTGCAGAGCTGGAACAGCAGGGTGCCTACACCGGCGCCAAGCAGGGCCATGGAGGGGTTCAGACCGGTGAGCAGGGGCACCAGCACCATGGCACCGAAGGCGACAAACAGAATTTGCAGCCCGGCGACGCTTTGCTTGACCAAGGAAAACATGGGTATCCTTAATTTTTTGATAACTGACAGGGATATTTGACACTTTTCAGTCATCACAAGACGTTTTCAAGGCAGCCAACGGGCCAAACGGCGTCATTTGTTGCCTTTTACTGCTTGGGGAGGGCATGAAACTGGCTTTTTAGGCGGGATTCGCTGCTACAAGCATCGAGGAAGCGATTTTACGCACTTTTATGGCCAACGCCAATCGTTTTTCCGGCGAGTTGACATGACAAGGCTTTCAACTGGTCGACGCAGATATCGCCCCAACCCCCTCTCTATACTCGAAGGCGTGACCCCACACCGACAAGGAGTTCCCCATGTCACTGCCCTCATTCAAACCCAGCCAGCGCCGGCTGCTGCTGGGCTCGGCCATCGCCCTGGCCCTGTTCGCCACCCCGCTGAGCTATGACTTCGACCACCACCAGTGGCAGGTAAACCAGGCCCATGCCAAATCCTGTTTCATTGCCGGTACCCGCATCCTGATGGCCGATGGCTGCGAACGCCCCATCGAGACCCTGCGGGTCGGCGATCGGGTGCGGGACAGGCACGGGCAGAGCAACCGAATCCAGGCCATCGAGCGGGTGGCGCTGGGGGCGCGCAGGCTCTACGGGCTCAATCATCTGCCCCCCTTCTTTACCGCCGAGCACCCCTTCCTCACCACCCGGGGCTGGGCGGCCATCGCACCGGCCATGACCCGCACCGAAAACCCGGCCCTCGCCGTGCTGCCGCTCTTTACCGGCATGCACCTGCTGGGTTGGTCAGAGGGGGGCTGCGCGGGCAACCTGGCGCTGGCGCCGCACCCTGTCGAACTGCCGGTGGCCTCCCTCTCCTGGGTTGATGCCCCGCCCGCCACGGCGCTGTTCAACCTGATCCTCGATGGCAGCCACAGCTATGTGGCCAATGGGCTGATCGTGCACAACAAAGGGGGGGATGGCGGCGGCAACAGTGGTAGCGGAGGCGGCAACAGCGGCGGCGGAGGCAGCAACAGCAGCGGCGGAGGCAGCAACAGCAGCGGTGGGGGCAATAGTAGCCACAGTGGAAACAATAGCGGAAATGGAGGCGATAGTAGCCATAATGGAAACAATGGCGGGGACGACAGCGGCCACGGCGGCGATGACCGTGGTCAGGGCGAACATGCCGGTGGCGACCAGCACGCTGGCGGCGATCGCCACGGCGGTGGCGACAAGCATGCAGGCGGGGAGCGTCATGCCGGTGGCCGGGTGGACGACAACGGCGTGGACGCCGTCGATGCCAATGGCAACAAGCTTCGAGGCGATGGCAGCGTGGATGACAACGGCGTGGACGCCGTCGATGCCAATGGCAACAAGCTTCGGGGCGATGGCAGCGTGGACGACAACGGCGTGGACGCCGTCGATGCCAATGGCAACAAGCTTCGAGGCGATGGCAGCGTCGATGACCGCCTGGTGCCCCCGCCCGCTCAATAGGTGGCAGCGTCCTGCCCCGCACACACAGCAGGGCAGAAAAAAGAGAGGGTGGCCTGGGCCACCCTCTCTTGTTTATGCGGCGTCGTCATGCCCGCGAAACGGCGGGCAGGTCGCACCTCAGACCCGGCGATAGGGCAGGTAGACCGGCTCCCACATATGGCTCAGGATGTGCTCTTGCAGATCCTGACCGATGAGCGGGTGGGAGGGATCGCGGCGCACGATATCCTTGAGCACCGCGGTCGCCACGTGCACCGAGATGTTGCGCAGCTCGCTGATCCTCGGGTAGACGGTGCCCCGGGCGAGATCCGCCTCGCTCACGCACTCCGCGAGCGCAAAGGCGGCGGTGGTGAAGATGTCCGGGCTTATCTCGCGGATCTGGCTGACGATGGCCGCCAGCCCCACGCCGGGGAAGATGAAGACGTTGTTGCCCTGACCGATGCGATAATCCTGCCCCTCATGGTGCACATCCTTGAACGGGCTGCCGGTGGCGACGATGGCGCGCCCCTGGCTCCAGCGGAAGATGTCTTCCGGCAGGGCCTCGCAGTTGGCGGTGGGGTTGGAGAGGGGGAACACCATGGGGCGCTCGCAGTGAGTCAGCATCAGCTGGATGTGCTCCTCCTGGAAGGCGCCACCGGCGCCGCTGGTGCCGAGCAGCACTGTGATGGGCACGTGGCGCAGCACCTCGGTCAGCCCCGCCTTGCCCTGCAGATCCCACTGGGCCAGCAAGAGGCCCGGCTTGGCGTAGCGGCGCTTGTACTCATCCAGCCCCTCGCGGTTGTCACACACCAGCCCCTGGGTATCCAGGATGTAGATGCGATCCCGCGCCGCCTGCGGATCCAGCCCCTCGCGGATCATCCCCGCGCAGATCTGATCCGCCACCCCGACCCCGCCAGCACCGGCCCCGTAGACCAGGTAGTGCTGCTGGCCCAGGGTTTCCCCCTTGGATTTGACGGCCCCAATGATACCCGCCAGCACCACGGCCCCGGTGCCCTGGATGTCGTCATTGAACGACGGCAGCGCCTGCTGGTAGCGGGCCAGGTTGTTGAAGGCGTTGGACTTGCTGAAGTCCTCCCACTGCAGCACGGCGTTGGGGAAGTGGCGCTTGACCCCGGCCACGAACTTGTCGATGAAGTCGTCGTACTCCTTGCCGCGAATGCGCCTGTGGGGCTGCCCCAGGTACATGGGGTCATCCAGCAGCGCCTGGTTGTCGGTGCCCACGTCCAGCGCGATGGGCAGGCAGCAGGCGGGGTGGATGCCCGCCCCCAGGGTATAGAGGGCGAGCTTGCCGATGGGAATGCCCATGCCCCCCACCCCCTGATCGCCGATGCCGAGGATCCCCTGGCTGTCGGTCACGACGATGATGCGCACCGCCTTGGCATCCATGTGGCGGGCGAGGGAGCCCATGTCATCGACGTTCTTCGGGGTGATGTAGAGGCCGCGCGGCTTCTGGAAGCGGTGGCTGAACTCCTGGCACGCCTTGCCCACGGTCGGGGTGTAGATGTAGGGAGTCATCTCCTCCACGTGGCGGGACAGGAGGGCGTAGAACAGGGTTTCGTTGCGATCCTGCAAGGCTCGCAGGTTCTGGTACTTCTCGATGTCGCTGCAGGCGCTCAGGAAGGCCTCATAGACCCGCTCCAGCTGGGCTTCGAAAGTCTGCACCTGGGGCGGCAAGAGGCCGCCCAGCTCAAAATCGGCCCGCTCCTGTTCGGTGAAGGCGGTGCCCTTGTTGAGGTTGCGATCGTTGAGCAGATTGGTGCCCGTCAGCGCAACGGGGCGAAAATCGTGACCCTGTGCATCTTTCCACAGCAGATATTGTCCGGTAGCCATAGTCATTCTCTTTGATTTACATGAAGTTGCCATCAGGCAGGAGAGCAAGACTCAGAATGCTGGGGATCATATGACGTTTGCCGATCCGGTTTTGTGAGCTTGGACAAACCCTGCGGCCAAAGGCGCCTTTGCCGGGGCAGCCGAAGGTTGCTCACGCGCCCGCCTTGGCGCAAGATCCCGACACGCCCCTGTGGGCATCCCTTTGCGAGCAACGGAGCACCATGACCCCTTCCTCTTCCCCCGCTTTTCTCGTCAGCGGCGTCATCCTAGCGGGCGGTCGCGCCACCCGCATGGGGGGCGATGACAAGGGCTGGGTGCCCCTCGCGGGCACTCCCCTGATCCAGCACGTGCTGACCCGCCTGCGCCCCCAGGTGGACGAGGTGCTGATCAACGCCAACCGCAGCCAGGCTCGCTACCGGCAGCTTGCTCCCGTCATCGGAGATGCGCAGGCCGACTTCCAGGGGCCGCTGGCCGGCATGCTGGCGGGGCTGACGGCGGCCCGTCACGACTGGGTGCTGTTCGTCCCCTGTGACGGCCCCGCCCTGCCCCTTGATCTGATGACCCGCTTTCTCGCCGCCATCACCCCGGACACCGATCTGGTGGTGGCCCACGACGGGGAGCACCTCCAGCCCGTGGTCGCCCTGCTGCGCCGCGCCCTGCGCCCCTCCCTGAGCCAGGCGCTGGCGGACGGGGAGCGCAAGACCGGGGCCTGGTTTGCCCGCCACCGGATGGCGGTGGTGCCCTTTGCCGATCTGCCCGACGCCTTCGTCAACCTCAACAGCCCGGCCGAACTCGCCGCCTGGGAGGCAAGGCTGCGGGAAAGGGGCGCGCCATGAGCCCCCTGCCCCTGCTCGGCTTCGTCGCCTGGAGCGGCACCGGCAAGACCACCCTGCTGGAGCGCCTCATCCCGCGCCTGGTGGCCCGCGGTCTGCGCCTCGGGGTGCTCAAGCACACCCACCACGCCTTTGACATAGACCAGCCCGGCAAGGACAGCCACCGCCTGCGCCAGGCGGGCGCCACCCAGGTGATGGCGGCCTCCGACCGGCGCCACGCCCTGATCCGGGAGACCCCGGAGGGGGAGCCCCCCTTCGAGGCGCTGCTGGCCCGCTTCGATGGGAGCGCCCTGGATCTGCTGTTGGTCGAGGGGTTCAAGCACAGGCGCTTTCCCAAGGTGGAGCTGTATCGCGCCGCCATCGGCCGACCCCTGCTCTTCCCCGATGATCCTGACATCGTCGCCCTCGTGAGCGACGCCCCCCAGGCCACGACCCTGCCCCGGTTCCCCTTCGAGGATTTGGAGGCCATCGCCGACTTCATCTGCGCCCGGTTGCCCCCGCACGCCCCCCGTCAGGCCCCGCCGCCCCTTCGCCTCTGCGCCCGGCTGCTGGCGGCCCTGCCCCCATCGGCAGAGCAGGGCGTTGTGCCCGGCTTGCTCAGTCAGGACGAGGCGGGCACCCTGCTGGTGCGCCCGGTGGACGGGGGCCACGACAGTGCCAACTGCCGCATCGAACGGGCGCCGGGTAGCCTGGCCCTTCCCCCCGGCGAGCGGGTCATGGTGCGCCTGCCGACAGGTGCGCCCCCATGAACCGGAGAAACGACGCAGGTCAAGGCGAATGCCGCCCCCCTTGCTATCCTCACCACCCTGACCCGAGATAAGAGAACGCCCTTGCGCCTCAATGCCCCGCTCTCCCGCTTCGATCTGCTCATCTATGGCCGCTACCGCCTGGTCCACGGCCTGCGCATCGCCCTGGCCTTCACCCTCACCTTCCTGCTGACCCGGGAGCTCAAGCTGCCGGAGAGCACCTGGCCCCTCATCACCCTGGTGGTGGTGATGGGCCCCATCTCGTTCTGGGGCAACGTGCTGTCGCGCGCCCTGCAACGGGTGGTGGGCACCGTCTTTGGCGCCGCCTGCGGGGTGGTGGCCCTCTATCTGGAGCTCTACTCCCTGCCCCTGATGCTGGCCTGGTGCTGCGCCATCATGTTCCTGTGCGGCTACCTGGCGCTCGGCAAGCGCCCCTATGTGGGGCTGCTCATCGGCATCACCCTGGGGGTCATCGTCGGCGGGGTGCCCGGGGACATCGAGACCGCGCTCTGGCGCAGTGGCGACGTCATCCTGGGATCGGTGCTGGCCCTGCTGTTTTGCAGCATCTACCCCCAGCGGGCCTATACCCACTGGCGTCTGCAGATGCACGACACCCTGCAGCAGGCCGGGCGGCTCTACCACACCCACCTCTCCCCCAACGTGCTGGAGCGCCCCAAGCTCACCCGAAGCCATGCCCGCCTGCTCGCCAAAATAGTCAGCCTGCGCCCCCTGCTGGCCCCGGCGGTCAAGGAGACCCGCCTTGGCAGCCCGCTGTTCGAGGCGACCCAGACCACCCTTCGCAACAGCGTCTGCACCCTGGAGATGCTGGCCAACACCTATTGGCGGGATCGCCAGAGCCACTTCCTGATGCAGAGCCACCCGGGGCTTCGCGCCTGCCAGCAGGCGACGGAGTCGGTGCTCACCGAACTCGCCCTCATGCTCAAGAGCGGCGATACCACGGCGGCCGACCAGGCCATCGGCCGCCTGCAAGAGGCCGCCGCACGGCTCGATGGGGACGCAAGCCAGGCGCCAGGCCAGGGACACGACCCCACTCTTGGCGGCTACCTCTGGCTCAATCTCCATCTCATCGAGCAACTCGCCCACCTCCATCGCCTGCTGGGGCTGGTGCTGCAACCCTATGCCAAGCCCTCGGCCCGCCCCTGATCGCGCCGCCTGCAACCGCCCATAAAAAAGCCCCGCCGATGCGGGGCTTGTTTGTCTCGGGCTCGCGCCTTAGCTTGCACGAGCCAGGGGCTGCTCCGGAGTGAGGTAGAGGGAGAAGTCCTCTATCCCCGCCTTCAGGGCGGCAAAGCAGTCGGGGTCGATGGCCGTGCCCAGGTTTTCCGCCATCATCTCCAGGGCCCGCGGCACCGGGATGGCATCCCGATAGGGGCGCTTGGCGGTGATGGCATCGAAGATGTCGGCGGTGGTGATGATGCGCGTCTCCAGGGTGATCGCCTCCCCCTTGAGCCCCTTGGGGTAGCCCTTGCCGTCGAGTCGCTCATGGTGGGCGCCAGCCACCTGGGCCAGCTCCTCGAAGGCGCCGATGCGGCTCAGGATCTCCTCGGTGTAGGCGGCATGCATCTGCACCGCCGCCCACTCCTGCTCGTCAAGCTTGCCCGGCTTGTCGAGGATGGCGTTGCTCACCCCGAGCTTGCCCACATCGTGAAGCAGGGCACCCCGCTTGAGCCAGCGTCGCCGCGCCTCGGACATCCCCATCTGGGCGGCGAGGATGTCGGTATAGAGCGCCACCCTGCCGCTGTGCCCCGCGGTATAGGGGCTCTTGGAGTCCACCACCTGGCCGAAGGCCGCCGCTATCTCGTCCAGATAATCCTCATCCAGCGCCACTTCCCCCTGCCCCGCCGGGTGGGCGAAGACCCGCTCCGCCAACGCGGGATCCGCCAGTCCTTGCCAGAAGGCGTCGTCGGCCAGCGCCTCGAAGGCCTTGACCAGGGCGGGATCAAACCAGTTGCCGCTGCGCTCGCGCAGCTCCCTCATCGCCGCGTCCGGCCCGGCGGCGGCGTGAAACACGTCCACCACCTGACAGAGCAGGGCGATGCGGGAGAAGAGCGGGATGGCCTCTCCCGCCAGTTGTTGCGGCCGCCCTTTGCCGCTCCAGTGCTCATCCAGGGAGAGGATCCCCTGGGCCACCTCGTCGCTGAAACGCAACTGGCGGGCGATGTCCGCCCCCCGGTGGCAGCGGGTCAGGATCAGCTCGTTGGCTATCTGATCCCCGTTGCGAAAGATGTGGAACAGGCTGCGAAAACGGCCCAGCAGATCCGCCTGCAAGCCGGTGTGGCCCAGCACGAAGTTGACCACCTCGGAGAGGGAGCCATCCACCAGCTTGAAGTCGCGCTTGAAGTGAAGATCGTCGGTGAGATAGAGCTCGCAGATGCGGGCGGCATTGCTGCTGCACCCCAGATCCTTGAGCAACAGGGTGTAGTAGAGGTCGTGGCGCTGCCGGGCATCCAGTCCCAGTTGCTCCCCCAGACGAGAGCCTATCCAGCAGCAGCGGATGCAATGGCCTCTCGGCTGCCCTTCCGTCATGTCCAGGGCATGGCTGAGAGAACCAATCAGCTCTGCCAAACGCAACCCGTTTACCGTCATAGCCCACTCCCTCTACATCGGGGCGTACTTGCCCGCAGGCATGTATAGCATTTGTTGGGAGTAAAGGATCAGGGGCGCGACAAATTATACCTGCACCGCTCCCCGGCTTGCCGCCGCATCGCGCTGCTCGCGGCTCAGGGTCGAGACCAGTTTGTCGTCCAGATAGAGATCCAGTCGCTCCCCGCGCATCTCTCCCCGCATCAGGCTGCGCTGACCGTCGATGTAGTGGATCTCCATCTGGGCGGTGCGCTCGTCCGGGTAGCTCACCTGTACCTCGCGCACCCCTTGGGGCAGCATGGCCAGCGGCACCTGGTTGAGGGCAGGATCCAGGTGCTGGTTCACCTTGATGATCGCATCGCTCTTCTGATCCACCAGGGCGGGCGCCTTGCCGGTGATGGGGTTCTTGCCGGACCAGAATTCGATGGTGTTGAACACGAAGAGATCCGCCGTGGCCGCCAGGCCATAGACGGGGGAGAGCAGCACGAAGACGCTGGCACGACCGTAGCGGTTGTCCACCACGCTGAGGTTGCCCTTGGTCACCATGGAAGAGAGGCCCATCTGACCCATGCAACCACCGAGCCCCAGGCTCGCCCCCACTCCCAGCAGCAGGGCCAGTGCCCTGCCTCTCTGTCGTACTGCCATTGTTGTCTACCTGCTCAATAAAAAGGAGGCGGCAGCCTAAACAAGGGGGCCGGGCGGCACAATGACGAAGGGGGGCGTCATACAGCCAGGGTTCAGCCTGGCCGTCCGATCGCTCACTCTGTTGGCAATCTTGCGGTCAGCCCCTCAGATGGAGAGGGCAGACACCGTCTGGGAGACCCTGTCCGCCTCCTGGTGGATCTCGCTCATCAGCTTGTCCACTCCGGCGATCTGCTGCTTGCCGAGTTCGGCGCTGCCCGCCACCCCGGCCATGTCGTCGGTCACCCTGGCGGTCAGCTCGCGGTTCTTCTGCACCACCCTGGCGATCTCGTCGGTAGAGAGCGACGTGCGGGCGGCCAGCTGGCGCACCTCGTCCGCCACCACCGCAAACCCGCGCCCCTGCTCACCCGCCCGCGCCGCCTCGATGGCGGCGTTCAGGGCCAGCAGATTGGTCTGATCGGCGATGGCGCTGATGGTCGAGACGATGGCCTCGATGCTTCTGGACTGCTCGTTGAGTTGGCCGATGAGGGCGATGGCCTCATCCACCTGGGAGGCGATGAGGGAAGAGGTCTGCACCACGGCGCGCAGCAGGCCCGCCCCCTCCTCTGCGCTGTGCAGGGTCTCCTGGGCGGTGCTGTGGGCCAGGCGGGCGGCCTCCCGGGTGGCGTGGTTCTGCTCGATGCGCGCGGTGATGTCGCTGGCGAACTTCACCACCCGCACCACCTTGCCGCTGCCATCCCGGATGGGGTTGTAGGTCGCCTCCAGCCAGACGGCCTGCCCCCGGCTGTTGTGGCGCATGAAGAGGCCGGATTTGAACTGGCCCCGGGCCAGCTCCTCCCAGAAGCGGGGCTGCTCGCGTAGGAAGGTTTCGTCACAGAAGATCCTGTGGTGCCTGCCCGCGATCTCCCCCAGGGTGTAACCCATGACGCTCAGGAAGTTGGCATTGGCATGAATGATGTCGCCGTTCGGGGTGAACTCGATCATGGCCCGGGAACGGTCCAGTGCCTCGGTCAGCGCCTCGAGCCGCCCAAGCCGCTGGTGCTGTTCGGTGACGTCGCTGGCAATCTTGAATACCCGGGTCACCCGGCCCTGGTGCTTCACCGGGAAATAGGTCGCCTCCAGCCAGCGCGTCTCCCCCTGCCGGTTCACGCGCTCGAAGGTGCCTGACTGCACCTCCCCCTGGGCCAGGCGGCGCCAGAACTGGCGATAGTCACCGGACTCCCCCCAGGCCCTCGGACAGAGCTGGCTGTGGGGCTGCCCAATCAGTTCGGCGGCCCCATATCCCATCAGGGCCAGGAAAGGGGTGCTCGCCTCCTGGATGATCCCCTCCGGGCTGAAGATGACGGTGGCGGCGCCCGCCTTGATCGCCTCTATGATGCCCTGCTCCTCGTCGAGCCGGATCTGACATGCCTGCAACTGCGCTTTGAGCTTCTGATTGAACATGACACTTCTTCCTCGTTGACCATCCCCATGGGCACCACGGCCTCACCCACAGAGGGTATCGGCACCGCCAGCGCCGACATAAGTGGTCGGACAACTGAAACGAATGGGGCGCGCAGTGTATAGAAAAGCGGCGATGCCGCCAAGGGCTCCCAGTACGCAGCCCTTGTGAAAGAGGATCAACCCGGTGCAGAAAAAGAGGAGGCTAACGGCTAGGTACGCACTCGAGGCAGGCGGGATTGCCGGCAAAGCCGAACCGTTCGTAGATAGCGCGCCCATCACTGCTGGCATGGAGCCACAGCTTGCCCAGTTGCTGCTCGCGGGCATACGCCACCATGGCCACCAGCAGGGCATTCGCCATTCCCCGTCTGCGCCAGGCCGGCCGGGTGTAGATGTTGAGCAGGTACCCTTCCCGCCCCGCCAGATTGCCCGGGTAGGGCGGGCGCACGAAGAGTGCCAGGGTGGCGCACGCCACCACCTCGCCCTCCTCTTCCACCACCCAGCTACGGGCGCTGCCCTCTTCCTGCGCCTGAATGAAGTAGGCCTGCGTCGCCTCCCTGAGGACCGGATCCTCATCGGGCCGGGCAAGTTCCCCCACCTCGCAAAAGAGCGCCATGCGCAGTGTCGTCAGGGCGGGAATATCGGCCGCCAGGGCCTCGCGTACCTTCATCTCTTCTCCTTTGCATTCCTTTCCCGCCCGTCAGTCAGGCAGGGCTCGTGTGCGGCCACCTTACGCCGGAGGCGAGCGACGGGCAAGGCGCCAGCTGTCGAGCCCCAGGGGGCCCGCCCCCCACACGGCCAGGGTCAGCAGCATCCAGCCCCACAACTTGTGATCGTGAAAGCCTCCCGCCCAGAGGGCTGGGTAGGAGATGACCGCCATGGCGTTGAAGCCAAACAGCAGCAAGGCGACCGGACGGGTGAAGAGGCCCGCCAGCAGGAAGAGGGGCAGCAACAGCTCGGTCGCCGTGCCCGCATAGGCCGCCCACTGCCAGGGCAGCAGGGGCACCTGATATTCGAACTCGAACAGATAGAGGGTGCTGTCCCAGGCCGTGAACTTGAGCCAGCCGGACCGCAGAAAAATGGTGGCGACCCAGAGCCTGGCAAGCAGCAACAGGCCACCGCTGCACCAGGGCAAGATGCGTTCAACAAGGGGGCCAAGGGGCCTGGCAAGGGTTTGCGTTGTCATGGGGCAAGCTCCAGATCGACCAGCAGGTCGAGGGTGATGAGGGGGGCCAGGTGTTCGGCCATGGCGGGATCATGAGCCAGCAGGCTGGCCAGCGGCCTGCCCTGCAGGCAGCCTTGCAGCAGACGCCAGGCGGCGGCATCCAGGGGAATGGGGTCGACCCGGTATCCGGGGCGTTTCTTGAGTGCCAGGGAGCAGACAGCATCCAGTTCCCTGACCGTCTCACCGCCGTGCAGGGCCATCTGCCAGAGCGCCAGCACCGGATGGGGGCTCTCCAGGAGTTGCAGATCGCAGGCAGGATGCAGCACCAGCCGCTCCCAGTGCTCAGGGGTCATGGCGGCAAGCCGCTCGGCGGGCCAGCGCCGCGTCTCTGGCGCAAGCAGCGAGACCCGCTCCAGCCCCCACTCGAAGCGGGCCAGATCCCCGAGCCAGGGCAACGCGGCCGTGGTGGGCAAGCGTGCCAGCCAGTCGCCAAAGCCCTCCCCGTAGTCCATGACGCTCCCCTCCTCCAGAGGTGCCGCCAGCACGAACCCTCGTGCCGCCGCCTCAAAGAAGGTCTCGCCAACCATGGCGCGTACCGCGGGGTAGCTGCTGGCAAGCACCTCAGTGAGGCCGAGGATGAAGTTGTTGCGATAGATCTGCAACAGGGCGTCGGGGGCAAAGCGTCCCGGCTGGATGTGCCCGAGGATGGCATCATCCTGGCCGAGCAGACCGCTCGCAAAAGCGCGTTGCAGGGAAGCAAGCTCACACATGGGCGGCCTCCCCGAGCAGACCGCTCACAAAAGTACCTTGCGGGGAAACAAGCTCAGACATAAGTGGCCTCCCCGAGCAGCCCGCTCGCAAAAGTACCTTGCGGGGAAACAAGCTCAGACATGGGCGGCCTCCCTGGATGTTTGCTGCGCCGCGCTCAGGATCTCGCTGGCACGCTGCGCCTCTCCCAGCAGCACCGGCAGCGGGGGGATCGCCAGATCCCATTCAATCAGGGTGGGGATGGCGCGCTGCTGGCAGACCTGCTCGTAGAGCGCCCAGACGGGCTCGGCCACGGGGGTGCTGTGGGTATCGATATAGAGGGGCCCCTGAGGCAGGTGCTTCTCGGTAAAACCGGCCAGGTGAATTTCGCCGACCGTGTCGAGGTCGATAGTCGCCAGATAGTCGTCCACCTCCAGGCCGTGATTGACCGCGCTCACATGGAGGTTGTTGAGATCGAGCAGGACGCCGCAGCCACTGCGCTCAGCCAGCTCGGCCAGAAACTCGGCCTCCCCCATCTCCCCCGCCAGTTGCAGGTAGGAGGAGGGATTCTCGATGAGCAGTTGTCTGCCCAGTGTCTGCTGCACCCGATCTATCTTGTCGCTCATGTGCAAAAGAGCGGCCCGGGTGTAGGGCATGGGCAGCAGATCGTTGAAATGGCGCCCGCCGATGCTGCCCCAGCTCAGGTGCTCCGACACCCGCACCGGCGAGATGGCCGCCACCAGGGCCGCCAGCTGGCGCAGGTGCCCGGCATCGAGAGGATCGGCGGAGCCCAGCGACATGCCGACTCCGTGAAGGCTCACGGGGTAGTGCTTCGCAAGCTCCGCCAGCACCTCGAAGCCCTGGCTGTGGCGCTCGAAGTAGTTTTCGCTGTGTACCTCAAGCCAGCCCACTCGGGGCAGGGTGTGGCGGATCTCGTCGTAGTGCGGGGGGCGTAAACCGATACCGATCAAGGGGTTCATGGCTGGGCTCTCAATAGATAGGGCCATGATGTGGCGGGCGCCACACCATGGCATGCGGCTTACTTGGGTTGCAGGGACCCGCCAGCGAGCTTCTCGCACAGCCCCTTGGGCACCACCACGAAGGCATCCCCCTGGGCATCCATCTTGGCGGTGCCGGCGCAGGATCCGCCCTTGGTGGCGCAATCGTTCTTGCCCGCCTTGACCACGCCGTAGCACTTCTCCTTGTCATCCGCAGCCATGGCCGGCGCGGCGATGAACTGGGCACCCAGGGCCAGCAGACCCGTCATGGCAGAGGCGATGGCAGTACTTTTTTTCACGTTCATGTCTCTATTCCTTGTTGTCGAGAGTGATGTCTCCGGCGCATCTCATCCGGCTACGTTCAATAGAACCGGACGAGGGGGGAAAAGATTTCCCAAAAAACGGCATCAACTCGCTATTAACAAACAAGAAAGCGGTAACCATATGATTTAAAGGCATAAAATACGATGAAAAAAACAGGACGACGAGTGCCTCCCCCACGGTGCTCATGGCCGTTGACCCCGTCACTCGCCGTCCACCCCTTGTCTGCTTTGCACCCGAGGGGCCTATAGTGTCTTGAGTCCTTCCACCCAAAGGTGTCCCATGAACGCTCCCCGTCCCTCCAGATGCACCCTGTCGCTGCCCATCTTCATCCCGGGTCTGCTCTTTATCCTGGCGCTGCTGGCCATCTGCTCCCTGGCCCCGGAGGCCGCCGCCCGCTTCTTCGGCAGCGGCCAGAGCTGGATAGCCCAGCACTTCAGCTGGTTCTATGTGCTGGTGGTCGGCATGTTCCTGATCCTGCTGCTGGTGATCGCCTTCAGCCACTTTGGCAACATTCGCCTCGGGCCGGACGATGCCCGCCCGGAGTTCAGCTTCACCTCCTGGCTCGCCATGCTGTTCGCCGCCGGGATGGGGATAGGGCTCATGTATTTCGGGGTGGGCGAGCCCATGAGTCACTTCGTCTCCCCGCCCCAGGCGACGCCCCTGACCCAGGTGGCCGCCCGCGAGGCCATGGTCACCACCTTCTTCCACTGGGGCTTTCACGCCTGGGCCGTCTACGCCATCGTCGGCCTGGTGCTGGCCTACTTTGGCTTTCGCTACAACCTGCCCCTGACCATCCGCTCCGGCCTCTATCCCATCTTCAAGGAGAAGATCCACGGGCCGCTCGGCCACGCGGTGGACGTCTTCGCCCTGGTGGGCACCATCTTCGGCATCGCCACCACCCTGGGCTATGGCGTGATGCAACTCTCGGCGGGGATCACCCGCCTCACCGGCATGGACACCTCGGGGGAGCTGTTTCGCTTCGGCCTCATCGGGGTCGTTATCACCCTCGCCGGCATCTCGGCGGTCACCGGTCTCGACAAGGGGGTGAAGCGCCTCTCCGAGCTCAACCTCTTTCTCGCCATCGTGCTCCTGCTGTTCGTGCTGGTAGCCGGCCCCACCCAGTACCTGCTGGGAGCCCTCTCGGAGAACATTGGCAACTATGTCTCCTCTTTGAGCCAGCTCACCTTCCGTACCTTCACCTACAGCGAGACCCGCCAGGCGGGCTGGTTCGGCAACTGGACCCTGCTCTACTGGGCCTGGTGGATCTCCTGGTCCCCCTTCGTCGGCCTCTTCATCGCCCGCATCTCCCGCGGACGCACCCTGCGCGAATTCATCCTCGGCGTCCTGTTCGTGCCCACCGCCTTCAACCTGCTCTGGATGACGGTGTTCGGCAACGCCGCCATCTGGGCCAGCCAGCATGAGGGGGGCACAAGCCTCATCGACTCGGTCGGCAACATCGACACCCTGCTGTTCAACTTCTTTGACCTCTTGCCGGGAGCGGACATCACCTCGGCCCTCGCAGTGATCCTCATCAGCGTCTTCTTCGTCACCTCCGCCGACTCGGGAGCCTTCGTCATCGACAACATCGCTACCCAGGGCAAGGAGGGCTCACCGGTCTGGCAGCGCCTGTTCTGGGCTCTGCTGCTCGGGGTCACCGCGGGTACCCTGATGAGCACAGGGGGGCTGGCGGCGCTCCAGTCCATGACCCTCATCGCCGCCCTGCCGTTTGCCTTCATCATGGTGCTGCTCTGCCTCGGACTCTGCCGCGGCCTTGTCGCAGACAAGGAGCACTCGGCCAGGCGCCTCTCCCCCGCCACTGACTTCTGGAACGGCAAGCAGTGGCGCACCCGGATGGATCACCTGCTGCGCCCCTCCACCGAGCAGGAGGCCCGCGCCTTTGTGGACAAGGTCGCCCTGCCCGCCCTGACGGCCCTGAGTCAGGAGTTTGCTGCCCGGGGCATCACCAGCCGGGTCGAAGAGGATGGGCCGGATCAGTGCCATCTGCTGGTGCCCCAGCAAGGTCGCCGGGACTTCTGCTACGGGGTGCGCATCGAAGCCCGCCCCGCCCCCGCCTTCAACCCCCTGGAGGCGGCCCACAACCACGATCCCGAGGCCCGCATCTTTGAGCCCATCACCTATTTTGCCGATGGCCGCGCCGGTTACGACATCCAGTACCTGACCCGGGACGAGCTGAGTGCCGACGTCTTGCGCCAGTACGAGCGCTATCTGGTGCTGAGCCAGGACGAGGGGCAGGATCTGCTGAGCAGCGCCCCCGAACATACCCAGCCAACCCAGGGAGAGTGATGACCAGGCAGGGATCAAGTCAGCTCCCCGCCCAGAGCTTATGGCCGGGCACACTGGCGGCGAGGGCTGCCCCCCCCATCACAACAGAGAAAGGGGCCCCTGGGCCCCTTTCTCGTCACTGCCTCCACCGGCGTTGGTGTCAGAGCCTCACCGGCTCAGGCGGTTTTCACGCACTTCTGGATAAAGCTGTTCTTGGCCGCCCCGGCGAGCTTTTTATCCGCTGCCGCCTTCTCGCACTGGGTCGCCTTGTCGGCGGCCCCGTCCGTCTTCAGGCACTTTTGCACGAAGCTGTTCTTGGCCGCGCCAGCCAGCTTCTTGTCGGCGGCCGCTTTCTCGCACTGACTTGCCTTGGCACTGGCAGAGGCATCCTTGACGCACTTGCCCACAAAGCTGGTCTTGGCGGCGCCCGCCAGCTTCTTCACCGCCGCCTGGGCCTCGCACTCTTGCTGCGCGCCAGAGGTCGCGCTCTGGGCTACCCCCATTCCCATGCCCATGACCGTCACACACAGACTCAACACCATCAGGATCCGCTTCATATGTCACACTCCCATCGTTCTATCCATTGTGATTGGCCCCCACTCACGCGGGCCAAACGAGGCACCCTCGCCTCGCTGCACTATAGTCCCCCCTCCCCGTGACAACAAAATGCCCCTTCCTTCTCGACAACCCCCTCCTTGCCCCCGCTCCGGCCACCCGGCGCCTTCACTTCAATTGTTGAGCTGGCGCAAAAATCCAGCGCTTCCTTGCGGTTGCGTCAACTTTTGACTGGTTTGCGTATGAGGCTTGAGGATATGCTGGCCATTCGGCGCCTACAGCACCATCCGGGCCCCGCCCGCTGGTCGATGGAGCGCATTGGAAGCTGTAATCCAGGGGCGGTAGCGTGGGGACACCATCCCAGATGGAAGCTGCTGAGTATTTATTCCATTTTTTTGTGACACATAGCCCCTCAATTTATTCATTAAAATAATACCAATTCCGGTTGTTATAAATAACATTCCCCCGATAGAAACTAACTTACACTGCATTATCATAGATAATCGACAATGGATGTCAGTCATGAATAATAAATTATCAAAAATAAATGAACTAACTAATGAAGTAAAAGATTTCCATCCTATTTTGAGAGTATTGTTTCCTAGGCTACCTGATATATCTAGTGTTGAGTACAAGCAAGGGCCNACGACTCCACCCTATTAAGTGAACATTACATAGGAGTGATTTGTAAAGTTGGTAAAATCACTCAATCTAACGCAGAGGTAGATAGACAGGTTGATGAGTGCATACTTTTCGATCGTCTTATCGATGGTGGGAAAAGAAAGATAAAACTTAATGAAGTTTGGGTTGTCACAAATGCATCAATATCAAGTAATGCTGAAGAGAAATTGCATGAAAAATATTCAAAAACAAATATAAAATTCATCAATGGAGAGCGAATAGCACAATTAATTGATAGATTTTACCCTGAATTCTGGGAAATTGAAGAGTTTCATAATGAGCAATATTATAATGCTGTCAACGAGAAAATCAATGAAATATCAGGAGGCGTTTCCATTTTTTCCTCACTAGGAATTGATGAACTTATTGAACAAGAAATCAGAAGTGAAGAAAAGAAAGGGCATAAGAAAAGGCCAGAGAAATTAATCAGCGTTATAAAAAAGGAAAGATTTATATATTTAGAGGGCGCTGTGGGGTCAGGTAAGACAACCATTATAAAACAATTGGTATCTAGCCTAAAGAAAGAAGCAGCCACTGACACACCCACATTTCTCCCTCTAGTTCTTCACTATCGAGATATTAAACAACCGGACTTCAAGATACAAAAACATATAACCGAAACATTCTCAAAACATCACATTGAAAATGCTAGCCCCATTGTTATTATTGACGGTGTAGATGAATATCTAGAGTCCATAGAAGATAGAATTGATTCATTCAAATCAATAATATCAGAGGTATCTAACATACCAGATTCAAGGGTCATAATTACATCACGAACAATGAATTCATTGGAAGATTACAGTGTAATAGATAGAACCTTTTCAAGGTTCTCATTAATGCCCCTAACTATTCGACAAATAATAACCTTTGTCGATAAAATATGTAAGAATGCTAAGGTAACAGAGCGACTTGCCACAGATATAGAAAAAACACATTTATTTAAGTGCATACCTAGAACACCTATTAGTGCACTGTTGCTAGCGAAAATATTAAGTGATGAGGTAAAAGAGCTACCCTCCACAATGACAGAACTCTACGCAAAATATACAGAGCTAACTCTTGGTAGGTGGGATACAACAAAAGGACTAATGTCTCAAACAGAATATGAGATAATGAAAAATGTAATAATAGAAATATCAAGATACATGATGACGAATGGCTTGAATAGAATTGCTATATCTGAGGTAGAGGATATATACTTAGAGTATTTATCCAAGAGAAACATTAATGTAGATGAATCATCTTTGTTCAGGAAGATACTTAATCAATCTGAAATAATCTCCTACAATAAACAAAATAACACATTTCAATTCCGCCACCGCTCATTTATGGAATATTTTTTTGCGGAAGGAATCAAAAGAGATAATAGTGCAGTAATTACTCAAGAAATTTATAACCTATATTGGGCAAACTCTTATTTCTTTTATCTGGGTTTACTAAGGGATAACGAACAAATAATAACAGCGATAAATAATATTAACGAGATTGATAATAAACATAGAATTTTAAGAATGTTTCATAATGGTAGTTTCTTTCTTGCTGCATATCTTACACCATACGAAACAATAACTAATGGGGTAAAAGCATCATTCGCTGATGCAGCTAACTTATTCAAAGAACTATTAGAGGGACGAACTGATACCGCACTTGAGGTATTACCACCAGTGGCTGCGCTTTGCATATTTACTAGGTGTTTAGGTAACAATTATTCTTTTGAATACTTCGAGAAGGCATTAAAAAAGACAGTACATGATCTCCCCGTGGGTCCATATATGGATTTCGAAATTCAGGTTGAAAAGTTCTTTATTTCTTCAATTTTAAATGAATTAGGAGATAAAAACGCTTTTAACTGCTTAGTTGAATGTAAAAATCTAAACCCACTCATAGCTCTTGGAATAGCTCATGTTACAGAGGAGACAGGCTTGATTGACAGTATAACGGAGAGATACCTCAAAAAAATGCACCGAAAAAGAAAGGATAGCCGCCATCTGAAGGTCTATTTAGAGATGCTGTATGATAATGGAATTAACACACTTAATAGCAACAACATAAATATATTGGAGAAATAGGGGAGTCTATAATACCCACCTTTTTGAGCCAGCCGTTAACTGGCTGGCTATATCTCTCATCACACACTGATCTTCCTGGAACCTGATAAATACCTTGTACACCAGCGACATTTACCCAGCGGGGTTGCGTGTTCAGACATGGCAATGTCCCAAACAAATGCCAAGGGAGTAAAACGGGATCTATCGGATTAACAAGGTGGCTGATGGCATCGCCGCTAACCACAGTGCAGGGCGAATTGCTGGCAAAAAGGTGGGAGTCCCAATTTGGAAGTCCAAAAACCATCCCGCCCGGGATGGTTTTTATTGGATGGCTTGAAAGGCAAGGACCTTCTTACCACCGTCCCTGGGGTGGCTGCTGGTTGCGCGACTCCACCATGGCAATGAGGATGGCCATCAGGCTCGATATCAGCATCAGCCCCATGGCGATGGGAAACGTCACCAGGATGTAAGAGAAACGCCCGATCTCTGCCGCTGGAGAGTCCGATAGCATGATCATTGGCAGGGGGAAGACCAATAACATGGCCAGGTAAAACATGATCCTGGCGATCATCAGGGGGGTTTTGAGGGACTGGGTCACTATTTTTCGGTACGGCCACATGATGGTTTGCTCCCTGCACTGTGGTGTTGTTGTTGTCGATAGGCCGCGCCGTCGAGGCATCTGCGGCCCTGCTCGTCCATGAAGGGTGTCAAGCAGTCCCCTGATTAGCAGCCACGGCAGACCGGGTCAACGGGCCACGGGGGGCCGGAAATGACCCACAGAAAGGGTTGTGCTGCCAGGGGCGAACATAACAACGAGAGTGCAAACCAGATTCGTAAAAATGTCGCAGCAATCACTGTCAGCGCACTTACTGCCAGCAGGTTGTGAGGCACAACCAAAACGGGGAGTTGCGCCGTGGGCTGCGCTGTGATGCCCCCTCCCAGGCAGAGCGGTGCCCTGCGTGCGGCTCGGGCTCCCCGGCCTGGATGGCTTGGCTCTTGCTACTCAATCTGGCTAGCCGATCTGGCTGCATGGCCTTGATGGTAAGCCTTGATTACGCACACTATACACGCACTCTGGCTACGTCGAGCCAGTGTGACTGCGCTAGTCGATTGCAGGCCGTATGCCGGGCTGCTGCGCCCCCAGCAGCGTGGTGCCGTAGGAGTTGTCCACCGTGCAGCGCCACTGCCCGCCGGGCTCCTTGCGAAACACATAGATGGCGCGCCGGGTCTCGTCGATCCAGCCCTCCCCGCCCGGGTAGCGCAGCCGGGTCTCCATGATCACCAGGGCGTTGTCGGCCCCCTCGATCACCTCCATGGCCCCCTGGGTCACCTCAAGCTGGCCGTCAAAGTAATCCGAGATCGCAGTGAAGGCGCGGCGGATGGCGGGGATGCCGCGCACCACCATGCCGGGTTTGACCACCAGGGCGGCGTCTTCGGCGTAGAAGGCCATCAGGGCGTCGAAGTCGCGCCGGGAGATGGCGGCGTCACAGGTCTCGATCAGGGTACGAAGGGGATGCGGGCTCATGCTGTGCTCCTTGTTTCAGGGGTATAGGGCGGGCTACCCGCCCTATACCGGACATCAATACCGGACATAAAAAAATCCCCCGCTTTCGCGAAAAAGCGGGGGATCGTCAGCGTCTCATGACGTCTTAACCGAGCAGGAAGGCCTTAAGGCGGCCAAAGTCTGCGGGCAGATCGTGGGACAGGAGCGGGAGCGCGGCATGCTTGGCGAGCGGGCCCGGCAGCGGCACATCCAGATTCAGGATCTCGTCCACCGACTCCTTGAACTTGGCCGGATGGGCGGTGCACAGGAACACACCGACCTCGTCTTGCCCAAGCTGCTCGTTCAGCAGATCCCAGGCGATGGCCCCGTGGGGCTCGCACAGGTAATCCAGCTGATGGAGGCGTTTGAGCGCATCGCGAGTCTGGGCATCATCACGCATCCCTGAGCCCAAGGTTTCCAGCGCCCAGCCCTTGCGACGGCACAGCTCTTCCACGCGCGGCCAGTTGTTGGGGCGGCTCACGTCCATGGCGTTCGACAGGGTCGCGACTGTCTGGTGCGGCTCCCACTGGCCGGTTTTCAGGTAGCGCGGCACGGTGTCGTTGGCGTTGGTGGCGGCGATAAAGCGCTTCACCGGCAGCCCCAGCGCCTTGGCGATGAGACCCGCGGTGAGGTTGCCGAAGTTGCCGGACGGCACGCTGATGACCGCCTTGGCCCGTTGGGCTTTCGGCAGCTGGGCCACGGCTTCGAAGTAGTAGCAGACCTGGGCCAGCAGGCGGCTGATGTTGATGGAGTTGGCGGAGTTGAGGCCGATGGCGGTCTTGAGCCCTTCATCGTCGAAGGCATCTTTGACCAGTGCCTGACAGGCATCGAAGTCACCGTCGATGGCGAGGGTGCGGATGTTGCCGCCCAGGGTGCAGAAAAGCGCCTCCTGCAAGGGGCTTATCTTGCCCTTGGGGTAGAGGATCACCACTTCAATCCCCTCCAGGCCGTAGAAAGCGTGGGCCACGGCGGCACCGGTGTCGCCGGAGGTGGCGGTGAGAATGGTGATCTTGTCATTGGTTCTGAACGCAGCCAGACACTGGGCCATGAAGCGGCCGCCGAAATCCTTGAACGCCAGGGTCGGGCCGTGGAACAGCTCGAGAGCATAGGTGCCATCTTTGAGCTTCACCAGGGGCGCCGGGAAGGTGAAAGCGGCGTCGATAAGCTCGCTCACCTTGGCAGCCGGTACTTCGTCACCCAGCAGGTGGCTCAGGATGCTGGCCGAGCGCTCGGCCAGCGGCAGATCC
>NZ_JBFOCP010000023.1:0-83558 GCF_040907855.1 Aeromonas sp. s4 | reverse complement strand
TCGAGCGCATCAGCCCCGTGGCTCACGGTGAAGCTCATGTGGCTCACCACATCCTTCGCCCCCTGGTTCGCCTCCGTCATCTCGGTGCCGGTCACGGCGCTGATGACCGGATTGGCCCCGTCGCCGATGGCCACGCTCAGGGTGGAGGAGACTTTATCTCCGTCACTGTCGGTCAGGGTAAAGCCCGCCTTGAGCAGACTGTCTGCACTCCCCTGATCCAGCGGCTGGTTCAGGGTGAAGACGTAGTGACCGTTCTGATCCAGCGTCAACGTGAAGACGTTCTGGCCGTTGACGGCGCCGCTGATGCTGTTGCCGCTGATGGTGATGACCACGGGCTGGCCGCCGCTGGTGAGCCCCTGCAGGCCGGGCTGGCTGGCATTGAATGCGATGTTGACCAGAGGGTCGGCCCCGGCGGTGATGGCCAGATCCCCGGTGAGGGTCTGGGCCGCGCCCCAGTCGCTGTCCTCCACCAGGGTGAGGGAGACGGGGTCGACCTGGGGCAGCACGCCGTCGGTGATATGAATATTGAGGGTGCCAAGGTTGCTCTTGTCCCCGTCAAAATCGGTGCCTTGCACCTGCAGCCCCAAGTTGACGCTGTTGGTGCTGACCGGTTGATCCAGCACACCGTCGAGCGCCACCTGGTACTTCCCATCCAGCCCCAGGGTCACGGTCAGAATGGTCTTGCCACCCGCATCCAGCAGGGTGATGACGTTGCCGTTGACCTGATAGTGGGTCGGCTGGCCGCCGCTGGTGAGGCCATTCAGGCCGGGCTGGCTCGCCTCGAAGTTGAGCGACACCAGGCGATCGCTGCCCACGCTCACCGGCAGCTGGCCATCCAGGGTCTGGCCAGAGGCCCCTTCCTGCAAGGTGACCCCGCTGTCGTTGCCAAGGCGGGGATCCACACCGTCGCTGATGGAGACAACCAGATCGGCGCGGGTCTCGTCGCCATCTATTTCCTTGGCGGAAACGGTGAGCCCGAGGGAGAGCTGGTCGCTGCCCTGATGGTCCAGAGGCCCATTGAGGGAGACGGTGACATTGCCGTCGATATCACTGCCATGTTGGCTGGCGGTCAGCTCGGCCTTCAGCACCTCGACCCGCTTGCCATTGCCATCCAGGTAATAACCCGTCAGCAGGCGATCACCGGTGAATTCGAAGGTCAAGGCGTGGCCGTCGCTGCTGATACCGCTGCCGTTGAGACGGGCCAGGGTTGCACTCTGATCCGCGAAGACGGCACTTGTTGCCACCAAGGGATCGGACTGATGGCCCACCACGAACTGGCTCTGTCCCACCACCGCCGCCGGATTGGTGAAATCATCCTCCGTGAGGCTGATGGGGGCGATGGTGAAGTCCGGCGGTGTGCTGTCCACCAGGTTGACGGTGAGATTGGCGCTCACCAGATCCCCGTCGCTGTCGCGGTACTCCAGGGCAAAGGGCAGGCTCAGGCTATCCTGGCCGTGATCCAGGCTCTGGTTCCAGACGATACGATAGCTGCCGTCGTTGGCCAGGGTCAGGGTGAAGACGGTCACGCCCCCTACGCTGGCGGTGAGAGTCTGGCCGCTGACCTGGTAGGCGAGCGCCGTCCCGTGGCTGGTCAAGCCAAGCTGATTGAGGGCACCTTGATCGGCGGCAAAACTCACCTGCAGGTTGCCATCAAGCCCGGCTCCGGTGTGCAGGGATCCGGCGGCACTCACCGGCCCCTTGGCGAGATCCGCCTCGGAGAGGGTCAGGGTATCGCTCTGACCGATGAGAGGAGCCCCGTCGATCACCCGGTTGCCCGCCAGATCCGTCACCTCGGCGCGTACCTCGTAGGGGCCCTGGATGCTGGAGAGATCCAGGCCTCCCAGTTGCCAGCGGCCGTCACTGCCCACCAGGGCACTGCCGCTGAAGAGGGTCTGGCCATTCTGGCCAACCAGGGTGATGGTCACCCGCTGCCCCGCCTCCACGTCCGTGGTACTGCCGCTCAGGGTGACCTTGTCATGGCCGAGAATGCTGTCGGTATCGAGATCGTCGATGTCGATGGCGGCACGGGTATCCACCGTCACCGTCAGGGTGTCACTGGCCCGGTTGCCCGCGATGTCCACCGCATCGACGCGAAAATCATGGGCGCCATCGGCCAGGGTATCGGGGATCTGATATTGCCAGTTGCCGTTGCCATCCACGGTGAGCACGGCCATCACCTTGCCTTCCAGGGTCAGGGTAACGGTAGCGCCAGGCTCCCCCTTCCCTTGCAGAAGTGGTGTGGTGTCGCGGGTCAGATCATCGGTCTGGCTGGTGCCGGTGTCGCTCTCGTCCGCCAAATCCAGGGTAATGGTGGTGATGGTGTCGAGCAGGGTCTGGCCGGTGTCGCTGGCCCGGTTGCCAGCCGCGTCCTGGGTATCGGCCTGGATGGTCAGGGGGCCGTCCACCAGTTTGCCGGTGACGTCGCCGAAGTTTGCCTCCCAGACGAAGCCGGGCAGCACCACTGTGGTGGTGGTCAGGCGGTTGCCATCCTGATCTATCAGGGTGACGGTGACGGTCTGGCCGACTTCCACATCCTCGACAAAGCCGCGGATGATGACGCCGGTCGCCTCGTCGGCATTGATGATGTTGTCGTCGGTCTGGGGCTCAGTGATGGTGATGGCCGCCAGCAGATCCTGATCTTCGGCATAGAGCAGCTCGTCGCCCGGCTGACGCGCCTCATGGCCGGTGTCAAACCCCGCCTCGGCCAGGGTGTACTCACTGTTGAGATCCACCACCACGAAACCGCCGGCGCTGGAGCCGACCACGCCACCAGTGGTACCGGCCCCGGCGTTGCCCGCCGCCGTCTCTTCAAACAATTTGGTCGGATCTGCCCCCTGGCGGATCGCCTCCTGGAGGCTCGCCAGCTCGGCATCGGCACCGGCGGGCAGTACCGCCTCGGGCTGGGTGGGCTCGGGGCGTTCGCTGCCAGCCTCCGCCAGCTCCACCTGTCCGTCGGATTCGGTGAGCAGGCGCATCCCGGGCTCCAATTGCATGCCAGGGGTGGCTCGGCGCAAAGAGCCGTCCGCATCCATCACAAACACGGCGCCCTCCACCTTGGCAATAAGAGTCGGTTTATCGATTCGCAGCTCGGCCATATATCCTCCAACGGGTAAACACAGACTTCCCAGCACATGAAGCGTAAAGGGAAAGTCTCCGTGACAGGCGGCTATTTTACCGTCAATCACCCCCTATAACCCTTCGTCATTTTCGAAAATATCGAAAGTAAATGCCGCCAACCGTCCTATTAAATTCAATAAGACGCTATCAAGCCGCGAATATGCAGGAATAAAGCCCTTATATTTCCTTTCCTGAAAACAGATGGCTCTCTTGGCACCCATTTCTACGACAGCTTCTGTCACAAAGTCCCTTGACAGGGACCATGGTGATGGAAAACCGAAGCCTCCCCCTCACCCCTTCGCAAGCTTAATATTGAATTTAAATTCAATATCAGCAGTTTATTCTCTCTCTGCATGCGGTGTATCTCTCCGCCGCCTCTCGCCCAGCCCTCCTCGCCAGTATGATGAACATCGATTTTACCTATTTTCATCAAAAGAGAACTGGTGGAAATAACCCTCGGATGAGGTTCAATAATTCCACCTGGATCGCACTTTTGGCATCCCTCACCCCCCTCAATTGATCTAGCGCAACTCCCACGGGGATAAATAATTATCCATTTTACCCATTTGGTATTATTCCCCCGAGCAATTGCATAAACACCGATTTATATGCAGCCATAACAATGGATCGGCCTGCCATGCCCGTCGATGATGAGCACAGATGTCCACACCAAGATGGAACGGTCAGGCCCGACATGGACTTTTATCTGGGAGTGATGACCGTGGGTTCATATGACAAGCTATTTCGACCAGGGCTGGCGGCCCTGCTGCTGACCGCCCTGCTGGGTGCAGGCAGTCTGGCACAGGCAGACGACAGTGCCCCCAAGGGCAAGATCGAGGCGCGCAGCGAGCTGTTCGCCAAGGATCACGCCGATCAGTTCACCAGCTGGAAAGGCACCAGCGGGAGCCGCGAGCGCACCGACGCCCTGGCGGAAGATCCGCAGATGGTGGTGCTCTGGGCCGGCTACCCCTTCTCCAAGGATTACAACAAGCCGCGCGGCCACTTCTATGCCCTGACCGACGTGCGGGAAACCCTGCGCACCGGCGCCCCCAAGACCGCCGAAGACGGTCCGCTGCCCATGGCCTGCTGGAGCTGCAAAGGCCCGGACGTGGCCCGCGTCATCGACGAGAAGGGTGAGGACGGCTACTTCAAGGGGATGTGGGCAAAAGGCGGACCGGAAATCGTCAACGCCATCGGCTGCGCCGACTGCCACGACACCGCCTCGAAAGAGTTCAAGGAGGGGAAACCCGCCCTGCACCTCTCCCGTCCCTATGCCGAACGGGCCATGACCGCCATCGGCAAGCCGTTCAAGGAGCAGGGGCGCTTCGATCAGCAGTCTCAGGTGTGCGGCCAGTGCCACGTGGAGTACTACTTCAGCGGCCCCACCAAGGCGGTGAAATTCCCCTGGGACAAGGGCACCACAGTGGAGCAGATGGAGCAGTATTACGATGAAATAGGCTTTGCCGACTGGACCCATGCCCTCTCCAAGACCCCCATGCTCAAAGCCCAGCACCCCGAGTACGAGACCTGGCGCGCCGGCATTCACGGCCAGAACAACGTCGCCTGCGTCGACTGCCACATGCCCAAGGTGCAGAACGAGCAAGGCAAGGTCTACACCGACCACAAGGTAGGCAACCCCTTTGATCGCTTCGACCAGACCTGCCGCAACTGCCACACCCAGAGCAAGGAGATGCTGCAAGGGGTGGTCAAGCAGCGCAAGGACGCCGTCACCGAAATCAAGCTCAAAGTCGAGAAGCAGCTGGTGCACGCCCACTTTGAAGCCAAGGCCGCCTGGGATGCCGGCGCCACCGAGGCCGAGATGAAGGACATTCTGCAGGACATCCGTCACGCCCAATGGCGCTGGGACTTCTCCATCGCCTCCCACGGGGTGCAGATGCACGCCCCGGAAGTGGCGCTGCGCATGCTGGGAACCGCCCTGGACAAGGCCGCCGACGCCCGCACCAAGCTGGCACGCCTGCTGGCCGCCAAGGGGATCAGCCACGAGATCGCCATTCCTGACATCTCCAGCAAGGAGAAGGCCCAGGCCGCTCTTGGCATGGACATGCAGCAGATGAACAGCGACAAGGCCCAGTTCCTCAAGACCACTGTCCCCGCCTGGGATGCCGAGGCCAAAGCGGCCGGACGGCTCGCACAATGACGAGGCATGCGGGCCCGCAGTGTCGGGCCCGCAGCCGGATGGAGGCTTCCTATGGGTGATTTAACAATGGATTTCTTACGACTGATGCTGATGGCAGCCATGCTGCTCACCAGCCTGCAGGGCCAGGCGGCCGATGCGGCAACCGCCCCGGCACCGACTACACATGAAGTGGAATTTCTGCGCAGTGCCGACAAGGCCTGCACCGACTGCCACAAGGAGCAGGTCGAAGGCATGCACGGCAAGCACGGTCAGGCGACCAACCCCAACAACCTGGCGCCGGTCACCTGCACCAACTGCCATGGTCAGCCCTCCCCCAAACACCGGGAAGGGGTCAAGGATGTGATGCGCTTTAGCGACAGCTTCAAGGACAAACAGAGTACCGAGCGCTACCCCATCGCCGAGCAGAACGGGGTCTGCATGAGCTGTCACGAGCCCAAAGTGCTGCGCGAGGCGCTCTGGGCCCACGACGTGCACGCCACCAAGCTCACCTGCACCAGCTGCCACCAGCTGCACCCGGCCAAGGAGCCCATGGTGGCGATTCCGGAGAAGTCCCGCATCAAGCTCTGCGTCGACTGCCACAGCAAGCAGCATGAGGTCGTCAAGGCGGCCAAGGCGAACACCACCTCGGGCAAGGAGGCACCATGAGCTGCTCTCGCCGTCACTTCATGGCGGGGATGAGTGCGGGGGCCCTCATCATGATGACAGGGCCGACTCGCTCCCTTGCCACCCCCCTCGCCCACAGCCAGACCATCGACGGGGTACGCTTTGGCATGCTCCACGACGAGACGGCCTGTATCGGCTGTACCGCCTGCATGGATGCCTGCCGGGAGGTGAATCAGGTGCCAGAGGGGGTCTCGCGCCTCGAGATCATCCGCTCCGGCCCCATCGGCACCTTCCCCGATGCCGAGTACCACTTCTTTCGCAAGTCCTGCCAGCACTGCGACAACGCCCCCTGCGTGCACGTCTGCCCGACCGGTGCCTCCCATATCCGCAAGGAGGATGGCATCGTCGACGTCAACCCGGATCTCTGCGTCGGCTGCATGTACTGTCTGGCCGCCTGCCCCTATCAGGTGCGCTTTATCAACCCTGTGACCAAGGTTGCCGATAAATGCGACTTTTGCCGCAAGACCAACCTGGCGGCGGGCAAGGAGCCGGCCTGCGTGGAATCCTGCCCCACCAAGGCGCTGGTGTTCGGCAATCTGGATGACCCGGACAGCCCCATCGCCAAACGGCTGGTAAAGGAGACCACCTATCGCTACAAGCAGGCACTCGGCACCTCGCCCAAGATGTACCGCGTGCCCAAAGGGGAGATAAAGTCATGACGATGCAAGAGGCGTTTCACTTCTCCTCGCTGGTGTGGGACTGGCCCATCGCCATCTATCTCTTTCTGCTCGGCATCTCCGCCGGGGCCACCACCCTCTCGGTGCTGCTGCGCCGCAAGGGGGCCGGCAGCGAGAGCGGCATCATCAAGGCGACCGCCATTCTGGCGCCGGTGAGCGTGGTGCTGGGGTTACTGATCCTCATCTTCCACCTGGCCCGCCCCTGGACCTTCTGGAAGCTGATGTTCCACTACCAGTTCGACTCCGTGATGTCGATGGGGGTCATGCTGTTCCAGGTCTACATGGCGGTGTTGTTCGCCTGGCTGGCGGTGGTGTTTCGCTCCGAGATCGAGACCTTGCGCCGTCACCTGCTGCAAGAGAAGTTCGCCTTTGTGGATGATCTCATCGCTTGGCTTGCCCGCGTCGAACGGCTGCTGGCGCCGCTCTTGCTGCTGCTCGCCGTGCTCTTGGGGGCCTACACCGGCTTTCTGTTGTCGGCGCTCAAGACCTATCCGCTGTTGAACAACCCTGTGCTGCCGGTGCTGTTCCTCATCTCCGGCGTCAGCTCCGGCATCGCTTCCACCATCTTGCTGGCGGTCACCCTGTTCAAGGAGAACCATCACAGCCAGGGGGTGAGCTTTGTCCACCGCTTCGAGCGGCCGGTGCTGGCGGTGGAGGTGTTGCTGCTGGTCTGCTTCTTTACCGGCCTCTACTTCGGTGGCGGCCAGAAGGAGGCAGCCATGTGGGCAGCCATCGGCAGCGGCTTCTGGGCTCAGGTGTTCTGGCTCGGGGTGGTGGGCATCGGCATGCTGCTGCCCCAGTTGCTGGCCCTGCTGGTCCCCGCGCCGCTGCGGGCCAAAAACGGCTATCTGGTACTGGTCTGCAGCCTGACCCTGGTGGGGATCCTGCTGCTGCGCTACTTCGTGCTTTATGCCGGCCAGATGACGGTAGTTTAAAAACCGGTTCACGCTCCTGTTGCGAGGCCGTGATCAAGGCTCATGTGCTGCTCGGAATCCTCATGTATTAACATACACTCCGGTTCCTGCGCTGCTCTTTACCTTGCTGACGACCTCTCACGACGGATCGTGAATCGGTTATTGAAAGCTGGGGATAAGCGCCAGCCGCCCTTCGGGTGACTGGCGCTTATTTGTTGCGATGAGTTGTTGCGATGGATTGTTGCCAGAAATGTGGATGTTATCCCCCAGCGCCGGTACGGTGCAGACGCTGCGGCATAACATAGACGAATGATTGACTGGAGGTTGTGTGCTGGCGGAGCTCGGCTATCTCTCACTGTTGATGGCGACCGGGCTCGCCCTGCTGCAAGGCACCCTGCCCTGGCTGGGATTGCGGCTCGCCTCACGCCCGCTGCTGGGCTGCGCAACACCGCTGGCCCTCCTGGTCGCGCTCCTGTTGGTGGCCGCCCTGCTGCTGCTCGCCAGCTGTTTTGGCCAAGATGACTTCACCCTGGTCTATGTGGCCCAGCACGCCAACAGCGCCCTGCCCCTTGGCTTCAAGCTGGCGGCGGTGTGGGGAGGCCACGAGGGCTCCATGCTCTTTTTCGTCTTTGCGCTGGGGCTGTGGGGCGCGCTGGTGGCCCTTTGCTCCAAACGGGTCGATCCGCTGATCACAACCCGGGTATTGGCCATCATGGGGCTGATCGTCGGGCTGTTCGGCCTCTATACCCTGATCTTCTCCAGCCCGTTTGACCGCCAGTTCCCAGGGCCGCTGGAGGGGCGCGATCTCAACCCCATGCTGCAGGACATCGGCCTCATCATCCACCCGCCCCTGCTCTATCTCGGTTACGTCGGCTTTGCGGTCAACTTCGCCTTCGCCATGGCGGCGCTGCACTCGGGTCGGCTCGATGGCGCCGTGGCCCACTGGAGCCGCCCCTGGGCGCTCGGCTCCTGGGTCTTTCTCACCGCCGGTATTGTGCTGGGCTCCTGGTGGGCCTATTACGAGCTCGGCTGGGGCGGCTGGTGGTTCTGGGATCCGGTGGAAAATGCCTCCCTCTTGCCCTGGCTGCTCGGCACCGCCCTGCTGCACGCCCTGGTGGTGTGCGAGAAGCGCGGCGCTTACGGCCACGCCGTGTTGCTGCTCTCCATCTTTACCTTTGCCTTAAGCCTGCTCGGTACCTTCGTGGTGCGCTCCGGGGTGCTCACCTCGGTGCACGCCTTTGCGGTGGACCCCAGCCGCGGCCTCACCCTCTTGTTGCTGCTCGGTTTGCTATTGACCTGCGCCCTCACCCTGTTTGCCCTGCGGGCGGACATTCGCGCTCCCTATGCCCGCTTTGGCTTGCTGTCAAAAGAGGGGCTGCTCGGCGCCGCCATCCTGCTGCTTTGCGTGGCCTGCGCCAGCGTGCTGCTCGGCACCTTCTACCCCATGGTGTTCCAGTCGCTCCATCTGGGCTCGCTCTCGGTGGGCGCCCCCTATTTCAATACCATCTTCGTGCCGCTGGCCCTCTGCCTGATGGCGCTGATGACCCAGCTGCCGCGCCTGCGCTGGCAGCATCTGGCAGCCCAGCGCCGCATCAAGGTACTGCTCCCATGCCTGTTCGGCCTGCTGGGGGGCACCTTGCTGAGCCTCGCCTATCCCGAACCGCTGCGGGCAAGCTGGCTGGGGCTTGCGGCCAACGTGCTGAGCCTCTGGCTGATGGCCAGCCTGCTGCTCCCGCTCTTGCAACCGGTCGCCCTGCGCGAGCTCACCCTCAATCGGTTCGGCAGCCTGCTGGCCCACCTCGGGGTGGCAGTGTGCGCCCTCGGCATTGCGCAGGTGAGTCACCACAGTCAGGAGGGGGGCGCCGTACTCGCCGCAGGCCAACCCTATCGGCTCGGCGCCTTCGCGTTTCGCTATGAGGGGAGCGAGCCGATCATCGGCCCCAACTACACCGCCGAGCGCATCACGCTTAGCGTGCACAAGGACGGTAAAGAGGTTGCGCGGCTGACGCCGGAGCGGCGTCACTACAGCGTGCGCACCATGAACATGAACGAGCCTGGCATCGCGTGGGGAATGCTCGGCGATCTCTACGTGGTGCTTGGCGAGAAGATGGGACCAGGCGCCTATGCCATGAGGCTGCACTACAAGCCACTGGTGCGCTGGATCTGGCTCGGTGGCCTGTTGATGATAGCGGGTGGCACACTGCGCCTGATCGTCCGCCGGCCGCTACTGGCTACCCATCCTGCGGCAGCGACCGCCCCCTGCCCTCGGCTTGAACAGGAGTCCTTATGAACGCCCGTTTGCGCCTGTTCGTGCCGCTCGTGCTCACCCTGGGGCTCGGCGCCCTGCTCTGGCTCGGCCTTGGCAACAACCCCTACAGCCAGGATGAGGCCGTCGCAGGGCGCAACCTGCCCGCGTGGCAGAGTGACGATCTGCTTGGTGGCCCCCCCATCCACACCGCGGCGCTCAAGGGGGAGCCCTTCGTGCTCAACGTCTGGGCCAGCTGGTGCCCCAACTGCCGCGCCGAGCATCCTCTGCTAGGTGAGCTGGCCAGCGCCGTGCCCCTCTATGGCCTCAACTACCGGGACAAGGGAGATTCCGCCCACGCCTGGCTTATCCAGGCGGGCAACCCCTATCGCGCCGTGCTGGCCGACCCTGAAGGGAAACTGGCGCTGGAGCTTGGCGTCTACGGTACGCCGGAGACCTATCTCTTCGCCGGCGACGGCACCCTGCTGACCCGCCATACCGGCCTGCTCACCCGGGAAGTCTGGCAACGCCAGTTTGCCCCCCTGCTTGCAAAGGCCCGCAGCAACATCGCCAGCCAGCCCGAAGTAGAGAGAGAAGTGGAGAGACAAGTGCAGGAGAGCAAGCCATGAGACGTCTCGGCCACGCCCTGATCGCGCCGCTCTTGCTGGCCTTGAGCCTCGGGGCCCTTGCCAGCGGGGTCGACACCTATGAGTTTCACCACCCCGAGCGGCAGACCCGCGCTCAGGAACTGGCCCGCGCCCTGCGCTGCCCCCAGTGCCAGAACCAGAACCTGGTGGAGTCCAACTCCCCCATCGCCCGGGATCTGCGGCTTGAGGTCTACCGCTGGGTGGACGAGGGACAGTCTGATGAGCAGGTGATCGCCCGCATGACGGAGCGCTTCGGCGATTTCGTGCGCTACGATCCCCCCTTCAAGCGCAGCACGGCGCTGCTGTGGGGCGGCCCCGCCCTCTTGCTGTTGCTGGCGCTCAATCGCCTGCGCAGGAGCCTGCATCGCCGGCAACCGGCGCGGGTGCCGCTTGTCGGCAACAGAGCCGAGGGGGCGCTCGCTCACGACCCCAGGGCCGAGCTGAACCGGCTGATCATGGCCGAGCAGCAGGCGGGGCTTGCCCCCCACAGCCGCCTCTACCGGGAGCTGGAGCTGGCCCACCTCGCCAACGCCACCCCAACCGCCGAGCAGGCCCTGCGCGAGCGGCTGGCCAAGGACCGCACCGCCCGTCCGCAGCTCTGGCTGCGCTCCTGGATACTGCTTGGGACCCTGCTGCTGGCGCTGATGGCCAGCATTTATGCCGGCACCGGCCGCTATCAGGCGTGGCAGGCTTATCAATCGAGCCCCGATCCGCTGGCGGGATTGAGCCCGCGGGATCTGCAGGACAAGGAGCTGGGCGCCCTGCACCAGCGCCTGCAAGCCAACCCTGCCGATCTCGACGGCTGGGCGGCGCTCGGTCAGCTCTATCTCTATCGGGACGAGTACGACAACGCCTTGCTCGCCTACCAGCGCCTCGCCCTGCAAGAAGGGGGTGCCAGCGCCGCGACTCAAGCAGCTCAGGCTACCGTGCTCTACTACCAGGCGGGCCAGCAGCTCACCCCGGAGGCGCTGAGCCTACTCGATAGTGCGCTCAAGCAGGACAAGGGCGAGGTGAGCGCCCTGATGCTGCTCGCCTCCGATCACTTCCTGCACGGCCGCTACTCCCAGGCCATCGCCCTCTGGCAGCAGTTGCTGGACGAGGAGCGCCCCCGCATCAATCGGGCCGCACTGATCCAGGCCATTCAGACCGCGCGAATGATGGGAGGATGAAGCGGGGCAAAACAGCGATAATGCAGCGGACCATCTTCCCTGCCGGGCGCCGTTTTTATCGCCATGGTCGCCATTAACGACCCCTTCATCATCCCAAGGCGCCGAAAGGTGCAAAAAGAGTCGTCATCTCGCCCCTCGCCAGCATATAGTGCGCCCCCGTAGTGGCGTGTCTGCCATGGCCTGACAGGCCTCTATGACTCCCTTTATCGGGCCCAATAGCCCCGATGCGGGGGATTTCAAGGTGCGCTGGCCCATAAAATGGAAATATCCGGCCACCAGACGTTGTGAAGCGTCAATTACCGTCATATAACTTAGCCAAATGTCCCTGTGAGTCGTAGTAGAGTCAAATCATGAACCTTCGTCCTTTTCTTCCCTTGCTGCTCGGCGCCTTCCTCCTTCCCGCCAGCATGGAAAGCGCCCATGCCAACCCGTTTTCTGCGACCTCTTCTTCCACCAACAGCCTGCTCGAACCCCGCAGCAACCTGCCGCTGAGATCCGATGCCTACGTGGTCGTCAACCCGAAAACCGGCGAGACACTGGCAGAGCGCAACGCCAACCGGGTGATGTCCATCGCCTCCATCACCAAGCTGATGACAGCGCTGGTGGTACTGGATGGCAATCAGCGCCTCAACGAGACCCTCACCGTCACCATGGATGACGTGGACAGACTCAAGGGCACGGGGTCGCGCCTCGCGGTAGGCTCGCGTCTGAGTCGCGCCGACATGCTGCACATCGCCCTGATGTCGTCGGAAAACCGCGCCGCCTCCGCCTTGGGACGGCACTACCCGGGTGGCCGCAAGGCCTTTATCGAGGCAATGAATGCCAAGGCCCGCATGCTCGGCATGTGGAGCACCCATTTCGCCGACAGCACCGGGCTCAACCCCCGCAACGTCTCCACCGCACACGATCTCGCCAAACTGGCTGCTGCCGCATCCACCTACCCGCTGATCCGCCAGTACACCGCCTCCGAGCAGCGTCTGGTACGCAACGGCAAGCGCCAGCTGCACTACCTCAACTCCAACCGCCTGGTACGGGAAGGAAGCTGGCCCATTCTGGTCTCCAAGACCGGTTATATCCGCGAGGCGGGGCGCTGCTTGGTGATGGGAACCCGGGTCAACAACGAGCCCGTGGTCATGGTGCTGCTTCACGCCAACACCACGGATGAACGGGTCGCCGATGCCAGAAAGATCAAGAGCTGGCTGGAAACCTCGGGCCGCATGACCCTGACGGCGCAGTCCACTCCCCAGCCCAGGCTCTTCAGCAGCCAGTAACGGCTACGAGAACAAGGGCCCCCGAACCGGCAGGTGCGGGGGCCTTTTTCATGAGTGGCAATCCCCCCCTGCTGCCTCTTTCTGCTCCCCCGGTGATCCCGACCGTATGGTGCTTCGTTAAGGAGGCAGAGAGAAACCAAGGGCATCAACAGGGCCACCACATGCACCTCAAACCCCATCTACCCGAGAAGATCTGTCCCGTCTGCCTTCGTCCTTTTGCCTGGCGGCGCAAGTGGGCCCGCTGCTGGCAGGAAGTGCGCTATTGCAGCGAACGCTGCCGTCGTCGGAAGGAGCACCCCTGATGGAGCTGCGCCTCATTCTCGGGGATCAACTGAACGCAGGTCACAGCTGGTTTCGCACGCAGGATCCCGCTGTCTGCTACCTGATGGCGGAGCTGCGCCAGGAGACGGACTACTGCCGCCACCATCGCCAGAAGGTGCTCGCCTTCTTTGCCGCCATGCGCGCCTTCGCCGCCGCCCTCACCAAGGCGGGCCACCGGGTCTGCTACCTGACTCTCGATGAGAGCGCCCCCTGGCCCGATTTGCCGAGCTTGCTGGCGGCCCAGCTCGAAGCGCATCAGGCCGAGCGCTTCGCCTGGCAGAGCCCGGACGAGTGGCGCCTTGCAAGCCAGCTGACCCAGTGGGCCTCAGGCCTTGCCATCCCGACCGCTGAGGTGGATAGCGAGCATTTTCTCACCCCCCGGGATGGCTGGCGACGCTACCCCCACAGCCGGATGGAGTTCTTCTACCGCGCCCTGCGAAAGCAGTACCGGGTGTTGCTCGATGAGCGCGGCCAGCCCCTTGGGGGGCGCTGGAACTTCGATGCCGAGAATCGCGCCAAATTGCCGGCGAGCCAACCCATCCCGGCGCCCCTCACCTTTGCCAACGAGGTGAGCGACATCGATGCCATGCTGACTCGCCACGGCATTGCCACCCTTGGCACAGCCGATGCGGGCGCCCTGCCCTGGCCCGTCACCCGGCGCCAGAGCCGCGCACTGCTTGAACACTTCCTTGCACACTGCCTGCCCCACTTCGGCCGCTATCAGGATGCCCTGAGCGAACGGGGCTGGAGCCTGTTCCACAGCCGCTTGTCGTTTTCCATGAACAGCAAGATGCTCCATCCCCTCGAGGTGATCCGCGCTGCGCAAGCTCACTGGCAGGCCAATCAGGCCACCATTTCCCTGGCGCAGGTGGAGGGGTTCATCCGCCAGATCCTCGGCTGGCGCGAGTTTGTCCGCGCCCTCTACTGGGAAAAGATGCCCGAGTATCGGCGCACCAACTTTCTCGGGGCCGAACGACCCCTGCCCGGTTTTTTCTGGAATGGAGAAACCAGCATGGCCTGCGTACGTCACGCCATTCGACAGTCTCTGGAGCACGCCTATGCCCACCATATCCAGCGGCTGATGGTGACCGGCAACTTCGCCCTGCTGGCGGGGCTCCACCCTGACGAGGTGGATGCCTGGTATCTGGGCATCTATGTGGACGCCATCGAGTGGGTGGAGCTGCCCAACACCCGCGGCATGAGCCAGTTTGCCGATGGCGGTCTGATGGGCAGCAAGCCCTACGCCAGCAGCGGCGCCTATCTCGAGCGGATGGGCCACTACTGCAAGGGGTGTCACTATCAGGTGAAGGCCCGCAGCGGGCCGGACAGCTGCCCCTTCAACAGCCTCTACTGGCACTTTCTCTGGCGCAACCGGGACAAACTTGGCAACAACCCTCGCCTCGCCCTGCCCTACGCCAACTGGGATGGCCAAACCACAGAACAGCAGCAAGCCATCCTGACGACGGCAGAGCATCATCTGCTCCACCTGGAGCGGCTCTGAACCGACCGGATTTCATGCCAGAAAGTGAGCAAATGACAACATTGAGAGCCAGTTAACAAAATGTGAATAGCGATAACCACCAATGACATCGACACCAGTTGAATATCCTGTGGCGGCTGATTAAGGTGGAGGCCCCAGTCAAGGAGAGACAAGATGGACATAGTGGTACTCGGTGGTGGCGTGGTCGGTGTGACCAGCGCCTGGTATCTGGCCAAGGCCGGTCACAAAGTGACCCTGCTGGAGCGGCGTGACGGGGTGGCCCTTGAAACCAGCCATGCCAACGCGGGTCAGATCTCCCCGGGTTATGCTTCCCCCTGGGCTGCCCCCGGCATTCCCCTCAAGGCCGCCAAATGGCTGCTGCAAAAGCACGCCCCCTTCACGGTGCGGCCCACCTCGGACCCCTTCCAGCTGCGCTGGATGCTGAAGATGTTCGCCAACTGCACGCCGGCGGCCTATGCGGTCAACAAGGGGCGCATGGTACGGCTGGCCGAATACAGCCGCGACTGCATGAAGCAGTTGCGGGGCGAGCTGGCGCTCGACTACGAAGGGCGCCAGCTCGGCACCCTGCAACTGTTTCGCAGTCAGGCCCAGCTCGATGCCAGCCAGCGCGATATCGCCGTGCTCGAGGAGTACGGCGTCCCCTATCAGTCTCTGAATGCCGACGGCTGCGAGGAGGTCGAGCCCGCCCTGGCAAGGGTGCGTGGCAAGGTGGTGGGGGGCCTGCGCCTGCCGGGAGATGAAACCGGTGACTGTTTCCGCTTCACCCAGGCCCTGGCGGACGAGGCCCGCAAGCTCGGGGTGAGCTTCGTCTTCAACTGCGCCATCGACGAGGTCGAGATCGCGAAGGGACGCGCCGTGGCGGTCCGTACCGGCGAGCAGCGCTTCCAGGCCGACGCCATCGTCTGTGCCCTCGGCAGTTATGGCACCGGCTTCCTGCGCCCCCTCGGAATTGAGCTCCCCGTCTACCCGGTCAAGGGGTACTCCCTCACCCTGCCGATGACGGATGCCGAAGGCGCCCCGCGCAGCACTGTGCTGGACGAGACCTACAAGGTCGCCATCACCCGCTTCGACGAACGGATCCGGGTGGGCGGCATGGCCGAACTCTCGGGCTTCAACCTGGCGCTCAACCCCAGACGCCACGATACCCTGGCCATGGTGGTGAGGGATCTCTTCCCCCAGGGGGGAAATCTGGAGCAGGCCACCTTCTGGACCGGGCTGCGCCCCATGACGCCGGACGGCACACCCCTGGTCGGCCCAAGCCCCATTCCCGGGCTCTGGCTCAATACCGGCCACGGCACCCTGGGCTGGACCATGGCGGCAGGATCGGGCCAGTTGCTCAGCGATCTCATCTCGGGCAATACCCCCGCCATCAGCGACGAGGGGCTCACCCTGGCCCGCTACGGCTGACCCCCCGCGCCGAGGACAAGAGAGGGAGTGTCTGGCACTCCCTCTCTTTATTCGCCCCCCTTCTATTCGCTCCTCTTCGCAGGGGTCTGGCAACCCGGCGCCAGCCCCGGCATCGACTGCCAGACCCGGGCGGGATCCGCCTCCTCGATGGCCGCCATCATCAGCTGCTCGCTCCAGCGTCTATGGAGTTGCCACAGTGCGCTGCCCGCCTCCCCCTGCCCCTTGGTGCACTGCTTGGCCACGTCCGCAGTCCGATAGAAGTAGCGCACCAGGGTGGTGAGCTCAGGCTCGGGCCAGCGACAGCCAAAGTGGCGCAGCCGCTCGGACCAGAACGCAATCTGGCGCCCCTCGTGCTCCTGCTCGACCCCGTGCAGGGCGGGGATGAGATCCATCGCCTGCCACAGCGCCCCATACCCGACGAAGCGCTCATCCAGCGCCTCCAGCGCCTGATCCAGCAGCAGCAGGGTCTGAGGCCAGCTGTCGGCCTGCTCGCGGATGCGCTCCTGCGCCTCGCACACCGCCGCCAGCCAGTCCATGGCCAGCCGGCAGATGATGGCCTCCTTGTTGGGGTAGAGATGGTAGAGCGACTTGATGCCCACCCCGGCGCGGGCGGCGATGGCATTGGTGTTGAGGGCCGCAAACCCCTGCTCCTGCAACAGGGCCAGGGTGGCCTGCTCGATGCGGCTCGCCACCTCCTGGCTGCGCAGTTGCCTGGGTTGGCGCCGCATGCAAAGTTCGGCCGGCAGCACGTGTTGTGACATTCTCTTCCCCCGATGCGGTGTCCGCCCCCAAGGGGCAACTGGTGTTCATAACTACATGATGAGACAAGGTAAACACAAGTCAAAAAAAGTGCAGTAATCGCTGGCATTTTTCAGAATAGCTGCAATAACCATAGGTGCTCATATCTGCAGTAAGAACTGCAATTAACCCAAGGAGAGCGTGCTATGGATAGCAAACACCCCAATCTCAGGCTGGGCACCATCGCCCTGCTGCTAGGTGGCCTGCTCGGCTGCCAGCAAGACAGCAGTGAGCCACCGCCCGGCAACACCCTCTATCTCAACGGCAAGATCCACACCCAGGATGGGCAACGCAGCCAGGCCGAGGCCATGGTGGTGCAAGGGGGCAAGTTCACTTACGTGGGCACTCGCGAAGGGGCCGAGGCCTTGAAAAACAGTGCGACCCAGGTGGTGGATCTGCAAGGCAAAATGGTGCTGCCGGGCCTGCACGACAACCACATCCATCTGCTCGGCACCGTGGCGCTTGATATGTGCGATCTGGACGGCCAGAGCGTCAACCTGGATCAGCTGGCGGCCAAGATCGGCGAGTGCCTGCCCCGCTACGCCCCGGCTCCCGGGGAGTGGCTGGTGGTCAACCAGTGGTCGCCCTATGACGGCAACACCCCCACCGCCACCCATGCCACCCTGCTGGCGGCCCTGGATGCGGCGGCGCCGAACAACCCCGTGATGCTGGCCGGGGTCGACGGCCATGCCGGCGGCTACAACTCCCAGGCCCTGGCGCAGGCACAGGACGAAGACGGCAATGTGGTCGGCTTCAATGCCACCACCCTGGCTCCGGGCGGCGTGTTCGAGGCCTTCATCCCCTATGTGGATCTCGCAACCGGCGTGGTCCGGGACGCGGCCCGCAGCGCCATTGCGGTCCCCGACACCGGGGTGCTGAGCGCGGAGGGTGAACAGGCAGCGGCCCAGTATGACAAGATACTCCCCGCCATCTCCGAACTGATGGCGTCCCGCGGCATCACGGGGGTGCAGGATGCCTGCGCCAACGACTTCATCCGGGGTCGGCTGCTCAAGATGCAGGACCAGGATCTGCTGCACATGCGCGTCACCGCCGCCACCTGCTTCAACCAGGATGACTACAGCGGCAAGCTGGACATCGACGGGCACCTGGCCAAGGCGAACCAGGTGCGCGACGCCTTCGCAGGCAACCCCCTCATCAAGGCCGATGCGGTCAAGATCTTCCTCGACGGCGTGCTGGAGGGGGATCCCTTCACCAGCCCCCCCTTCCTGCCCAATGCCGGCATGCTGGAGAATTACCAGCATCCCCATCTGGCCCTGGATCCCGCCAGCGGAAAGGTGAGCATCACCGCCGACAGCGAGGATGCGGGCAGCAACGGCATCGTCAACTACAAGGAGGCGGATCTGACGCGCTACGTCACGGCGCTGGATGGGGCCGGGTTTGGCATCCACATGCACAGCATCGGCGATCGCAGTACCCGGGTGGCCCTCGATGCCCTGGAGGCGGCCCGCGCCAGCAATGGCAACAGCGGCATTCCCCACACCCTGGCCCACCTGCAGGTAGTGCACCCGGACGATCAGCAGCGCCTCGGCGAGCTGGGTCTCTACCTCACCTTCACCTATGCCTGGACCACGCCCCAGCTTGCCTATGACATGCTGGTCAGCCCCTTCATCCAGCCAACCAAGGCAGGGCAGTCCCTGAGCGAGGCCATCTACGATCCCATGGGCTATCTTCATGACGCCCTCTACCCGGTCGAGCGTTCGCGCCAGGCCGGCGCCGTGTTGGTGGCGGGCAGCGACGCCCCGGTGGACAGCCGGGATCCGCGTCCGTTCGAGAACATGGCCGCCGGCATCGTGCAGGCGGCCGGCAGCGGCGACGACTTCCGGGCCAGTCAGCGCACTTCGCTGGCCGAAATGCTGGCCGCCTACACCATCAACGGCGCCAGGGCGGTGCGTCAGGGCGACATCACCGGCTCCATCGAGGCGGGCAAGTCGGCGGACTTCATCGTGCTGGACAGAGACCTGTTCGCCCTGGTCAAGGCCGGCACCCCGGAACTGATCGCCGATACCCAGGTCGAGCAGACGGTCTTCATGGGGGAGACCGTCTATCCCAGACCCTGAATGACACGGGCCCCGCAAGGGGCCCGTTTCTTATGGCTCATTCTTATTGCTCACAGGCATGCGCCTCCTCCACCTGACCCGGTTGCAGGGCCAGGGTGAACAGGGCCGCCACCATGTCGGACTGGGTGATGATGCCCACCAGCTGCTCCCCCTCCACCACCGGCATATGGTGCAGCCCCCCGTCGGAGAAGGCCTCCACTAGATCGTAGAGAGGCTGGTAGCGCCGCGCCGTCTGCACCTCCCGGGTCATCAGATCCGCCACCTGCTGCTGCTCAAGGGCCTCCTTCGCCCTCGGCTGGTGACCCGCCCGGTCGATCATCAGGTCGTGCAGGGTGATGATGCCGACCAGCCTCTCCCCCTCATCCACCACCGGCAGCGCCTTGATCTGGTGGTGGGAGAGCAGATGCCACGCTTCCATGGCGAGCGCCTGTGGCGTCGTCACGACGAGATCCCGCGACATCACATCCTGGCAACGCACCGTCCCCACTCGCTCGCGCAGGGCGTGAAGCTGGGCCTCCTGCAGCAGCTCCTGCAGATCCTGGCGGCTGATGTCCAGCAGTTCCCCGTGTTTTTGCAGGGCAAAGTCGATGTCCTGGGTGGCGAGTCGGGCACTCGGCTGGGGATCCGCCGTCTGGTGGCGATTGGGCGCCGCCTTGCCGCCATGGGGATAACGACGCCCCAGAGCGCGGTTGTAGAGGAGCCCCAGACTCAGCAGCAACAGGGAGTTGAGCAGCACCGGCAGCAGCACGTAGCCGACCCCGAGCGCCCGGATCCCCTCGCCGCCGATGACGGCGGTCAGGGCCACGGCGCCGCCGGGCGGGTGCAGGCTGCGGGTGAGGAACATGGCTGCGATGGCCAGCATCACCGCCAGGGCCGAGGCGATAGCCATGTCCGGCACCAGGCTCGCACTCAATACCCCCATCAGGGCCGACACCCCGTTGCCCACAAGGATGGACCAGGGCTGGGCCAGGGGGCTGGCGGGCGCGGCAAACAGCAGCACGGCGGAGGCCCCCATGGGGGCGATGAGCCAGTGCACCTCGAGCCCCAGCCCCCAGCGGCACAGCAAGGCGGTGCCGAGCAAGCCGATGAGGGCGCCAAGGGCGCCGTAACAACTCTCTTTGACGCTGGTATTGGTCGATACCGGCAAAAAATCCCTGAACTGCATGGTGCTCCCGCGGACGATAACATTTATTTCAAATGCGCAATTCTAGCCACTTTCCCCCGTCCCGCACCAGCACCCCGCTCCGCCATGGCCATCATCCGCACGCTTTTTCCCTTCTTAACATTGTCTTAAGAGTCCGCTGGCACCCTTTACGCCATCCCAACACTGGAGCCCAACGGTATGACTCACCTCAACGATGCCCTGCGCCGCTTCGACGGCCAACGCCGGGTCTGGACGGCGGGACTGGAGCGAACCCTGCTCGGCTGGCTTGCCAGTCGCAGCGCATTGCCGCCCTCTTCGCAGGCACCCCGCCGGATCCTGGTCATTCGCAGCACCAACCGCATCGGCAACAACCTCTTCCTGCTGCCCTTCCTGCACCAGCTTCATCGCGCCCATCCCCACGCCGAGCTGGAGCTGGTGTGCAGCCCCACCGCCCTGCTCCCCTTCCTGGCCGATCTGCCCCTGCGGCACATTCATCAGATCCGGTTGCAGGGCAGACACCTGCCGGGCGCCCTCTCGGCACTCTCGCGTCTGCGCCGCCAGCACTACGACAGGGTCTACGTCCCCTTCGCCTCCAGTACGGATCACTTCATCGCCGCCTGGGTACAGGCCCGTGAGAAATGCGGCTTCGACGATGGCCATGGGGATCTCATCTTCCCGCGTCCGCAGGCTCCGGACAGTGAGTGCCACTACGCCCACCAGCCCCTGCAACTGCTCGGCATACCGGGCAATCCGGCCGACCCCATCCCCCTTGGCAGCCTGTTGCAGGGGCCAAGCCCGGCCTTGAGTGCGCTGCGACGAGCCCATCCTGGCCGTCCCCTGATCGGCTTTTTCACCGGTGCTCGCAAGGGCAAGGGGCTCTCCCTGCCCCAGTGGCAGCGGTTGCTTGGGGATCTGCGCCGTCACAGCCCGGATGCCCTGCTGGTCCAGCTCGCGGATCCCGCCGCCCCCGAGCACCTGCTCGGGGACGTGCACGTTTCCCTTGGCAACATGGGGGAGCTGGCCCGCTTCACGGGCGGCCTCTCCCTCTTCGTCAGCGCCGACACCGGTCCCCTGCACCTGGCTGCCGCCAGCGGTGTGCCCTGTCTTGGCCTCTTTACCCAGACCGACCCCGCCCGCTACGGGTGCCTGGGCGCCCAGCACCTCAATCTGGTGATCGAGGATCGCAATGCCATTCCCCTCGACCACCAGTGGCTGGCCGAGGCGCTCGCAAGCGCCCCTCACCCGGTGACGATGTCGGTTTCCCCCACCCGCTACCTGCCCGCCCCCCGGCCCGCCCTGATCCCCCTCTAGGGAGCGGCCATGCAAAAAAGAGGGAAGGCTGTCGCCTTCCCTCTCTCGTCTTGGTGACACTCACCGGGCGCTCGTCCGGGTGAATGGAAGCCCTCAGGCCAGCTCGGCGCGCAGCGCCCGGGTCGCATCGACCATCACCTTCAGGGCTGCGGTGGTCTCTTCCCAGCCGCGGGTCTTGAGGCCGCAGTCCGGGTTCACCCAGAGCCGGTCTGCCGGGATTTGTTGTGCAGCCTTGCGGATGAGGTCTTCAATCCAGCCCTGGCTCGGTACGTTCGGCGAGTGGATGTCGTAGACGCCCGGGCCGATCTCGTTGGGGTAGTTGAAGCGCTCGAACGCTTCGAGCAACTGCATCTGGCTGCGGCTCGTCTCGATGGTGATCACATCCGCGTCCAGCGCCGCCACCGCCTCGATGATGAGGTTGAAGTCGCTGTAACACATGTGGGTGTGGATCTGGGTGCTGTCCACCACCGGGCTTGCGCTCAGGCGGAAGGCGCGCACCGCCCAGTCGAGATAGGCCTGGTGATCCTGCTTGCGCAGGGGCAGCCCTTCGCGGATCGCCGGCTCGTCGATCTGGATGATCTTGATGCCGGCGGCTTCCAAGTCAGCCACCTCGTCGCGAATGGCCAGGCCAATCTGCAGGGCGGACTGCTCGCGGCTCACGTCTTCCCGCGGGAAGGACCAGCAGAGAATGGTCACGGGGCCGGTCAGCATGCCCTTCACCGGCTTGTCGGTCAGGCTCTGGGCAAACTTCGTCCACTCAAGGGTCATGGGGGTCGGACGGTCGATGTCACGGGTGATCACCGGCGGCTTGACGCAGCGGGAGCCATAGCTCTGTACCCAGCCAAAGCGGGTGATGGCAAAGCCGTCCAGCAGCTCCCCGAAATACTCCACCATGTCGTTGCGCTCCGCTTCACCGTGCACCAGCACGTCCAGCCCGATGGCCTCCTGGCGCTCGATGGCGTCCTTGATCTGGGCCTGGATGCCCGCCTCGTAGGCCTGGTCATCGATGCGTCCGGCACGCCAATCCTGACGCAGCACCCGGATTTCAGAGGTCTGCGGGAAGGAGCCGATGGTGGTGGTGGGCAGGAGCGGCAGTTTCAGATCCGAGCGCTGCGCGTCGGCACGCACCGGGTAGGCGCTCTGGCGATCGAAGTCACTGTTGGTCAGGCTGGCGAGTCGTGACTGCACCGCTTTCTTGTGAACCCGGCTGTCGGACTCCCGATCCACGATGGGCTGGCTGTAAGCCTCGATTTTGTCCAGGGCGCCACCGTCCAGGTAGTCGGACAGCAGCCCCAGCTCATAGCACTTTTGCAGGGCGAAGGCGAACCAGCTGCGGGTCTGGGGATCCAGCTCGTGCTCCAGGGTCAAATCCACCGGGCTGTGCAGCAAGGAACAGGAGGAGGCCACCCAGAGGCGCTCGCCAAGCTTTTCTTTCAAGGCCTTGAGGGTCGGCGCCAGCTTGGCCAGGTTGGCACGCCAGACGTTGCGGCCGTTGATGACACCCGCCGAGAGTACCCACTGGGCCGGCAGGTGCGGGACCAGGGTCTCGAGCTGCTCGGGGGCAGCCACCAGATCCAGGTGCAGGCCGTCCACCTTCAGACTGGTGATGATGTCGCGCTGATGGGCCACGGACCCGAAGTAGGTGGTGAGCAGCAGCTTGCAGGGGCCGCTCAGGCGCTCATATGCCTTGAGGTAGGCCAGGCGCCACTCATCCGGCAGGTCCAGCGCCAGAGCCGGCTCGTCGATTTGCACCCACTCCACCCCCTGGGCCGCCAGTTTGGCCAGGATCTCCTGGTAGACGATCAGCAGGCGATCCAGCAGTTCGAGGCGGGAGAAGCCGCTCTCTTTCTCCTTGCCAAGCCACAGGTAGGAGACGGGGCCCAGCAACACCGCCTTGACCGGCAGCCCAAGGGCCTTGGCCTCTTCCACCTCGTCAAAGAGCTGGCTCCAGCCCAGCTTGAAGCGCTGGTCACGGTAAAATTCCGGCACCAGGTAGTGGTAGTTGGTGTTGAACCATTTGGTCATCTCGGCAGCCGCCGCCGCCGGGCCGGTCGGCGCACGGCCACGGGCCACCCGGAACAGGGTGTCGAGGTCGGTGTCGCCGTGGCGGTGACGGGCAGGCACGGCGTCCACCAGCAGGCTGGTACCCAACACCTGATCGTACCAGGCAAAATCCCCCACCGGCAGCAGGTTGACCCCGGCGGTACGCTGGGCCTGCCAGTGGCGCTCACGCAGGCTCTTGCCCACGGCGACCAGCTCGGCCTGGGTGGTTTCGCCACGCCAGTAGGATTCGAGGGCAAATTTCAGTTCGCGCTTGGCGCCGATACGGGGAAAGCCCAGGGTGTGTGCGAAGGTCATAGGTTCCATTCCTTATGCTCGTTTATCTGATGAGGATCTGGATTGTTTGGCCATCCAGATGTTTACACATCCAAAATGACAAGATAAGGTGACCTTGGCTATTGAATCCTCTTCAACTGGCTCTCAAGAATTTCTCAACTGACGCACAAAGGAGCAGTGCCATGGTCGCGCCCACCCCATCCAGCCCCCCTCAGAGCAGCAATCTGGGCATCGATCTCAAACACCTGAAGACCATCAGCGCCCTGGCCGAGCAAGGGTCCCTGGCCGGGGCCGCACTCACCCTCAACCTCACCCAGTCCGCCCTCTCCCACCAGCTCAAGGAGCTGGAGACCCGCCTCAATCTGGAGCTGTTTCTTCGAAAAAGCCGCCCTCTGGTGCTGACGGCGGCAGGCCAGCATCTGCTGGCCCTGGCCCGTCAGGTGCTGCCCGTCCTGGCCCAGACCGAGCGCCAGCTGGTCGCCCTGCACAGCGGCGAGGCGGGCAGGCTGCATCTGGCCCTCGATTGCCACAGCTGCATCCAGTGGCTGCTCCCGCTGTTGCCGGACTTTCGCCGCCAGTGGCCCGGCGTGGATCTGGAGGTGGAGTCGGTGCCGGGTTTCGATGCCATCAGTGCCCTGCTTGGCGGCCAGCTCGACCTGCTGCTCACCTCGGATGTGCAGGCCCGCGGGGATCTTCACTTCGAGCCGCTGTTCGCCTTCGATCTCACCCTGGTGATGGCGCCGGATCACCCCCTCTGCCAGCAGCGGCGCATCACACCGGACGATCTGCGACCGGAGGTGCTGCTGGTCTACCCGGTGGAGCGGGCGCGCATGGACGTGTTCAGCCGTTTCCTGCAACCGGCCGGGGTGGAGCCCGCCCGTTGCAAACCGGTGGACAACACCTCGGTCATGCTGCAGATGGCCGCCGCCGGGCTCGGACTCGCCGCCCTGCCCCGCTGGGCCAGCGAGGAGTTCGTGCGCCAGGGCCTGCTTGAGGCGCGCCCTCTCGGGGAGGGCATTCGCCGCCACATGTATGGCGCCGTGCGCGCCGCCGACAAAGATCAGGCCTGCCTGCAGAGCCTGTTCGAGCGCATTCGCACCCGGATGGCGGCCCAGTAAGCCGGGCACAAAAAAGCCGCCAGGATCAGGCGGCTTTCACCACGGGTTGCCCACGCAGACGAAGAGTCGGGTATCAGCATTCATCACCCCTCGCCCCACCCAGCCTTCGCGGGCAGTTGCCACACAGTTCCCCATCCCGGCGCTTGTAGTGCAGGCAGCAGCGCTGACGCACATAGCCCGGGAAGGCCTCGTCCCGGGGCAGCCCCGCCTCGCGCCAGCCCGTCAGATGTGCCGACGGCAGGCCACAGGATTCAAGCCAGAGGGGGGCATGGGCCCTCACCTCCTCCCGACTCACTTCCCCGAAGAAGTCGGGTACCCGCACCAGGGCCGCCAGCAGATCGTCCGCCAGGAGCGGGCGCACGAAACCGGGGCGCAGCCGCTGCGCCGTCCCAAGGAGGGTGAACAGCCCCTGCCAGTGCGCCTGGAGTCGCTCCCCGGCCGTCTTGATCAACACGCCGGCCTCCCCTCTGATCATGGGCTCGGCTGGCAGGGTAAAGCCCGACACCACGCCGGCCTCATGCCCCTGTCCCAGCCTGTCGAGGGCAGGCACGGCCCGATGGCGGTAGACGGCCACCATGGCGAGATAGATGGATTGCCAGCAGAGCATGCCCCAGCTGCGGGTGAGCCAGTAGGCGGGCCCCGCCTCCGGGTGTGCCTGCTGCCAGTGCGCATGGAGGGCTGCGGCCACCTCGGCCGACGTCGCTCCGGTGGCATCCGCCAGTGGCGGGCGCACGTCACCGGCCGCCACCAGGTTCCCCTTGAGGGATGGGATCAGGCTGGCCGCCGCCGCGAACAGGGCCTGGTGATCCGAGACGAGGGCGCGTTCCGCGTCCGCTTTCTCCCGGCCAAGGCCGCGCGGCACACCGCGCGCCCTCTCCTCGCCCATTCGTTGAAAGGGCCCCGGGCGCGTGCCGGGGCGCAAGGTCAGAATGCGTATTTGAGTCGCGCCTCCACGCTTCGTTCGGCCCCGAACCAGCAGTTGTTCTGGTCGTAGCAGGAGTAGTAGGTCTTGTTGAACAGGTTGCTGGCGCCAAGCGATACCCCCACCCCCTTCAGGCTTGCGCTGAGGGCGGCGAGATCGTAGGAGGCGGACATGTCCATCAGGAGGTAGTCCGGTACCTTGTCGGTGTTGGCGGCATCCATCTCGGCCTCCCCCACGTAGCGCAGGCCGGCGCCCACTCGCATCCCCTCGAGGTTGCCACCCGGGTAGTAGTTGCTCCACAGCGACGCCATCTGTCTGGGGACCCAGACCGGCGTCTTGCCCTGCAACGTGGTGGTATCGCGCGTGATCTCCATGTCCATCAGGGTATAGTTGAGGGCCAGATCCAGCTGGCTGGTGAGATCGGCTCTCCCCTCAAGCTCGATGCCCCTGGAGACCGTCTCCCCGGTCTGCAGCTTGGGCCCGTAGACATTGTCCGGATCCGTCACCAGGGCATTCTTCTTGGTGATGTGGAACGCCGACAGCGTCGCCGTCTTGCTCATGTCGTCGGAGAGGAACTTGACGCCCCCTTCCCACTGATGACCGGTCGCCGGTTTGAACGCCTGACCCTGCTTGTCCGCCCCCGGCACCGGCTCGAAACTCTCGGCATAGCTCGCATAGGGGGAGAAGCCGCCATCCAGCTCATAGAGAGCGCCGACGCGGAAGGAGAGGTTGTCCTGATCGATGTGGGCCAGGGACTGGCTGTCCGCCCCCTGATAGAGGGTCCGGCTGTCGGTGTCCATCCGGTAGCGGTCGTAGCGGGCGCCGCCGATGGCCACCAGCCGATCGAGGCGCACCTGATCCTGCAGATAGACGCCGGTCTGGGACTGACGGATCACCTTTTTATCCTGGTAGTTGAAAGTGAGTGCCTCTGGGACTATCTGGCTATGATTCGGGTTGAAAATGTCGATGCTGGGCGCCGAGTAGTCGAGGGTATCCCGGTAGAGGATATGGGCATCCAGGTACTGGTAATCGACCCCGAGCAGCAGGTTGTGCTGGGCAGAGCCCGTCTGCACCTTGCCCGCCAGCTGGTTGTCGAGGACAACGCCGCGAGAGTCTTCATCGGTGAGATAGGCGTTGCGGGCCAGGGTGCGGTTGTCCGCCGCCAGGGCCGCGTTGTAGGTGTTGCGCTGATAGGCGGACGCATCCATGTAGCGGGCATTTTGCAGCACCTGCCAGCGCTCGTTGAAATCGTGGCTCAGCTTGTAGCCCAGCAGGGTCACATCCCGGTTGTACTCGTTCCAGTTCTCGTCGCCAAGGAAGGTGTCGCTGCCAAGCTGCCCCAGGGGGTTGGACTTGGCCGAGCCGCTGGCGGGCACAGTGGTGTAGATGCCGGCCTCGGGATCCTTCTGGTAGTAAAGGTTGAGGTTCAGCAGGGTGCGCTCGCCGAGCTGCCAGTCCAGGGACGGCGCAAAGACGTAGCGCTCCTCCTTCGAGGTCACCGCCTGGCCATCCTTCTCCCGGGCCAGTCCCACCAGCCGATAGGCGAGCTGCTCGTTGATGGCACCGGTGCTGTCGAGGGTCATCTCCTTGAGGGTGCCCGTGCCGGTCGCCACACTCACGTTGTGCTTGCTCTCCCGCTGGGGGCGCTTGGCGATGAGGTTGACCATGCCGCCGGGGGGCATGCTGCCATAGAGCACCGATGTCGGCCCCTTGAACACCTCCAGCTGCTCGATGGCCACCGGATCTATCTGGGGTTGCAGGTTCCAGTCGTTGTACTGGAGCAGCAGGCCGTCATAGAAGTTCTGGTAGTTGTCAAAGCCACGGATGTTGAACAGATCCAGCCGGTTGACCGCCCCGCCCCGCAGCTCGGTGTTGACACCGGGCACGTAGCGCAGCGCCTCGCTCACCGAACTGACACCGCGCAGCGACAGGGTCTCCCCATCCACCACCGAGATGGCCTGGGGCGTCTCGATGGGGTCGAGCCGGGTCTTGGTCGCGGTGTTGCGATAGGTCTGGCCGAGCACGGTCAGGGTCTCGTCGGCGGTGGCCGTATCTTGGCTTTCGGGCGCGGCGGCCTGTACAGAGCCTGCAAGCAGGGTGGAGATGGTCACGGCGACCAGGGTCAAAGGGGGGTGAACAAGCTGCATCTGATCCTCGATTACTTACTGCATGTGAATAGTAACAAATATCATTTGCATTTTATTGTTCTATTTTGCCCCGATATTAACAATTTGGGGCATGTTGGCGGGGAAGCGGGGAAAGCGAGGGTGGCAGGCACGCCATCTGCTATCGGAGGCAACATGGCAACGCCGTCGAGGCTCTCAGGGAACACCCATCATGGCCGCCTGATGAAGGACACCGCCTTCACTTGCATCGTCAATCGGCAAGTAACCATCACATATTCAGAACATGGCGGCATTTTCACCCCCATGTTCACACTCATCAGACAAGTATGGTCGCGTTCTCCCTCTCCTTGTTGATCCTGGTCAATCGCTATTGATAAACGAGGCGATAGCATGCCCACCCTTTTATCAGCCCTGATTGAGACAATCTGAAGCCATCAGCACACGCCTATGCATGAGACCGCCTACCAAAACCTGCACTGCGATACCCAGCTCAACGTCACCTTCGGAGTCATCGTCCTGACCCTGCTTATCGCCCTGATGGCCGTCAGTGTCAGCATCCGGACCTCTGCCGAGCGCAAGTACCACAAGGTGGCGGCCATGTTCGTGCACAACATGGCGACCCAGTCCATCGAGCCACAGTTCAAATCACTGGAGCATGTCCTCAACGAAACGGGCAGTGTCATCGATGAATCAGGCCTGGATGCCTTCCTCAATGAGGATCACACGCCCCTTGGCATCTCCCTGATGCAAACGTTGGCGCTCACCCCCTATGTGAAGAGCATCCTGCTCGCCGATCCACAGGGGCGGTTCAACTCCGTCCCCCATCTGCCCGTCGGGGAGCACTTTGATGCCAAGGAGCGCCCCTGGTTTCTCGCGGCCGCCGTGCGAACACCCTTCGTGCACTACACCGACCACTACACCAGCCAATTCGACGACAAGAGCCGCAGCGTCTCCGTTTCCCGCCCCCTGCTCGACAGGGAGGGATTCTTCCTCGGCACCCTGGCCATGAACGTGGATCTCGAGCAGATGAGCTATCCCCTGCGCCAGCTCATGAGCCCTCTCAAGGGGGAGTTCTACCTGGTCGATAGGGCGGGCGACATCCTGCTGCATTCGGATGTGGGGAACCTGTTTCGCCATCGTGTGGACCGCCGTCTCATCGAGCAGATGACCAACGGCGCCGACCACCTCTTCGATGCAAAGCGCCAGACCCACCTCTACTACCACTCCTTCTCCAACCCGGACTGGTTCGTCATCTATGCCGTCAGCGATGCCAGGTTCAAGGAGGTGAGCAGCAGCGAGTCCCACCAGCTCCAGATCACCCTGGTGGGCTGCATGCTGATCTGCCTGCTCTGCTGGTGGTCCTTGCGTCATGTGCTCAGCAAGATGATCTTCGAGAGCATCGCCCTGATGCGCACCGGACGCATCCACGCGGGCAAACCGGGGGATCAGTTACGCCAGGAGATCCAGAACGGCCATCGCCAGATACTGGAAGCCATGGAGGCGTCCAACACGGATGCCCTGACGGGCCTGTTCAATCGCCGCTGCTTTGACAAGGCACTCGACGACCAGCTGATCGCCGGCCGCCCTTTCTGTCTGGGGTTGATCGATCTGGACAACTTCAAATCCATCAATGACACCCACGGTCACCCGGTCGGTGACGACGTCCTGCGGGCGGTGGCCCGGGAAGGGCGGCAGATTGCAGGCAAGGAGGCCACCCTCTACCGCTACGGCGGCGAGGAGCTGGCCATCATCATTCCCGGGGATGACAGCACCAGAGCACTGACGCTGCTCGAGCAGTGGCGCACCCAGGTGGCACAGCGGTCATGGCGCGAACCGGAACTGGTGGTGACCTTCTCTGCCGGGTTGGGACTGTGGCGACAGGAGTCCGCCGAGCAACTGCTGGCGCGGGTCGATCAGGCGCTCTATCAGGCCAAGGATGCTGGCAAGAATCGGGTGCACCATGCCGACTGATCCCCTGGCACAGCGTCTGCGTCTGGCCATCGTGCTCGGGCTCCTCTTGCTGGTCGGCCTCACCGCCCTCAACCTCCTGCAGGCGGCCAGCGGCCTTCGCAAGGACAACGCGCGCAGCCTGAACCATGCCCTGGCCATGATAGAGAGTGCCATCAACGACAGTCAGTCCCTGGTCGAGGCCGCCCGCCCCCTCGCCATGGGCCGCTGCCAGGATGAGCAACTGGCCCTGCGCGACCTCATCACCGCCTCCCCCTATGCGCGGGCACTCTATGTGCTGGAGGGGCAGCAACTGCGCTGTACCACCCTGCACAGGCCCATCCTCACCCGGGATATTCCCCGTGGCCCGGCGGGCAACCAGACACTGATCCTCGCCAGACACAGCCCCATCACCGGGCAGACAGCCATCCTCTACCGTCAGCCATCCGGCGATCGCACCCTGCTGGTGGAGCTGGACGGCTTCCACATCTTCGGCGCCTTGCAAGCCGTGATGGGAGAGGACAACCTCTTCTTCCTCCTCGGGGACCAGGCCCTCGATGGCCACGGCAGGACCCTGCCCGCAGCCCGCCTGCTGGAAGGGGGACAGCGTCTGCAACAGAGCGAGCCCACCGCTCATCCCTATCGCCTGGTGGCGCTCAACGGTTACAAGGAAGTGCTGGCGTTTGCCTGGGCGTACAACCAGGAGAACCTGCTTGCCGCCCCTGTGCTGGCGCTGTTGCTGGGGCTGCTCACCTTCTATCTGAGGGGGCGCAGCGGCTCCCCCCGCAGCGAGCTTGCCAGAGCCATGGCGGCCCGGGAGTTCATCCCTTATCTGCAACCCGTGATGGACAGGCAGGGGCGCCTGCGCGGTTGTGAAGTGCTGATGCGCTGGCGTCATCCCACACAAGGGATGATTGCCCCCAACCACTTCATTCCCCTCGCGGAGGAGTGCGGCTACATAGTACCCATGACCCGCCAGTTGATGGCCCAGACCCGGGATTATCTGCTCGAGGTAGCCGACAGGCTACCCCCCGGCTTTCACGTCGCCGTCAATGTCTGCGCCCAGCACTTCAAAAACCAGGACATCATCGCCGAGTGCCGCGACTTTCTTCACGCCTTCCCGGGCCAGGATCTGCGCCTGGTGCTCGAGGTGACGGAGCGGGAGATGGTGGATGCGGACGAGCAGACCCGCGCGATCTTCGATGCCCTGGACGAGCTGGGCGTGCTCATCGCCATCGATGACTTTGGCACCGGCCACTCCAGCCTCTGCTATCTGCAGATGTTCCATGTGGACATCATCAAAATCGATCGCAGCTTTATCAAGGGAATGAAAGAGGAAGGCCCCTCCCGCCATATCGTCGAAAACATCCTGGATCTCGCCCATCGCATGGGGCTGGCTCTGGTCGCCGAGGGGGTGGAGACCCAGGAACAGGTCGAAATGGCACGCCACTATGGCATCGACTACCTGCAGGGCTTCTACTTCGCCAAGCCGCTGCCACCGGCCCAGTTCACTGATCTCCTGACCAGCGCCACACGCCCGGAGCCATCGCGGCGCCATGCCGGGGTGAGCCTCCTTCCCTAACGGGGGGCAACGGGCAGCCAGTACTCCATGGTGGCGTCGGGCTGCTGGCCATCAAAGCCGGGGGCATAGCGCTCCAGCTCGAAACCGTCCAGCCCCCGGTATGCCGACTCCGGCAGCCAGTGCAGGATGAACCAGTGCAGGCTCTCCCCCAGCTGGGCAATGGGTCCTTTGTGGGTGAGCACGGCATACTCCTGAGCCGGCACGTTGAGACTCGACAGGCCGGGGGGCGTAGGCGCCGTCGTGGCCACTCCGGCCCAGTAAGGCAGCCGCTCCCCTGCCCCCGACACATCCACCACCCCCAGCCATTCCCTCGACAGGTCCAGCGCCCCCGTCTCGCGCAGCGCTCGCCAGATGGCGGGCACCGTCTGCTGAAAATCCGGTGAGGCATCGAACAACCCCCGGATCGTGCCACTGACTCCCTGCAAGGTGAACGCCGGCAGGCTCTCTATGCGCACCTGCACCAGGTTGGGAGAGGCAGAGCGGGGGACCGCCGCCCGCACCAGGGGCGTGCGCAGCCCCAGCCGCAGGCCCCGCTTGCGATACGCCAGCGGCGAGCAGCCAAATTGCTGCTTGAAGGCGCGGCTGAAACTCACTTCCGAGCCAAACCCGTGATCCAGCGCCACATCCAGCACCCGCAGCCGGGTGGAGAGTAGCGCCTCCGCCGCCATGCTCAGCTTCAGCTCGCGCACATAGTGAGCCACCGTCTGGCCCGTCTCATGCAGGAATACCCGTTGCAACTGCCAGCGGGACCAGCAGCTCTGCCGGGCCAGCGCCTCCAGGGAGAGCGGCTGATCCAGATTGGCATGGATGTAGTCGAGCACTCGCTCGATGCGGGTGAGGTGGGCGCGCGCCTCGGGTGCCGGCTCACGGAGTGGGTGGGGAGAAGTCGGTGTCATGATGCGCTTGAGACCACGCCAGCAGAGGGCGCTCTGGCCCGGGAGGGCCACATTAAACAGGGGTGTCGCGCCGACCGCAAGGCTGGCGCACCGCCTGGCTATTCATCCCGCCCCGCTCAGGGTAGACGGCTCTGGCCATGCTCGGCAAAGTGGCTGCGAAGGGCGCTGATCACCCGCCGCACCTTCTCCGGGATCTCCCGCTGGGGGGTGATGGCATGGATCTCCATGGGAGGGGCCAAAAAGCCCGGCAGCAGCACGAGCAATCGACCGGTGGCGATATCTTCTTCTATTTCACCTTCCGGTTGCAGCGAAATCCCCTGCCCTGCCAGGGTGAACTGGCGCAGGGGCAAGACGTTGTTGCACAGCACCCTGGGCTTGGGCTTGACCTTGTGGGCCTCCCCTTTTTCGTCCAGCAGCAGTATCCCGCCCCCCAGCATGTCCGAGGCCAGCCAGTCGTGGGCCAGCAGATCCGCCGGGCTGCGCGGCGTGCCCTTGCGTGCCAGATAGGCGGGCGAGGCACACAGCAGCATCCGGGTCTGACCCAGCCTGCGCGCCACCAGGGTGGAATCTTCAAGCGTGCCGACCCGCAGCGCCACGTCGATGCGATCCTTGATGAGATCCCGCTTCTCGTCGTCGGCAATGATCTGGATGCACAGGCCCGGGTGCGCCTGCAGCAGCGGCGAGAGCGCCCGCGCCAGGGGCTGGCCCGCCATCCCCACCGGCGCGGTGATCCGCACTTCTCCGAGCAGGCTGTCGCGCACCTCCGAGAGGCGCAGCTCGGTGTCGTTCAGGGTCTGCTGCAACGACTGGCAGCCCTGCCACACCACTTCCCCCGCTTCGGTCAGGCTGAGGCGGCGGGTGGAGCGGTGCAGCAGGGGCAGACCGAGCTGGCTCTCCAGTTGACTGATATGCTGGCTGACGGCGGACGGGGTCATGCCGAGGGCCTTGGCGGCGCCGGTCATGCTGCCCGCCTCCACCACGGCGGCGAAGATGGCGTAGCGTCTGAGCTGATCCATTATGAAGCCCTGCTTATAAGTGAATGCAATTTTAAGTGGATTATTAAATCACACTCGGGGGCGTAGGATAGCCCCATTCCCACAGTGAAGGAGAATTCCCATGAAGATTGCCCTCATCGGTGCCAGCGGTTTTGTCGGTTCAGCCATCCTTCAGGAGGCCGTCAGCCGCGGTCATCAGGTCACCGCCATCGTGCGTGACGTGAGCAAGGTCGCCGCTCACCCGCAAGTCACCGCCGTGGCGGTGGACGCACAGGACAGCCAGGCACTGGCCAGGGTGCTCAAGGGGCACGATCGGGTGATCAGTGCCTACAACCCGGGCTGGAGTGCCCCGGACATCTACGATCAGTACCTCAAGGGGGCCAGCGCCATCGTGGCCGCCGCCGTCGCGGCCAACAGCTGGCTGCTGGTGGTCGGCGGTGCCGGCAGTCTGGAAATCGCCCCGGGCGTGCAGCTGGTGGACACCCCGGAGTTCCCGGCAGAGTGGAAGCAAGGGGCCCTCGCGGCCCGGGATGGTCTCACCGCCCTTCGCCGGGAAACCACCCTCGACTGGCGTTTCGTCTCCCCACCCGTGTTCCTCGAACCCGGCGAGAAGCGCGGCGGTTACCGCCTTGGCACGGATCAGGTGTTGTTCAGCGGCGAGCAGCCCGCCGGGATCACGGTCGGCGATCTGGCGGACGGGGTGCTGAACGAGGTGCAAGCACCGGCTCACCTGCGCCAGCGTTTCACCCTGGGTTATTGAGGAAAGGCGCGCCAGCAACCCTTCCCATGACAGTCACACGGAGGGAGGCGGATGCCTCCCTCCGCCTTTTCTCTCCCGCGTCTATCCCGTCACGCCAATGTCGCTCTCACCCGGTACGGCAGATCGCCGCCGGAGCCGCCCGTTGCTCGTTCCATTCGCTCAAGTCCGAATTCCATTTCGAATTTTGTATATAACTAAGAATATTTTGTTGCTTCCACCTTATAACCTCGAACAGTAGCATCACCCTCAACCCAAACGGCGCCACTCAAGAAGAGTGCGCCCCGGTTTCGCAACACCCCGCACGCCGGGGCATGCAGACCCCGTTCACGGAAAGTGAGGAGATGCCCATGACCACCCCATCATTGCCGATCATCGATCTCGCCGCCCTCAAGGGCACCCCGGCTGCACGCAGCCAGATGCTGGCGCAGCTTGGCCAGGCCGCCCGCGAAGTGGGCTTTTTCTATCTGGTGGGCCATGATCTGAGCGAATCGGCGCGCCAGGAGACCCTGGCGCTCGCCGCCCGCTTCTTCGCCCTGCCACTTGAAGAAAAACTGGCGGTGCAGATGGTCCACTCCCCCCACTTTCGCGGCTACAACCAGGTGGGGGCAGAGCTCACCCGGGCACGGCCGGATCTGCGGGAGCAGTTCGATATCATGAACGAGGCCCAGGCCCTGCCTGTGGCGCACATTCGTGAACCCTGGCAGCGCCTCATCGGCCCCAATCAGTGGCCCGCCGCCCTGCCCGAGATGAAAACACGGCTGCTGGCATGGCAGGATCGACTGAGCGACATCACCCTCACCCTGCTGGATGCCTTCGCAGAGGTGCTGGGGCAGCCCGCCGGAGTATTTGATGAGAGCATTCGCGGTGCCCCCTACCAGCACATGAAGCTCATTCACTACCCCGGACAACCGGAAGGCAGCAGTGGTCAGGGGGTGGGTGCCCACAAGGATCCCGGCTACCTGACTCTGGTGATGCAGGACGATCACTCCGGGCTCGAGGTGGAGACGGCAGATGGCTGGATCCCCGCGCCCCCCCTGCCGGGCGCCCTGGTGGTCAACATCGGCGAGCTGCTGGAGCTCGCGTCCGACGGCTACCTCAAGGCCACCCTGCACCGGGTGGTGAGCCCGCCTCCCGGGGTATCGCGCCTCTCCTGCGCCTTCTTCATGGCGGCAAGGCTGGATGCGACTGTGCCACTGCTTAGCCTCTCCCCCGAGCTGGCGGCACTGGCCGAAGGGCCCCAGAGCGATCCCGCCAACCCGCTCTTTTATCAGGTGGGGGAAAACGTGCTCAAGGGGAGGCTGCGCTCCCACCCGGATGTGGCGGCCCGCCACTATGCAGGCGAGCCGCAGCGCGAGCCAGCGCTAGCCTGACAACGCCGCCACACCACATTAGAAAAGGGGCGCGACGGCGCCCCGGATAACACAAGCAGTCGGGCAACAACCTGGCAATGACGGAGTACAAAAATGAAATTCAAGACCATGAGCGTGCACAGCGGCCAGCGGATCGATCCCCAGACCGGCGCCCTCACCACCCCGCTCTACCAGAGCAGCACCTTCAGCTACTTCAACGCCCAGGCGGGCAAGGAGCGCTTCGCCGGTCAGGCGCCCGGCTTCATCTACAGCCGCTTTGGCAACCCCACCACTGCCGAACTGGAGCAGAAGCTGGCAGCCCTCGAAGGTGCAGATGAGGCACTGGTGGTGGCCAGCGGCATGGCGGCGGTGAGTGCCATCATGTATGCCCTGGCAGACAGCGGTGATGAAGTGGCCTATATCGGCCCCCTCTACGGCGGCACCGATGCCTTCCTCAAGCAGACCTTCAGCCGCGCCGGCATCAAGATCACCGCCTACGAGAGCGATCAGGCGCTGCTGGCCAACATCCGCCCCGCCACCAAGGTGGTACTGTTCGAAACCCTGACCAATCCCACCCTCAAGGTGGTGGATCCGCGGGTGGTGGTGGAGGCGGCCCGCAAGGTGGGCGCCATCACGGTATGTGACAACACCTTCCTCACCCCCTACCTGCTGCGCCCGCTCGAGCTTGGCATCGACATCGTCATGCACAGCGGCACCAAGTATCTGGGCGGTCACGGCGACATCATCGCCGGGGTGGTGGCGGGTCGTCATGAGCTGATGAAGTCGATTCGCACCGTGGCCCTCAAGCACATCGGCTCTCCCATCGGCCCGCAGGAGGCCTACCTGCTGCAACGGGGGGTCAAGACCCTTCCCCTGCGCATGGATGCCCACCTGCACAACGCCCAGAAGGTGGCCGAGTTCCTGGATGCCCACCCGGCGGTGAAGAAGGTGATCTACCCGGGCCTTGCCAGCCATCCGGGCCACGATGCCCTCGGCGCCTTCGCCAGCGGCTTTGGCGGCATGGTGAGCATCGAGCTGGAAGGCGGGTTTGAGCGCTGCGCCACCCTGCTCGACAACCTGCAACTCTTCGTGCAGGCGGTGAGCCTCGGCGATCTCGAGAGCCTGGCCTGCCATCCGGCCAGCACCACCCACGCCGCCATGGACGAGGCGAGCCGCCTCGCCGCCGGAGTCAATGACGATCTCATCCGCTTCAGCATCGGGGTGGAAGACGCCGACGATCTGATTGCCGATCTGGCCGCTGCCCTGGCCCTCCTCTGATATCCAGTAGCGATCCGGGGGAGTGACGCAATAAAAAAAGGGAAGGCAATGCCTTCCCTTTCTCTTTTCTGCCCGGCGCCCTCATCAGGCGTCGTGGTAATCCTGGCAGGCGCTCAGGGTGTTCTCCATCAGGCTGGCGACCGTCATGGGGCCCACGCCCCCCGGTACCGGCGTGATGAAGGCGGCGTGATTGCGCGCGGTCTCATACTCCACATCTCCCACCAGGGAGCCGTCCGCAAGGCGGTTGATGCCCACGTCGATCACCAGGGCACCGGGTTTGACCCACTCCCCCGGAATGAAGTTGGGCTTGCCCACCGCCACCACCAGCAAGTCGGCCCGGCGCACCTGGGTTTCCAGATCCTGGGTGAAGCGGTGACAGGTGGTGGTGGTGCAACCGGCCAGCAGCAGCTCCAGCGTCATGGGACGCCCCACGATGTTGGAAGCCCCGACCACCACCGCATGCAGACCATGGGTCTTGACGCCTGTGGTCTCGATCAGGGTCATGATCCCCTTGGGGGTGCAGGGTCGCAGCGCCGGGATGCGCTGGGCCAGACGACCCACGTTGTAGGGATGGAAGCCATCAACGTCCTTGTCGGGACGAATGCGCTCCAGCACCTGGGTGGCATCGCAGTGAGCCGGCAAGGGCAACTGCACCAGGATGCCGTCCACTTCCGGATCCTCGTTGAGCTGGTCGATCAGGGACAGCAGCTCCGCTTGTGTCGCCGTGGCGCTGAGGTCATAGGAGCGGGAGACAAATCCCACCTCTTCACAAGCGCGACGTTTGCTGCCCACATAGACTTGGGAGGCCGGATCCTGCCCCACCAGGATCACCGCCAGACCCGGTGCCCGTTTCCCCTGCGCCAACCGCTGTTGGACTTGCGCGGCGACCTGATTGCGAATCGTTTGCGCAACCTGTTTTCCATCAATGATTTTGGCAGACATCGTTCTTCACTCACCATGTGTTCAACTGCGGCGCATTGTCGCATTTTTTTGGCGCGGGTGTTAGCGGCTCTCGCAGGGAGGGCAATAAGTAGGCACTTGAATTTACTGGCGGAAAAAGTCATTGACGCTGACTTTGGCGCTTGGGTATGATGCCCGCCCGTTGCCCAGTGGTGCCGCCGAAGGTATGCTGGATGGCGAATTTTCGGTGATTAGCGCAGCCCGGTAGCGCATCTGGTTTGGGACCAGAGGGTCAAAGGTTCGAATCCTTTATCACCGACCAGGTTCATCGGGAAATCCCCGGATTTCTTGATACAACGCGCCCTTAGCTCAGTCGGATAGAGCAACGGCCTTCTAAGCCGTGGGTCGCAGGTTCGAATCCTGCAGGGCGCGCCATCGATACGGATGAGTTTGATTGCTGTATCGAAGGCAGATTTCAGTGGTGGCTGTAGCTCAGTTGGTAGAGTCCCGGATTGTGATTCCGGTTGTCGTGGGTTCGAGCCCCATCAGCCACCCCATTATTCCCCTCCAGGCTGGGATCAGCCTGATGAGACAGCAGCACGCTGTCTGTTTGGACCGGCCACTGGCCGGTCTTTTTGTTTCTGCGCCGTCCGCTTTTTGGCGCAACGCCCCCACCCCATCCTCTGGCGCTCGGCGCCCTGCTCAGGACGCAATCCGGACCGCCGTCACAAAAATGGGGTTTTCTGCCCCGCTCAAGACAAGCCCTACTCATGCCATGACCCAGCGCAAGTCCAGGTCTGATCCCTAGTGTTATGGATAAAAAGATTGATAACACGGCTGCCAGGGCGCTCCTTCCTTCTCTTATCCCTTGTCCAGGAGCAGCCAAATTCGATGGCACCGATTCATCTTTTCGTAATACGGTCATCCCATCCTTAATCAATTATCTGAAATATAAGGAGTTATTGATAACCCCCCGATGCCGGTCCAAGGCCCAACCTGTCACATGCCCCGCCGGTTGCAGGAAAAGTTCCCATACTGAGTTGTCTGCATTGCACATGACTGCCAAGGAGAGACTGAGATGAGTGAAGAAAGCAAATGCCCCTTCAACCACACCGCCGGCGTCGGCAGAACCAATCGTGATTGGTGGCCGAATCAGTTGCGGCTGGATCTGCTGCACCAGCATTCCCCCAGCTCCGATCCCATGGACAAGGACTTTGACTACGCCAAGGCCTTCGCCAGCCTGGATTACAAGGCACTCAAGAGAGATCTGGTCAAGCTGATGACGGATTCCCAGGAGTGGTGGCCGGCGGACTTCGGTCACTACGGCCCCCAGTTCATCCGCATGACCTGGCATGCTGCGGGCACCTATCGCACCACCGACGGTCGCGGTGGCGGCGGCCGTGGCCAACAGCGCTTCGCCCCCCTCAACAGCTGGCCTGACAACGTCAACATCGACAAGTCCCGTCGCCTGCTCTGGCCCATCAAGCAGAAATACGGCAACAAGATCTCCTGGGCCGATCTGCTGATCCTCGCCGGCAACGTCGCCCTGGAGACCATGGGTTTTCGCACCTTCGGCTTTGGCGGTGGGCGGCCCGACGTGTGGGAGCCGGATCAGGACGTCAACTGGGGGGATGAAATTGCCTGGCTCGGGGTCGATCCCGATCGGGTCAAGGGCGATCGCGAGCTTACGGCCCCCTTCGGGGCCACCCACATGGGCCTCATCTACGTCAACCCGGAAGGGCCCAACGCCAGCGGTGACTACATGGAGGCTGCCAAGGACATCCGTTCCACCTTCGGTCGCATGGCCATGAACGATGAAGAGACGGTCGCCCTTATCGCGGGCGGCCACACCTTCGGCAAGGCCCACGGCGCCGCGCCCGAATCCCACAAGGGGCCAGAGCCGGAAGCCGCGCCTCTGGAGGCACAGGGCCTCGGCTGGATGAGCGACTTCGGCAGCGGCCATGGCAAGGACACCGTCTCGAGCGGGCTCGAAGTGACCTGGACCAAGACACCGGCCCTGTGGAGCAACAACTTCTTTGAAAACCTGTTCAACTACGAGTGGGAGCTGACCAAGTCGCCTGCTGGCGCCAAGCAGTGGGTGGCCAAGGATGCCCCGGAGATCATTCCCGATGCGCACATCCCGGGCAAGTTCCACAAGCCGACCATGCTCACCACCGACCTGACCCTGCGCTTTGACCCCGAGTTTGGCAAGATCTCCCGCCACTTCTACGAGGATCCGCAGGCCTTCGCCGATGCCTTCGCCCGCGCCTGGTTCAAGCTGACCCACCGTGACATGGGCCCCATCGCCCGCTACCTGGGGCCGGAGGTACCCAAAGAGGAGCTGATCTGGCAAGACCCCATCCCCGCCGTCAATCATCCCCTGATCGATGACAAGGACGTGGCCCTGCTCAAGGAGAAGATCCTGGCGGCCTCCCTGTCCGTGGCCGAGCTGGTGTCGACCGCCTGGGCCTCCGCGTCCACCTTCCGTGGCTCTGACAAACGCGGTGGCGCCAACGGTGCCCGCATCCGCCTGGCTCCGCAAAAGGAGTGGGCCGTGAACCAGCCTGCCCAGCTTGCGAAAGTGCTTCAGGCCCTCGACGGGATACAGCAGACCTTCAACGCTTCCGCCACCGGCGGCAAGCGGGTCTCCCTCGCCGATCTCATCGTGCTGGCGGGCGGCGTGGGGGTCGAGCAGGCCGCGAAGAGAGCCGGTGTCGCCGTGACCGTGCCCTTCACTCCAGGTCGCATGGACGCCTCCCAGGCGCAGACGGACGTCGACTCCTTTGCCGTGCTCGAGCCCCTCGCAGATGGATTTCGCAACTACGCGGGCGAGTGTGCGGGCTTCGCGGAGACCATGCTGATCGACAAGGCGCAACTGCTCACCCTGAGTGCCCCCGAGATGACGGTACTGGTGGGCGGCATGCGGGTGCTCGGCACTAACGCGGGCAACTGCCACGGGGTCTTTACCGCCGCCCCGGGTACCCTCTCCAACGACTTCTTCGTCAACCTGCTCGACATGGGCACGGAGTGGAAGCCGGAGGCGGGCAGCCAGGGAGTCTATGAAGGCCGTGATCGCCAGAGCGGCAAGGTGAAGTGGACCGGAACCCGGGTCGATCTGGTGTTCGGTTCCAACTCCCAGCTGCGCGCCCTGGCGGAGGTCTACGCCAGTGCGGATGCCAAGGAGAAGTTCGTGAAGGACTTCGTGGCGGCCTGGACCAAGGTGATGAATCTGGATCGCTTCGACCTCGCCTGAGGCTAAAGCACTGCTCGACCACCAAGCCCGGTATCACTACCGGGCTTTTTTATCGATGCTAAAGGGGAGTCCCATCCCTCCCCTTTGAGTGCTGCCATCGACCAACCCGCAAGGGGAGATGGCCAATGCCCCCAGCCCCGGGAAACCAGGAAATACCCCAGCAGGGCCTGCCGCCAGCGGGCTCCGTCAGCTCGGTCGAAGATTTTGAGTACCAGATCAAGTACCAGCGGGCCTTCGAGGCTGTCTTGTGGAACATGCCGGCGGTCGCCATCTACAGCTTCAGGCGCGCCGCCTTTGACAATCTGGGCCTTAAAGACAACGACATCATCGCCTATTCCAAACCCGCCACCCCGCATCTCGAGGCCATCACGGCCAACAGCACCACCCCTACATCACGGCCTTCACCGACTTGCAACACGGCCCCACCGTGCTGGAAGTGCCCGCTGCGGACCCGGATGGCAGCCTGTATGGGCAGATTGTCGATGCCTGGCAATTCACCATAGCGGATGTGGGCCCGGCGGGGCTCGACCAAGGCAAGGGCGGCAAGTTTTTGCTGACGCCCCCCGGCTACAGCGAGCCGATCCCGGCCGGCTATCTGCATGTTCCTTCCCCGAATTATCGCGTGGCGTTTGCCTTTCGCTCTGTGCCAGCGCCCGGCAAGTCGACGAACGATGCCTATCACTACTCCAAGCGCCTGCGCATGTACTCTCTCTCCGAGGCGAGCAATCCGCCGACCCAGCGCTTCGTCGATCCGGGCAACAAGCGCTACCCGACCCTGCCCTACTACGACGAGCGTCACTTCGCGGATCTGCATGCAGTGGCCAGCGTCGAACCCGTGCGCGAGCAGGACAAGGTGATGATGGGGATGCTCACCTCCCTTGGCATAGGTCGCGGCACCTCATTCAACCCGGATGAGAAAACCCGCAAGGCGATGCGCCAGGCGGCCATCGATGCCTGGTTCTACATGCAGCATTGGTATGACAATTTCCCGAAGGAGAAACGCTACTGGCCTGACAGGCACTACGCCTCCCTGTTGCAGGCCGATGACAACAAGACCTTCACCTTCACTTATGAGGATCGCATCGACCTCATCAATCGCGCCGCCGAGTACTTCTGGTGTACCTATATGCCCAAGGCGCTGAGCGATACCCCGGCCACCCAGTACCTGATGTGCCTCGCGGACAACAACGGCAAACTGCTGGAAGCCGGTCAGCTCTACAAGCTCACCATCCCGGCCAAGATGCCGGTCAAGCAGTTCTGGGCACTGACGGTCTACAACCGCGACACCATGTCCTTTATCTACAGCGAGAGCGGGCGCACCACCCTCTCCTCCTACGATCTCGACAAGATGGCCAAGAATCCGGACGGCAGCATCACCCTCTACGTGGGCCCGACCGCCCCGCCAGGCAAGGAAAACAACTGGATCCCGACCAGTGGCAAACGCCCGCTGCCGGCCATGCGTTTCTATGGCCCGACTGACGAGTTGAACCACAAGACCTTCAAGCTGGCGGATTTCGAGCGCGCATAAACCATGAACAGGAGTGGAGCACTTATGAGAAAGCTATCCCTTGCGGCAGTGTTATGTATCGCAGCCATGCCTGCCATGGCACAAATCACTGATAAAATGGCACAAGATGCCTATATCTACGGCTATTCCATGGAGGAAGCCTACAAGTTCTTCTATGAAACGGCGGTCAAGACAGCCCCCCCGCGAAACCGCTTCCAGAACATTCGCCACCTGGCGGACGATACCTACACCGATCACCCGACCATCAACAACGATACCCTGCACCTGCAGGGCTGGTTGGATCTCAGTGTGGAGCCGGTGATCATCAGCGTGCCGGACATGGACAAGGGCCGTTACTGGATCCTGCACACCATGGACATGGGCCATTACACCACCTCGATGATCGGCTCCCGCACCCACGGCACCAAGGGGGGTCACTTCATGTTTGCCTCCCGTAGCTGGAAAGGCGAGACGCCGGCCAGCGTCACCGAGGTGATCCGCGTCGACTCCGACATCCTCAAAGTGATGGGCCGCATCATGGCCACCAGCAAGGACGACGAGAAGGTCGCCCTTGGCTACATGGATGACTGGAACGTGCGCACCCTGTCGGCCTATCTCGGCCAGCCTGGGCCCAAAGCCACCGAGCACCAGTGGCCGGATCCGGCGAGCACCAACTGGTTGCAGCGGGTCAACTTCGTGCTGTGTCAGGGGGACATGGGCACCGCCGACAAGCACTGGCTGGCGCAGTACAAGGAGACGGGCCTCGCGCCCTGCAACACCAAGCTGAGCGCGGCGCAAATGGCCGCGGCCAAGCAAGGCGAGAAACAGGGCTTGGCCTATCTCAACGCGCTCCTGCCCAAGATGACCAGCTCGGAAGGGCTGCTCGGCACCCGGGCTGAGCTTCAAAACCAGAAGCGCGATCTGTTCGCCGAAGGCACCCTGATCGGACAATGGGGACTACCGCCGGAAGAGTCCGTCTATCTACAGGCACTCAAGGGATCCGATGGCCAGAGCATCAACGGCGCCAACGGCAAGCAATACCGCATGCATTTCAAGGCGCCCGAGGTCAGCCAGTTCTGGTCCTTCACCGTCTACGGCACGGATAACAAGCTGATGGCCCATAACACCATCAACCGCCACAGCCGTGGGGATCGCACCCTCAAGCCGGGCCCGGATGGTATGTACACCATAGAGCTCAGTGCCAAGGGGGATGCCAGCAACCCGAACTGGCTGCCCATTCCGGAGAAGGATGCCTACATCATCATGCGGCTGTATGGGCCGAACAAAGCCATTCGCGAAGGCAAGTACCCGATGCCGGTGCTGGAAGTAGTGAAAAAGCGGTGAAATAAGGCACATGGGCTCACCGCGCTGGCTGGCAGACAGAATCCGAGGGGGGATGGCAAACTCAGGCAGCGTCTGAGCGGTACCAAGCAGAACAGCCAAAACAAAAAACCGACCATCAGGTCGGTTTTTCTTATTGCGGATAAGGGCGGGATCCACGGCTCGACAACTCAGTGTCGACATGTCACACCAGCCTTGTCACGGGAAGATATTACACTGCCTTGACATTAAAAAACCTGCATAGCCACATAGTTAAATGGCACTTTGCTGTATCAATAACAGGTTTTATTTAATCAAGGCAGCATATTGAATCACCCAGTTATAGTGTCTCACCGTTGCTGGCGATGACCTGGCGATACCAGTCGAAGCTGCGCTTCTTGCTGCGCGCAAAGCTGCCGCTGCCGTCATCGTTTTTATCCACGTGGATAAAGCCGTAGCGCTTGCTGTATTCCCCTGTGGTGAAGGAGACGCAGTCGAGACATCCCCAGGGGGTGTAGCCCATGACATCCACCCCGTCCTCGACGATGGCAAGCTTCATCTGCTCGATATGGGCGCGCAAGTAAGCGATGCGATAATCGTCATCTATCTCCCCTCGCTCATCTTTCTGATCCCGCGCCCCGAAGCCGTTCTCGACGATAAACAGCGGCTTCTCGTAGCGGCCATAGAGCAGGTTCAGGGTGTAACGCAGCCCCACCGGGTCGATTTGCCAACCCCATTCTGAGGCCTGCACATGGGGATTTGGCACACTGCCCTCGAAGCCCGACAAGGCGGTGCCCGTGCCGGCGCCGTGCGCTCGCACCGCGTTGCTCATGTAGTAGCTGAGCCCGATGTAATCGGCGCAGCCCGCCCGCAATGTCTCTTCGTCCCCCGCTTCCATGACAATCTCATAGCCCTTGCGCTGCCACTCCTTGCGGATATAGGCGGGGTAATGGCCGCGTATGTGCACGTCCCCGAACAGGAAGCGCTCGCGCATGGCCATTTCCGCATACATCACATCGTCCGGGTGGCAGGAATAGGAGTAGAGGGGCACCATGGCCAGCATGCAGCCTATCTGCAAGTCCGGGTTGATCTCATGGCCCAGGCTGACCACCTTGGCGCTCGCCACGAACTGGTGGTGCAGCACCTGGTACATACACTCTTCCGGGTTCGGCTCCTGGTTGTAGATGACCCCGGAGCAGCAGTAGCCAAACAGCGGCACCTTCCAGTTGCGCTGGTTGTTGATCTCGTTGAAGGTCATCCAGTATTTGACCTTGTGCTGGTAGCGGCGCAGCACCACCTCGCTAAAGCGCACGAAGCAGTCCAGCACGGTGCGGCTCTTCCAGCCGCCGTATTGGGTCACCAGGTGGTTCGGCATCTCGAAGTGGGAGAGCGTGATGACGGGCTCGATGCCGTGGCGCAGCAGCTCGTCGAACATGTCGTCATAAAAACGCAGCCCCGCCTCGTTCGGCTCGGCCTCATCCCCCAGCGGGAAGATGCGCGACCAGGCGATGGAGGTGCGAAAACACTTGAAGCCCATCTCGGCAAACAGTGCGATGTCGTCTCTGTAGCGGTGGTAGAAATCCACCGCCTCGTGGTTGGCGTAGCGATGACCGGCCTCAATCTTGTCGGTGATGACGCGCTCCACCCCGTGGGCGCCGCTGGTGAGCACATCGACGATGCTGAGCCCCTTGCCGCCCTGATCCCAGCCCCCTTCTACCTGGTGGGCGGCGACCGCCCCCCCCCACAGAAAGTCTTTCGGTAATGCGTTGTTCATGACTTGTCGCTCCTTATACGGCTTTGGATGTCAGCGGCTGGGATTGGCTTATTTCGGCATCGGTCTGAAAGCCCGCCATCCAGGAGAAGATGACGCCCAGGGTAAAGGCCACGCCGATGGAGAGCAGGAAGCCCAGGAACTGCGCCATGTGGCCCTCTTTGAAGAACACCGGCAGCACGGCGATGCCGGGGATGCAGTAACTCCAGGAGACCGCGTTGAAGGCTCCCGCGACCGTACCACCGATGGCACCGGCCAGGCAGCCGCAGATGAGCGGGCGTTTGAAGCGCAGGGCCACCCCGTAGATGGCGGGTTCGGTGATGCCAAACAGGGCGGTCACGCCGGCCGAGAGGGTCACGCTTTTCAGCTCGGGATCCTTGGCCTTGAAGTAGACCCCGAACACGGCGCCGGCGATGCCGAACACGGCGGAGGCTTGCAGGCCGGTAAAGGTGTCATAGCCCAAAGTGGCGTAGTTGCCCACCGTCACCGGGGTGATGCCCCAGTGCACGCCGAGGGTCACCAGGGGTGTCCAGACAGCCCCCACCACGAAGCCGGCGATGGACGGGCTCAGGTGATAGAGGGTGTTGTAGATGCCACCGATGGCGCCGCCGATGAGGTTGCCGATGGGGCCGAAGGCCAGCAGGGTCAGGGGCACCATGATGGCGAGGCAGAACATGGGAGTGAAGAGGTTGCGCACCACCACCGGCAGGATCCGCTCGAAGAAGCGCTGCACATAGGACATGGCCCACACCATCAGGATGATGGGGATCACCGAGGCCGTGTAGCTCAGGTACTGCACCGGCAGACCGAGGAAGCTGAGCGGCGCGCTGTTAAGGGGAACCCCCACCAGGTTGACGATGGCCTCGTTGATGGCCGGGTTCTCCATCGCCGACTGCATCAGCGCTTGCACCGCCGGATCCGCGGAGTTTGCCAGGATGATTTTGTTCGCGGTCAGCATGTTCATGTAATCGGGCGACACCAAGGCGCAGGCGGCGATCACGGCGGTGAAGGGGTTCACGTTGAACTTCTTGGCCGCGGTGAAGGCGACCATCACCGGCAGGAAGGTAAAGCCGGTCCAGGAGACGAAGTTGAGGATGCGGAAGGTGCCGCTGGCGGAGTCCATCCAGCCGATGGCGGCGAAGAAGGAGATGAGCCCCTGCAACACGCCGCAGGCGGCCAGTGGGTAGAGGAAGGGGGCGAAGATGCTGGAGATGATGTCCATCAGGTGGTTGACCATACCCACCTTGGGGGCGTCGACCACGGCGTTTTCGTCGATCTGCACCCGTTTTTGCACTTCCCGATAGGCATCCCCGACGTGGTTGCCGATCACCACCTGCAGCTGACCGCTGGACTCGATGACGGTGATGACCCCTTGCACCCGTTTCAACACCTCCTTGTCGACCCGTCCCATCTCTTTTAGGACAAACCGCAGCCGGGTGGCACAGTGGGTGACGCTGATGACGTTGCTGTCACCACCAATCAACTCGACGATCTGTTTCGCCGAGTCCGCATAGTTAATTGCCATAATGATCCTTCCCTGCCATTTATTAATTAATATCGAAACAATTCAAATGTTGTGAATCGATGGTAGGGAAAGCATTCATCCTTGTCACGATATAACAAAATACCCGCTTTGTTACTTGTTACATAAAAGACACACCCTGTGACACCTCGGCACTTATCTTGTTTGCCAACTGGCGACCGATGGATTCGATGATATAAATCACCGGCACCTGGGTGGTAATATCATATTCATTGTCGACCACCAGCCTGGCCGCATGATATGAAATATTGAAATCCGCCATCTGGGCCAGGGTGGATTTATTATTGCTGGTAATAGTGATGAGCTTGCAGTGATGAAACAGAAACTGCTTCGCCAACTTGATTATCTCGGTGGTCTCCCCGGAGACCGAGAGCACGATCGCCACCGCCTGTTTGTACATGTCGGTGTTGACCGGGTAGTAGGGATCATCGATGTGGTTGCTGAACTTGCCGATGTTGGAGAAGAAGCGCGCCCCGTAGCGCCCCAGCGTGCCCGAGCTGCCCGCCCCCACGAAGATCACCCGCTCGGCCCCCGCGATCTGCTCGGCGGCGCTCGCGATCAAGGCGTCGAATTCGTCATTGTTGATGCTCTTGAAAAAAGAGAGGAACTCGTTGGCACCGTGTGGCAGCGATATTTCGCCGCGCTTCTCGGCATTCATTTTTAGATAGGCTTTGAATTCCGCATAACCGCTGCAATTCATCTTCTTGCAAAATCGCAATATGGTGGCGGTCGACACATCACAGGCTTCGGCCAATTCCCTGACCGTCATATAGATAACCGTCTGATGGTTCTTTATTACATAGTTATATACCTTGAACTCGAAGGTATTTAATGTTGAGACCAACTGATTATTAAACATGGTAATTCACCGAGCGCAGCCGCGTCCTTATTCAGGATGATGTCACGCAGTGTAACAAAAGGAGTGACCCGGTCGAGGAAGGATAAATCTAAACGCTCGAACTGTGATTACTATCACAATCACGCCGGCAAGATTTTCGCGTATCTGCCCATGGCTTAGACGAGAGAAGGAATATTTAGGCTCTGCATGGAGCCTAAATTTTTAGCGAATGTCATTGTGTCTATTAGTGGAACGCAATATCAGGTTATCGGTGAGCAACCCCTCCATGGGATCAGCAAGTCCCGCGATGCCAGCAGAGGGTGAGCGTATTTGTACGCTTCGCCCCCAAGGCGCCTGAGCGCATGGTGCCGCGATCACGGTGCAGCCGTACGCCTCGAAATGGCTCATGAGGACGGCGTACTGTCGGTAGTCCAGCTCACTGTATTGCAGGAAGGGGTAGACGCCAGGGATTCCATCTTGTCGTCATTACTGAACGCACCTTCCATCGCGACCCTGTTTGTGAAACCGGGCCGCGTGGCGATCCCTGCCGAGCAATTTGATGCCTATGAGATGGCAACGGATGAGCTGCCTGTCGACTAAGGGCTGCCCCGGGAGTACAAGTACAGAAATGTCCCCTATATCTCCAAGCTGAAGAGATAACACCGTGACGGGAATAAGGGTGTGTACGGCTGGCTCAGAAAGCAAAAAACCGACCCTGAGGTCGGTTTTTCTAATTTGGTGCTGGGTCCGGATTGACTCGCGCCATCCCTGGCGCTCGCCCTGCGGGCAGCCTTCGGCTGTCCAAGCGGGCTAGTCCACCCGCCTGTCGATACCGGGTGGAGACCAGATTGCCGGTTACCGGAAAAACAAAAGGCCCCGTCTTGCGACGGGGCCTTTTGTTTTATTTGGCGGTGAGGGAGGGATTCGAACCCTCGATACGTTGCCGTATACACACTTTCCAGGCGTGCTCCTTCAGCCACTCGGACACCTCACCAAATTTTACTGCTTGAAGTGGCTTTAGGAGCACGCTGTGCGTGCATCTTGCCGACTTCGTCGGTGGGCAGCCTCTCGGATACCTCACCAAAATTTTGTCTGTGGTTTAACGTGTTCAGCCAACACGGTGTTCGCTGCGCCGTTGCGCTGGAACGGGGCGTAATTTAGGGGAAAGCCCCGCCGCCGTCAACGGCTTTTTAGCCGCAGCGAACCGTTCGCACATTAAACGCACAGTTCAGATGCTGAAGTCAGTGAACGGATTCCGGTGCGACCTGGATTTCCGGCAGATTGAGGAAGCCAAGGCGTTCACATTCGGAAACCACTTCATGGGTGGCTGCCGTGGTGCTTTCAACGAACAGCAGGAACTGCTCGACGGTGAGACCCGCCTTGGTAAAGACGGTGTGACCCACGACGAGGCGTGGCAGGTTGTCATCGATGATGTCGAGGAACACCTTGAGGGACGGATATTGCATGTTGAGACGACCCAGTTCGGCCACCAGGGGCAGTAGCGATGAGGGGCGCACCTCCAGCTCGGATGAGAACAGCAGCCCTTCCTCTTCCACGAAGATCCGGCTCTCCTGGATGCCCTCGACGGACTGCAGGGAGACCATGTGGATGCCATGACACTGATCGCACACATAGTGCTCGATCCGGGCCTGTTGCAACCAACGCATTATCATTTCAGAGCTGGGGATATTCATCATTTTCACGACACGGTAGAGATCAAGGGGCGCAGTCTAAACCAATTTTCAGACAACCAAAAGCACACAGGCCGGATCCCCGTCGTCTCGCTTCTTTTTGACAGGCCCTGTGCCTATACTCAGCCATTCTCGTAGCGCACTCGCCTCCAAAGAGCCCGATGACCATCCAAGAAAAGTATCGCCTGCACCTCAAATCCCTCTCGGATGAACTGCTCGCCCTGCAAAAACCCATCCGCATCCTGGATGCCATCAAATGGCCCCGTCACCTGCAAAGCGACTTTCTGGCAAGTGGCGGCAAGGCGCTGCCCGCCATCGACAGGCACTTCTATGAATCCCTCCCCCTGGGGTTCGATCCCCGCAACAAGTACCTTGAGCTCAAGGAGTTGAGGGACAGGATCCGCCGGCGCCTCGGCCCTCAGGACGATCTCGGCCGGATCCTGCAAGAGACGGTGGATCAGTACATGGTGGTCATCGAGATGCTGCGCCAGCGCGGGCAGCCTGACTTCCAGCGCTACAGTCAGCGGCTCTATGGCTCGGCAAGCGATCACCTGCGCGGGGATCGCAAGACCCTGAAGGAGCTGGGGGCCAGATTGTGCGACATCTTCTCCCTGCCCGGCGCCCGCCACTTGGTGCGCCCCTACCCCAAGGAGTTCGAGGGGGAAGCCGCGGTGGCGAGGTTGCAGGGCAAGCTGTCGAGCTACTTCAGCGACGGCACAGTCCAGGTCAAGCTCAGCGATGGCATCGTCTCCGATGCCGCCGCCGGGGGGGATTACATCAAGCTCAACTCCCACGCCCGTTTCTCGGAACTCGATCTGCAGGTGCTGGAGGTACACGAAGGCTGGGTTCACGTCGGCACCACCCTCAACGGCCGCCAGCAATCTTACGCCACCTGGCTCGGTGCCGGCTCGCCCCGCATCACCGCCTGTCAGGAAGGGTTGGCAGTACTCATCGAGACCCTCACGTTCAGCTCCTTCCCGGACAGGGCCAAGCGCATCTCGGATCGGGTCATGGCCATCGACATGGCGGAGCGTGGCGCCGATTTCATCGAGGTGTTCCGCCACTTCGTGGCCAAGGGGGCCAGCGAGCACGACGCCTACAAGATCACCCAGCGGGTGTTTCGCGGTGGCATGGTCGAGGGGGGCGCCTGCTTTACCAAGGATCTCTCCTATGTGAAGGGCTATGTGGAGACGGTGAACTTCATTCGCAGCGCCGTGCTGGAGGGAGTGCCGGAGATCCTGCCCATGCTGTTCGTCGGCAAGGTGACCCTGGACGACATCCCCGTGCTCTATCAGCACTATCTGGAGGGGCTCATCGACGCTCCTCGCTACCTCCCTCCCATGTTTCGCGACCTCACAGGGCTCTACGTCTGGTTCGGCTTCGCCTCCGGCATGTCCCTGGTGGACATAGGCCGGGTACAGCAGCATTTTCGCCAGCTCTTCCACCGCCTCCCGGCGGCCGACCCCATCATCGCCCCTGTCGACATCGAAATCGACTGACTCCCATAGACAAAGAGGGCGCCAGATGGGCGCCCTCTTTGGTGTCCAGGCTGCACGAGCCAGCCACGGGTTACTTGAAGGCCCGCCCTTCCAGATAGTGCTTGCGGCAGAGCGACACATAGCGATCGTTGCCGCCGATCTCCACCTGCTCACCGTCGCGCATCACCTGCCCCGCCTCGTTGACCCGCGAGTTCATGTGGGCCTTGTTGCCGCACCAGCAGATGCTTTTTAGCTCTTCGAACTTGTCCGCCAGACAGAGCAGGTGGTAGGAGCCGGGGAACAGTTCACCGCGAAAATCAGTCTTGAGACCATAAGCGATCACCGGAATGTCCTGCTCGTCGACGATGCGGGCGAGCTGGTAGACCTGCTCACGGGTCAGGAACTGCGCCTCGTCAACGATGAAGACATCGATGTGCCGCTTTGCGTGGCGCGCCTTGACCATCTCGAACAGATCGCAGCTATCGCTGAACACCTCCACTTTCAGCTCAAGACCGACCCTGGCACTGATGACGCCGGCACCGAAGCGATCGTCGATGGCGGGCGTCATGGCCAGCGGATACATGCCACGCTCCAGATAGTTGAAGTGGGCCTGGATGAGCTGGGTCGATTTGCCTGAGTTCATGGTGGCAAATTTGTAGTGCAGTGAAGCCATGATGGGGTTCCGAAACGGGAGTGATGGGGCGCATGCTAACCAAAGCCCCTGCCAAAACCAAGGGGCCCGCAGGCCCCTTGTTCTCTTATGCGACTGCCACGGCGCTATACGCCCGGGATTTGCGCAAATGGTAACCGGAGAAGATCAGGAACCAGAGCCCGCTCACGGTGAAACCGGCCAGCGCGGAGTGCATCAGCCCCATCACCAGGTAGCCGAGCGCAGCGCCAAAGGCGATGGCCAGGGCATAGGGCAGCTGGGTCATCACGTGATCGATGTGATGGCAACCGGCCCCGGTGGCAGACAGGATGCTGGTGCTGGAGATGGGGGAGCTGTGATCCCCGAACACGGACCCTGCCAGTACGGCGGCCAGCATGGGCAGCATCAGACTGATGTCGCTGGCGGCCGCCATGTCGCCGGCCAGCGGCAGCATGATGCCGAAGGTACCCCAGCTGGTGCCGGTGGCAAACGCCATGGCGCAGGAGAGCACGAAGACCACGGCGGGCAGCACTTCCACCGGCAGATTGCCATTGGCCAGGGAGGCCAGGTATTTGCCGGTTTCCACATCGCGCACCACGGCGCCGATGGTCCAGGCGAACAGCAGGATGTTGATGGCGGGCAGCATGGCCATGATCCCCTGCGGAGCCGCTTTCATCCAGTTGCTTGCCCCGAGCTTGAGGCGCATGGCCAGACCGATGGAGACCACCAGGCTGCACAGGGCACCATAGACCAGGGAGGAGCCGACATTGGTGTTCTCGAAGGAGCCGAGCACGCTGAACGGCAGCCCCTTGTCGGCCAGCACCGCAGCCCCGGAGTCAATCATGAAATAGACGGTGGCCAGGGTCAGGGTCAGGATGGGCAACACCATGTCAATCATGCCGCCATTGCTCTCCTCCGGGCTCTCCATGTCGAGCCCGATGGGGCGCCCCTTGGACTCGTCCCACAGCTTGCCCTCCAGTGCCCACTGCTCATGCTGGCGCATGGGGCCGATGTCGAGCTGGAAGGCGATCACCACCAGCACCATGATCAGGGTGAACACTGCATAGAGGTTCATGGGGATCATTTCGACGAAGGCGGAGATGGGGCTCTGGTCGGTCAGACCATGAGCCGCCATGATGCCGCCGACGAGGGCGATGATGTAGGCCCCCCAGGAGGAGATCGGCATCAGCACGCAAACCGGCGCGGCGGTGGAGTCCAGCAGATAAGCCAGCTTGGCGCGGGAGATCTGGAAGCGATCGGTCACCGGACGGCAGATGGCACCCACCGACAGGCTGTGGAAGAAGTCGTCGATGAAGAAGGCGAACACCATCAGACCGGTCAGGGACTTGGCACCCTTGCGGGTCTTGGCGCGGCGCTCCGCCCACTCGGCAAACGCCCGGGTCGCACCGGAGACGCTCATCAGACTGATGAGGCCGCCCAGCAGCAACATGAAGAGGATCATGTTGACGTTGTCACGATTGAGCGCACCGTCGACCCAGAAGATCTTGAGCACGGTATCGAGCATGTAATGCAGAGACGCAAGGGGAGAGAACTGGTTGAGCAGCAGGCTGCCTGCGACTATGCCCACCCCCAGCGACACCAGGACGCGGCGGGTGATGATCGCCAGCGCAACGGCCAGCAGGGGGGGAACGACGGACCAACCGGAGTCGGCGTAATGAACGATGTCCATGATCTCTTTGCACCTAAAGACAACAGGTGGAGATCTACCGAGAGGATCAAAGAAACAAAACCCATGGGGAGGGTATACTCCTCAGCCCCTTCAGGTAGCGCTCCATAGTGGATGACTATGGCAGTCCTGCACCTATTAGATGCAGAACCAGCAACCCGGTATGATGGCCTGGTCACTTCGGCGCCGACTCCTTTCATCGAGCATCGCAGGCATCACCCTCCGCTCGGTTACTCATAGGCAGCGCGCCTCTACTTAAAGGTATTCGCGGCACATTTTATCGAGCCGCCGGGTGATAGCAAGTTTTTTGATTAAATTTCAAGGTTTCTGAGGCACCCACATCTTCAAAGATAGTCAAATGGTTCATCAAAGACTCCGCTGGCGATATTTTCATCTGACACGAGCCCATTCGAAGATCTTGGCCCGTCAAACGGATAAAAATATCCTTCATACCTATTTCAAGACTTAATTTATCAGCCTAATTAATTATTTTGGCAGGCTTGACTTGGTACCAATCACCCCTATAAATTATCGAAAAACCAGTTCTTCCCTTAATATTTTGCTCGCGTGGTAGCCAATATGAACGAATTTCTGAAAGTGCTGTTGAATATCCGTAGCCTGCGTGCAGCTTGCCGCGATTTGACGCTGGAACAACTGGAAGAAGGCTTGGAAAAGCTCTCAGCCATCGTCGATGAACGTCGGCAAGATGAATCCGCCGAACGCCAGGCCCGTGAAGAACATCAAAAGAAAATTGCCGAATATGCCGAAATGCTGAAGGCCGCAGGGATCGATCCCGCCGAATTGGTCAACACCGTGGTGCCCGAGAATACCAAGGTCAGCAAACGTGCACCCCGCCCCGCCAAATATCGTTATCTTGACAATGGCGTGGAAAAAACCTGGACCGGTCAGGGCCGCATGCCCTCGGTCATTGCCAAGGCCGTTGCCGAAGGCAAATCCGTGGAAGCCTTTGCTATCTGACAGCAATATCAGTCCCCTTTCCACAGCAATAAAAAAACCTCGCAAGGCGAGGTTTTTTTATTGCCGCTTCGAGCGGTTGTCAGCCTCTGTCAGCCGCCTTGACCCAGAGGATCTCCGGGGTGCCTGACGATACCAGCAAGTATCGGGCGATGGTGAAAAACCAGTCGCTCAGCCGGTTGAGATAGGGCAAAACAGCCGGATTCACCCGCTCTACGCGGCTCAACCCAAGCAGCAGGCGCTCGCAGCGACGGGTCAGAGTACGCACCACATGTGCCTGGGCCGCCGCCCGCGAACCGCTCGGCAAAATAAAATTGCGCAGCACCGGCAACCCGGCACTGTAGGCATCTATCTGTTGCTCGAGCCTGTTCGTCCAAGCCTCGTTCACCTGCCACAGCGCATCCGTTTGCGATTCACTGGAAAATGCCAGCTCCCCGCCCAGATCAAACAGCTCCTGCTGCAACAATATGAGATCGGCCAGGAGTGTGCTCTCCCCGACGGGTATTTCAGCCATCAACAAGCCTATTTGGGAATTCAGCTCGTCGATGGCGCCATAGGTCTCGACACGTTTATCGTCTTTGGCCAGGGAAGTCCCATCGGCAAGTCGCGTGAGCCCCTTGTCCCCTTGCCTTGTATATATTCTCATTCCGACATCCTGTTAATAATGGGAATAATCATGGACTCGAGTCCATTGAGCTTTATCTCGTAGGCCAGTGCCAGAGACTGGCCCAAGGTACCGGCTGGAAAACCGCTTCGCGCCATCCATACCAGATAGGGCTCGGGAATATCGATGATGCGCCGCCCCTTGTATTTTCCGTAAGGCATCTTGCTGGCCAGCATCAGCAAGATGCGCTCATCGCTGAGTCCATCCATATCAATCGATATTCAGGTATTTATGGGTCTGGATGGAGAGTCGCCAGTTACGGGCGATGCAGGTCGCCATGGCCAGCTCCGTGGCCCTGGCTTTCTGGCTGATGGGTTGCAGCGCAATCATCACATCGGGGCGCAGCCGGGCGGTGGCCAGCAGGGCGTCCAGCTCCTCGATATGGTGCTCGGTAGCCACCGGGTGCTTGATCTCGTTGGCCCGCTCCAGTGCAGAGACCAGCACCGGCAACCCACCCTTCATGCCGATCTTGGGGGAAACAGTCACCCAGGTCTGCTCATGGGTCAGCACCTCGCTGGTCCCGCTGGTTTCGATCTGCACCTGATAACCCGATGCCACCAGGGCCGAAGAGAGCTCGCGCAAGTCGTAGAGGCAGGGCTCACCACCGGTCAACACCACGTGACGGGCCCGGTAACCGAGCCGGGTAAAGCTGGCCAGGATATCTTCCGTGCTCATCTTGCTCCAGCCGTCGGACTCATTGGAACGATCGAGCACCTCGCCAGGGGCCACCTCACGCTCGGGGTCCACCACCCAGGTGTGGCGGGTATCGCACCAGGGGCAGCCCACCGGGCAGCCCTGAAGGCGAACGAAGATGGCGGGCAGGCCGGTAAATACCCCCTCCCCCTGGATTGTCTGGAAGATCTCGTTGATTGGGTAGTGCATCTTGGTCACGACTTGCTGCAAAAGGGGCGGATTATACCCCAAACCCGGGCTAGGCACAGGCTCAGGATCCGCTTTTCTCGCCCAGTCCGCTCTTCTCGTAAAGTCTGGCACGGATGCCGGTCTTGTCAGCCAGATAGTGATCCAGGCCACGGCGACGCAGCTCGCAGGCCGGACAGGCCCCGCAACCATCTCCCTGGACACCGTTGTAGCAAGTGAGCGTCTGGTGACGCACGGTATCGAGGTGACCGTAATGATCCGCCAGCGCCCAGGTTTCGGCCTTGTCGAGCCACATCAGGGGGGTTTCGAAGCGGATGGGGCGATCCAGCCCCAGGGAGACCGCCTGATTGAGTGCCTTGACGAAGTCGTCGCGGCAATCGGGATAGCCGGAAAAGTCGGTCTCGCACACCCCGGAGATCACCGCTTCGGCGCCCACCTGATAGGCATAGATGGCCGCCAGGGTCAGGAACAGGATGTTGCGTCCCGGCACGAAGGTGTTGGGCAGGCCGTTCTCCTGAAGCTCGAAGCTCACCGGTATGTCGTCCCGGGTCAACGCAGAGATGGCCAGCTCCCCGAGCATGGTCACATCCATTACCTTGTGGGCGGCGATCCCGAGCGCCGTCGCCAGATGGCGGGCGGTGTCAATCTCCGCCCGGTGGCGCTGGCCGTAATCGAAGGTGATGGCATGCACTTCGTCATAGCGGGCCTGTACCTGCACCAGACAGGTGGTGCTGTCCTGCCCGCCACTGAAGACCACGACGGCTTTTTTCATGTTTTTCACTCCTCTGGGCAACTCAACGGCGGCGGCCTTGTGCAAAGTCATGCCACTGCCGGTTCAAATGGGTAAACAGGGTCATCAGCGGGGCGAAGCGCTCAGGCTCTCCTTCCCACCGGGACAACAGATGGTAGCCCGCTTCCAGGGTGGACAGTGCCTCCTCAAAGGGCTTCTTGCGAATGGAATATTGCCCGGCAATGGCGCCGAGGGTGATCCGCGGCAACCCGAGCAGTGCAGGCGAGCTGTGCAACATGCGATAGGCTTTGCGCCAGGTACCATCGAGGAGGATGAAGTGGGCTCGCACGGTGCGTCCACGCCTCAGGAGATGCTCCCTTGCCTCTATCAGAGTCAGGGCCTCCTCATCGGGCCACAGCACGTAGCACTGGACAGCGGGGTCAGCAAGCAGGGTATTGAGCCCTTCGTCGTCGGAAAAGTCCTCCCCCACATGGATGCGCACATCGGACAGGGACGCCGCCAGCAACGCCGCCGTCCCCTTGGGGTGACCTACTTCGGCAGGGTGTTGCAGGATATGGAGCGCAGCCAGGTTCGGCACCCGCTGAATATAATCGCACAGGCACGCTTTGAGGGCCCGGGTACAGCGTGTACAGTATCGGCTCTCTTTGTCGTTGGGCTGCTTCATGTTGTCAGGAAAATCGGGTCTGCTCTGGGTCATCGCGCTTTCGCTCGTCACTGCCTTGCTCTTTTTCACCGTGCCAAATCATCAGCTCGCCTTCGATCGCGACCTGATCGCCCAGGGCGAAGGGTGGCGCATCATAACAGGCAATCTGGCACACACCAATGGATGGCATCTGCTGCTCAACCTGAGCGGTCTGGCCGTGCTCTACAGCCTGTTTCAGGAGTACCTGACGGGATGGCGCCTGCCCGTGCTGCTGCTGCTGCTGGGAACGGCGGTCGGACTCGGCATCTGGTGGGGCTGCCCGCAAACCCAGTGGTACATGGGACTCTCCGGCCTGCTGCACGGCTTGTTCGTATGGGGAGCCATGCAGGACATCCGCTTTCGCCGTCACTCCGGCTGGCTGATGCTGGCGGGCGTCGCCATCAAGCTCGGTGTGGACTTTTACAGTGCCGGCGAGAGCCCTGTCTCCGCCTTGATCGGTGCCAGGGTACACATCGAGTCACACTTCATCGGCGCTCTCGCCGGCCTGCTGCTCGGTTTCTTCCCCATTCGTCTGGACGCCCAGGCCGTCCACTCCTGAGCTCCCCATAGGCAAGGCCAGCCCACGGCCAAAATGCAGCAGGCCGGATCTGGGATCCGGCCTGCGCTCATTCGCCCATGACGCCGTTACCGGCAAAGCTCGGCATTGATCGCCCCAAGCACGGCGGCGGGATCCGAGGACTGGGTGATAGGACGGCCGATCACCAGATAATCCGCCCCCGCCTCCACCGCTGCCAGCGGCGTCATGACGCGGCGCTGATCACCGGCAGCCGATCCGCTCGGACGAATGCCCGGCGTCACCAGCTTGAATTCGGCTCCCAGCAGCCCCTTCAGCACACTCGCCTCTTCCGCGGAGCAGACCACACCATCCAGCCCGGCAGTCTTGGCAAGGGTGGCCAGGCGGATCACCTGTTCTGCCGGCGTCACATCCAGACCCAGGGGCGCCATGTCGGACTGCTCCATGCTGGTCAGCACGGTTACCCCGATGAGCAGGGGCGCCTTGTCGCCGTATGGCAGCAACGCCTCTCTGGCGGCACGCATCATGCGTTCGCCACCGCTGGCATGGACATTCACCATCCAGACGCCCAGCTCCGCACTGGCCGCCACCGCCTTGGCGACGGTGTTGGGAATGTCGTGAAATTTCAGATCCAGGAAGACGTCGAACCCCTTGGCCACCAGTTGACGAACGAACTGGGGACCAAACAGGGTAAACATCTCCTTGCCTACCTTGAGGCGGCACTGGGCCGGTGAGATCTGCTCAATGAAGGCAAAGGCGTCGGCTTCGTGCTGATAATCCAGCGCGACCAGTACTTTGGGGTCTTGCATGTCACTTCCTATGGATTGTTATGCCACAGCCAGGCGCAGCAGAGCCGGGGCCCGGTTGCACGCTGGCATCTGAAATTCTTGGGTATCCGTGCTCGCCCGGGCGTGTTGGCCTCGCTGGCGTTTACTCTCCATCCAGCCCTCGGATCGGCTTGATGGTGCCCCACTGCCGGCAGGAAGGGCATTGCCAGAACAGCGAATGGGTGGCAAAGCCGCACTGGCGGCACTTGTGGGTAGACTTGATCTTGATCTGCTCACCGACCAATTGTTGCAGCAGCTCCAGGCTCTCCTTGGCAGGCCCCTCCTCGGCACTGGCCAACTGGAAACCGACCAGCTGATAAAACCCCTTCATGGAGGGGTGGCGACGCAGTTGGCGCAGCACCAGCGCACGGGCCTGACTCAACCCATCGCGGGCCTCCACCAGATTGGCCAGCGCCAGGGTCACGCTGACCCCCGCATGATCCTCTACCGCTTTTTCAAGCAGCGGGATAAGCTCCTGGCTGCGACCAAGCTGGCGATAGCATTCGAGCAGTTTTGGCATGGCTTCGGAGGCAAAGTCGATGTCCTGCTCGAACACCCGCAGGAGCTCCTTGGCCGCATCCTCGAACCTGCCCTCCTCCATCGCTAGATCGGCCAGCCGCAGGCTGGCGCGGGCACAGGCCGGGTGGGCACCGAGCGCACGCTTGAGCTTGGCGATGCCCGCAGGCTTGTCGCCATCGCGCAAGGCACTCTCCGCCTGTTCGCAATAGAAGTGGGAAATGGGCTCGGCCAGCTTCTTGCCCTGGAATTTCTGCAGACGCACCGCCACGGCGATGGCATTGTCCCAGTCACGCAACTGCTGATGAATGATCAGGAGCTGTGCCAGAGCCGTCTCTTCGAAATCGCTGTCATCACACAGCTCTTTCCAGAGTGCTTCGGCCCGATCGAGCAATCCGGCAGCCAGAAAGTCACGGGCCAGCTCCTGCAAGGCAAGCTGACGCTGCTCACGGGTCAGCTGACGGGCGACCAGGTTCTGGTGGATCTTGATGGCGCGATCGACCTCGCCCCGTTGACGGAACAGGTTGCCGAGGGAGAGGTGGGTTTCGATGGTTTCGCTGTCGACTTCCAGCAGCTGGATAAAGAGATCCACCGCCTTGTCCGACTCGTCAGAGAGCAAATAGTTGAGGCCCGCCACGTACTGACGGGAAAACTGGTTACTCTGTTGCTGGGTGTCCTGGCGAACACTCCTGCGGCCCATGTACCAGCCATAACCGGCGGCGATGGGCAACAGCAGGAAAAGCAGTTCAAGCATCGAGGGACATTATTCCTTGGTTGTCGACCGGGCCAGCTCCAACTCGCGAGATTGACGACGCATGGTTCGGTTCAGGGTGCGATTTTGCAGCTTGAGACGCAAGAACAGCAGACCAAATACCAGCCAGCCCAGCAGAAAACCGCCGGCGAAGAAGAACCCCAGCAACATGGAGAGCGAGAACTCCCCCTGGGCAATCAGGTAGTTGAACTGCACCAGCTGACCATTTTGAGAACCGATGGCAAGGGTCAGGACAAACACCAGCACCAGTGGAATGAGGGCCAAGATACGCTTCATGGGAGCTCCCTGTCTGTAGCGAATGAGTGACTGATTATCCTTAAAATCACAGGCAGACTCTAGCGCGAATGGGAAAAGAGTGTGAGAAACCCGACAACGGGCAGACTCCAGGCCATAAAAATGAAAAAGGCATACTCAGGTATGCCGTTTTCTGCATTATTCGATGATGTTGACGCGTTCGCGCAACTCTTTGCCAGGTTTGAAGTGCGGGACATATTTCCCGGTCAGTTCAACCTTGTCCCCGGTCTTGGGGTTGCGACCCACGCGGGGCGCACGATAGTGCAGCGAGAAACTGCCAAATCCTCGGATTTCAATCCGGTCGCCGTTTTGCAAGGTCGATGCCATCTGCTCAAGGATCTCCTTGATGGCGGCTTCGACATCCTTGGCCGGCATATGCATGCGGCTGGCTGCCAGTTGTTCGATGAGATCTGATTTGGTCATAAGGTTAAATCTCCTTCCCCGATCACATGCAATAATCATTTTGCCAAGATAAAAAAGGGCGGCGCAATGCCGCCCTTTTCTTGCATCAAGGATTACTCACCCTTGGCGGCTTTGAACGCTTCCATCATGGCATTGCTGAACACAACTTCTTCTTGTTGGTTCAGGCTGTCGATGGCAACACGCTCGTCAGCCTCGTCCTTGGCACGGACAGACAGGCTTACGGTACGGTTCTTGCGATCAACGCCCATGAATTTGGCTTCAACTTCGTCACCAACAGACAGCACCAGAGTGGCGTCTTCTACGCGGTCACGAGCAGCGTCGGAAGCACGCAGGTAGCCTTCTACGCCGTCAGCCAGTTCGATCACGGCACCCTTGGCATCAACCTCGGTAACCTTGCCCTTCACAATAGCACCTTTCTTGTTGTCAGACAGGTACTTATTGAACGGGTCTTCTTCGATCTGCTTGACGCCCAGGGAGATGCGCTCACGCTCCGGGTCCACTTGCAGAACAACGGCTTCGATCTCGTCGCCCTTCTTGAATTCACGCACGGCTTCTTCGCCCTGGTTGTTCCAGGAGATGTCAGACAGGTGAACCAGGCCGTCGATACCGCCATCCAGACCGATGAAGATACCGAAGTCAGTGATGGACTTGATCTTGCCGGAAACACGGTCGCCCTTGGCGTGAGTTTCGGCAAACAGCTGCCACGGGTTGGATTTGCACTGCTTCAGACCCAGGGAGATACGACGACGCTCTTCGTCGATGTCCAGAACCATCACGTCAACCACGTCGCCAACGTTGACAACCTTGGACGGGTGGATGTTCTTGTTGGTCCAATCCATCTCGGATACGTGTACCAGGCCTTCCACGCCTTCTTCGATTTCAACGAAGCAGCCGTAGTCGGTCAGGTTGGTCACGCGGCCAGACAGACGGGTGGTCTCCGGGTAACGCTTGGCGATAGCAACCCAGGGATCTTCGCCCAGCTGCTTCAGGCCCAGGGATACACGGGTACGCTCGCGGTCGAACTTCAGAACCTTGACAGCGATCTCGTCGCCAACGTTGACGATTTCGGAAGGATGCTTAACGCGCTTCCACGCCATGTCGGTGATGTGCAGCAGGCCGTCAACACCGCCCAGATCTACGAATGCACCGTAGTCGGTCAGGTTCTTGACGATACCCTTAACTTCTTGACCTTCTTGCAGGTTGGCCAGCAGGCTTTCACGCTCGGAGGTGTTCTCGGTCTCGATCACGGCACGACGGGAAACAACAACGTTGTTGCGCTTCTGGTCCAGCTTGATGACTTTGAACTCGAGTTCTTTGTTTTCCAGGTGAGCGGTGTCACGGATCGGACGCACGTCAACCAGAGAACCCGGCAGGAAGGCACGGATGCCGTTCAGTTCAACGGTGAAACCACCCTTGACCTTGCCGTTGATGATACCGATAACGGTAGCTTGCTCTTCGTAAGCTTTTTCAAGCTGCAGCCAGGCTTCGTGGCGCTTGGCTTTTTCGCGGGACAGCTTGGTTTCGCCGAAACCATCTTCGATAGAGTCCAGAGCCACGTCAACGGAGTCACCTACGTTGATTTCCAGCTCGCCCATGGCGTTCTTGAATTCTTCAGCCGGGATAGCAGACTCGGATTTCAGACCAGCATCAACCAGTACGAAACCGTTCTCGATAGCAACGACAGTGCCCTTGACGATGGAACCTTGACGGGTTTCAACGGCGTTCAGGGACTCTTCAAAGAGTTGAGCAAAAGATTCGATCATTGTTTATGTCACAAATGAAACATCCACTTGCAATCCGGCACAAGCGGGGTTGTTTTAAATTATCTGCGCCATCCTTGGTGCAGACGACTGACATCAGTTTGCGCTGACATCACCAAGTTGTTGCTCTGCATAGGCAAGCACCGTTGCCAGCACTTCATCTATGGTCATGGACGTTGAGTCTACAACAAGAGCATCTTCCGCGGGTTTCAGGGGAGCGACGGCGCGATTTCTGTCGCGATCGTCACGTTCCCGAATCTCGGTTAAAAGACGCTCAAAGTTAACATCAAAGCCCTTATCTTGCAACTGCTTATAGCGGCGCTGGGCCCGCTCCTCGGCGCTGGCGTCGAGGAAAATCTTCACATCCGCCTCGGGGAAAACCACGGTACCCATGTCGCGACCGTCGGCGATGAGACCGGGGGCTTGGCGAAATGCTCGCTGGCGACGCAGCAGGGCTTCACGTACCCGGGGAAACGCCGCGATTTTGCTGGCCGCGTTGCCCACTTCTTCAGTACGAATGGTGCGGGAAACATCCTCCCCTTCGAGGATCACCTTGACCAGCTCCCCTTCTACCTGGAATTGCACATCCAGATTGGCGGCCAGGGGAACCAATGCTGCTTCGGAATCGAGCTCCACATCGTGATGCAGGGCTGCCAGGGAGAGCACCCGGTAGATGGCACCGGAATCGAGCAGGTGCCAGCCCAGTTTTTCAGCCAGCAACTGGCACAAGGTGCCTTTTCCTGCTCCACTTGGGCCATCAATAGTCATCACGGGGGCCATCTGAGCCATAACGTTTCTCCTGCGCACTCGGCATCTTGACTGGTTGCACACATCCCTGTCGGGATGGGTTAATGGGCGCCGATTATACCCGAATGCGCCGTCGCTGGCAGTTGTCAGGGCACACAATTGCGCAAAAGTCGTCGTGATTGCCCCTATTCTGACCAATCGGGTTAACCCACTTCTCACGCAAGGTTTTGTTCTTATGGTTGTTCCGGACAATGCGCGCTAAACTGGCCGCCCTTTTTTAAGCAGCTGTAGTCAGGAGCAACCATATGAGCAGCGTTACCCTCGTGGCCAAATCCAAGTTGCCGACCCCCTGGGGCACTTTCACGCTGGTTGGCTTTCAGGAAACCGGCACGGGCAAGGATCATGCCGCGCTGGTGATGGGCGATATCGCAGACGGCGAACCCGTGCTGGGACGCATTCATTCCGAGTGTCTGACCGGGGATGCCCTGTTCAGTCTGCGTTGTGACTGCGGCTTCCAATTGCAGGCCGCGCTGGAAAACATCGCCAAGGCGGGCCGCGGCGTCCTGCTGTATGTCCGTCAGGAAGGGCGAGGCATCGGCTTGCTCAACAAGATCCGGGCCTATCATCTGCAGGATCAGGGGGCCGATACCGTGGAGGCCAACGTGGCGCTTGGCTTTGCCGCCGACATGCGCGACTACACCATCTGTGCCGACATGCTCAAGGCGCTCGAGGTCAAGTCCCTGCGCCTGATGACCAACAACCCGCGCAAGTTGAAGGCGATGGAATCCTTTGGCATCCCGGTGGCGGAGCGCGTGCCCCTTCAGGAAGGTCGCAATCCCCACAACGAGTTTTATCTCTCCACCAAGGCAAACAAGCTGGATCACCTGTTCAAGAAATAAGGTTGCATCCACCTTGTCAGCATACGCCTCCAGATTGGAGGCGTTTTTATTGGTGATACCACTGAATCATTCAGTATCTGTAGCGCAATGGTGAGAAACATCCCCTTGTGCCAGCAAAAAATCCCGCAATGCCCGGTTCGCCATGGAGAGCGGATCCCCCCGTCGCCAGGCTACGCAGAGATCCAGGAAGATGGGGGGTGAAAAAGGGATGCCGGTGAGGGCCAGCTCCTCTTCCAGCGCCATGCGCAGGAAGGTGGTCACAGCGAATCCCTGACGCACCACCGCCTTGAGCAGCGGGATGAGATTGCTTTCGAACGCGATGTCAGGCTCTACCCCCAGCCCCTGCGCCAACACCTCCATGTGTTCCCTGTGGTAGAAGCCTCGCCGGAACATGGCGAGCTCCTGGCCGAAGAACTGTGGCAGCGAGACCGACTCAGCGCCGCGCAGCGGGTGCTCCTCCCCCACCACCATCAGCATCTCTTCCCGCAGCAGTTGCGCCCCCTCGAGGGCCGGTGGCAGATCGCTGGTGATGAGGATGGCGAGATCCAGACTGCCATCCACCATGCGGCTGAGCAGCTCCCGGGTGCCCGCCTCCTCCACCCGGATCTTCAAGCCGGGGTAGCGATGCTTGAATGCCATCAGGATTGGCGGGAAGTAATAGGATCCCATCATGTAGGGGATGCCGATGCGCACCTCCCCCCGCTCCAGCCCCTTGAGCTCGGCCATCTCGGCCTCCGCCTGGTGCATCTGGCGCAGCAGCCGTTCGGCGTGGCGGCAGAGGACCTCTCCCTCCGGGGTGAGGCGCACGCTACGGTCCTGCCGGTCAAACAGCCGCAGATCGAGCTGCTGCTCCAGCTTGGCGATGGCCATACTGACGGCAGGCTGGGCCACGTTCAGCCCCTGGGCCGCCCTGGTGAAGGAGCCGGCATCGCGCACCGCCAGCAGGTATCCGAGCTGTTTCAGATCCATATCAATTTCATTTATCAGGGTGATAACTTAAATATATTATATTTATACGTTTCGTCGCACTACCCTGCACAAAAGTCGTCGGGACAACTCCATATGATCGAAGTAGGCAGTCGCGAATGGATACGCGCCACCCTGGCTCTCAGCCTGGGCTCCTTCCTGGTATTCCTCAATCTCTACCAGACCCATCCCCTGCTGCCGCTCCTGGCAGAGGTCTTCTCCGTCAGCGCCCTGTCCGCCAGCTGGACGCTGGCAGGCTGCACCGCAGGGCTTGCAGGCTCCCTGCTCGTCTGTGCCCGTCTGGCTGATCGGTTCGGACGGCGGCGGATCATGCTGTGGACCCTGGCGGCCGCCATCCTGCTCTCCCTGTGCATCCCCTGGGTCACCCACTTTGATGTGCTGGTGAGCCTGCGCATCCTGCAAGGCGTCCTGCTGGCAGGGTTGCCCGCCACCGCCATTGCCTACATGGGGGAAGAGTTCAGCAAACGTGCCCTCATCGTAGCCGTCGGCGTCTATATCGCGGCCAACTCCCTGGGAGGCATCGCGGGCCGGGTGGTCGGCGGTCTGCTGGCTGGCTGGTTTGGTGACTGGCAGCACACTTTCCTCGGTATCGGGATCATCAGCCTCGCCCTGCTGCCACTGGTCATCTGGCTGCTGCCCGCCCAGCGCTGCTTCGTGGCCGTGGAGGCAGCGCCTGGGCAACTGCGCCGCGCCATCCAGAGCCACCTTGGCAACCCCTTGCTGGTGGGGGCCTATCTCATCGGCGGCCTCAACTTCATGGTCTTCCTGAACCAGTACAGCTATCTCACCTTCCTGCTGGCCAAGGCCCCCTTCTCCCTGCCGACCCAGTGGCTCGGCATGCTGTTTCTGACCTACCTCACCGGCACCGTCGCCTCTTCACTGAGCGGCCGCGGGGCCCATAGCTGGGGAGCACAACGTCTGCTGCTGGCGGGAATAACCTTGATGGCACTCGGCAGCCTGGCCCTGTTGCAGGGGAGCCTTGTCGCCATCATCGGGGGATTGCTTGTCTCGAGCTTCGGCTTCTTCCTGGCCCACGCCTGTGCCAGCGCCTGGGTCGGCCAGCACGTGGAGCACAACCGGGCGCTCGCCTCGTCGCTCTATCTGGTGGGGTATTACCTGGGGGCCAGTCTGGGCGGGCTTTATCTGCATCCCTTCTGGGAGCAAGGGGGGCTATGGGGTCTGGTGCTCGGCATCGAGCTGGTGTTGATGATCACCGCGGGGTTGAGCCTCTGGCTCGGTCACTTGAAAGGACGTGTGGCGCCCGCTTGTGCGTTGACGCCACAGGGTCATGCTCCCGTCAACGGGCCCTCCCCTCACAGACCGTCATAATAGTCCGCCGGTACCGGCACCACGGCGCCGGTGCAGAGCTCTTCGTCGATCACCTCCTCAAGCGGGCGCAGATGAAACTTGATCTGCCCGGAGGGCAGCATCAATCCTATATCCGGATTGCGTCCGTCATCGATGTTGCCGGTCTTGAAGGGGACATCCGGATGCGTCGTCACCAAGGTCGTGAGCGAGGGCACCACCAGTTCGATATGTTCGAGCCCGGCCTGATGGCTTCGACCCGCCTTGGGGGCGGCCAGTTCGATGCAGGGGACGGTCACCTGCTCCCAGCAGACAGGCTGGTGCAAGCGATAGGTGGCGATGGGACGACCGCCTATCATCCCCTCCACCAGCAAGACTCCGTGGGCGGCCAGCACCGCTTTCAACTCCAGATATTCCGGCAGGGTGGCGGCGCGGTAGCAGAGGTGATCCACCACGGGGGAGTCCTTGACTCCCATGACGGCATGCATTTCCGTGAGCAGTTGGCAAACAAATGGGGCCATGGGCCCCAGTGTGGAATCCAGTGGATGTGACATGATCACCATTTCTTCTTGGGTTGGAACAGGACGTCCAGTTCGTCCGTCTCTTTGTCCTTGATGTTTTGCAGCTCCTTCTCGCTGTGCTGCTGCAGGTGTTCTTCCAGCTGGCGCATCCCCTGACGCATGTCCTCTTCCCGCGCCAGCAGGTAGGGATCCTTGTCGGTGACATTGGCCAGCGCCCCCAGTCCCTTGGTGTAGAGCTGGCGGCAGGTGCCGTACTGCCCCTGGATCTGGGCATCCATGGCCCGCTTGAGCAGGTTGGCGATGTTGATCTTGAGCTGCATCAGCTCGAGGCGGCGATCCTCCTGGGCAAAGCCCTGAGGATCTATCTTGCCCTTGTTGTGCTCGACCCGCAGCACGGCCCGCATCTTCTTGGCCAGTTGCAGCATCTGGATGGCCTGGCGGTCGGACTCCGGCGTCTTGAAATGCCCCTCGTCCTGGCTGCTGTAGTTCTCCTGCACGTTCTTGATCTGGAGCTGGACATCGGCGATGCGCTGCTTGACCTGCGCATTGGGCATCACCAGCGCGATGGCGCGGTAGGCATCCAGGATCCGGTGTTGCAACAGCAGCACCATGTTTTTGGAAAAGGGCACCAGATTGACGTTCAGCAACACCTCTTCGGTCTCGTCTGCCACCGCCTTGTGACGGGCAATGGCCTGGCGCTTGTCCGATTCGGCCTTCTGCTTGTATTGCTGCACCACGTTATAGGCGATGACCAGAAACAGGAGTGCGCCGATTGACAGCAATATCAGGGTTAAAATCATAGGGTGTTCACACTCCAGTCCCAATCCAATTGCGAGATCCTACAACAGCTTAGCCTCATAGGGTAGCGCCCAGATCCCGTATTGCCTCACAAGAACGCTCGCAGGCGGTGACCGCATCCGGTGCGTCTTGCTCCATATCGCCCGCCGCCCCCATTACTTGAGGCAAAAACCCTTCGACTGCAGGAATCCCAGCATGAAGGGCCTCGCCTCCTTGCCCAGGATCCCCCTGATCTGCCCGCTCCAGGTCTGATCCTTGTTGTTGCTGCTGCGGGCCTGGTAGTAGTCGTGGATCTGCCCGTCGTACCTGGCCAGCAGGGCACGGTCCAGGGTGGCAGGATAGCGGTTCTCGTGCACCACCAGCGCCCGGGGCAGCCGCGGTTTTTGCTCCGGCCGCTGGGCGGGATGACCCAGGCAAAGGCCAAACAGCGGGATCACCTGATGGGGCAGACCCAGCACCTCGCTCACCTTGGCCGGGTTGTTGCGAATGCCGCCGATATAGACCCCGCCCAGCCCAAGTGACTGGGCCGCCAGCAAGGCATTTTGCGCCATCAGGGCACCGTCGATGGCCCCGATCATGAGCTGCTCCACAAAGCCGGTGCGGGCCTCCGGCACTATCTGGCTATGACGATGGTAGTCGGCGCAAAACACCAGAAACTCCGCCGCTTCGACCACATAGGCCTGATGACCGGCCAGCTCCGCCAGGGTGGCCCGCAGCCCCTTGTCGGTGACCCGGATGATGCTGTTGGCCTGGAGGAAGCTGGAGCTCGCGGCGCTCTGGGCGGCGCTCAGGACCTGATCCAGCTGCTCTGCGCTGACAGGCTCTGGGGTGAACTGGCGAATGGAGCGATGGGAAAGAATGAGATCGATGGTCGGGTTCATGGTACCTCCGGGATGAAGGTCACACTCTACCCAAAAAAAGCGGGGGGCCCAAGGCCCCCCGTCACCCTCAAGGGGCAGGATAGACATAGGGGGCCTGCAACCCAAGCGGGAACCCCAGCGCCCAGTAGAGCAGCAGGAAGCCCGTCCAGCTCACCAGGAAGGCCAGGGAGTAAGGCAGCATCATGGAGACCAGGGTGCCGATGCCTGTGCTCTTTACATACTGCTGGCAATAGACCACCACCAGGGGGAAGAAGACCATCAGCGGGGTGATGATGTTGGAGGCGGAATCCCCCACCCGATACGCGGCCTGAGTCAGCTCGGGCGAGATCCCTACCGCCATCAGCATGGGCACCAGGATGGGGCTGATGAGGGCCCACTTGGCGGAGGCCGAGCCCACCACCAGGTTGACGGTGGCCGTCAGCAGTATGATGCCGACGATGGTCACCTCTCCCGGCAACGCCAGGGCGTGAAGCACCTCGGCACCGGAGAGCGCCAGCAGGGTACCGAGGTTGGAATCCCCGAACGCCTTGATGAAGAGAGCGCAGAAGAAGGCCATCACCATGTAGGAGCCCATCTTGTTCATGGTGGCCGACATGGCGTCGATCACATCCTTGCCGCTCTTGAAGCTGCCGGCGACAAAGCCATAGACGATCCCGGGCAGGATGAAAAGCAGGAAAATGAGGGGCACGATGGACTTCATCACCGGCGCGGCGAAGGTGGTGAGGGAACCGTCCGGTGCCCGCATCGGCGAGTCGCCGGGGGCCAGCGCCAGCCCCAGCAGCAGCACGGCCGCCAGCATGGCGAACCCGGCCCAGTTGAAGGCTCGGCTTTCCTGGGCGCTGTAACGACCCATCTCGTCGGCGCTCTCCAGATCCTCGTTGAGAGGCACCAGCTTGAGGCGCGGCTCGACAATCTTCTCGGTGACAAACCAGCCCACGCAGATGATCAGCAAGGAAGAAGCGCCGGTGAAGATGATATTGCACAGGGTGTTGACCATGTAGTCAGGGTCGAACAACTGGGCTGCAGACTGCGTGAAACCCTGAAGCAGCGCATCGCCGCCGGAGGGCAGGAAGTTGGCGGCAAACCCGCCGGAAACCCCGGCAAAGGCTGCGGCAATCCCCGCCAGCGGGTGGCGACCCGCCGCATGGAAGATGATGCCGCCAATGGGGATCACCAGCACATAGCCCGCATCGGCGGCGGTATGGCTGACGATGGCCACCAGGATCAGCATGGGGGTCAGAAAGCGCGCCGGCGTCACCTTGAGCAGCTTCTTGAGCCCGGTGTTGATGAAACCGGACTGTTCAGCCACCCCGACCCCCAGCATGGCCACCAGCACGATGCCAAGGGGAGCAAACCCGGTGAACGTGGTGACCATGCTGGCGAGAAAGTCCGCCAGCCCTGCCCCGGTCAACAGGTTGTTGATGACCACGGCCTCTCCGGTGCGGGGATTGACCAGATCGAAGGAGAACTGGGAGCCTATCCAGGAGCCGACCCAGACGATCAGCAAGGCATAGAGGAAGAGCATGGCGGGATCCGGCAGCTTGTTGCCCGCCTTCTCCACCCCGTTCAGAAAGCGGTTCAACCAGCCGTTGGGAGGGGCCGGACGCTCGTTCACTGCAGCTTGACTCATTATGGTGATACTCCATTACCAAGGAATGAGCGCGCATACTAGCGATAACGTCTAATGGATCCCATGATATGAGACAAAAATTCGATTAATTATGTTTAATTTGGCATCTCGCACTTCATAAATGGGAGATGCCGCACATTTATCGACAACTTGCTCAATGGTTTACGAGGGGGTAGCGACCCAGTCGGCACTGTACAGCGAACCCCGCCGCCGCCACCTCTTCCGGGGTCATGGGACGGCTGAACAGGAACCCCTGGAAGACATGGCAACCCTGGGTCTGCAGGGCCGCGAGCTCGTGCTCCTCCTCCACCCCTTCCGCCAGGATCCCGAGCCCCAGACTGGTGGCCATGGCCACCGTCGCCCGGATCACCGGCAGGTTGAGCCCCACCACGAAGGAGCGGTCCAGCTTGATGGTGTCGATGGGCAACCGGTTGAGGTAGGCCAGGGAGGAGTAGCCCGTCCCGAAGTCGTCGATGGCAATCTTGATCCCCTGCTCGCTCAAGGCGTCGAGGATCTCGATGCACCCCTTCATGTCGAGCATCAGCACCGTCTCGGTCAGCTCCAGGGTCAGCAGCGCCGCCTCCACCGAGAATACCTCGAGCAGTTGGGCCACCAGCTCCGGCAAACTGGCAGAGAGCTGGAAGCCCGAGAGATTGACCGACACCGGCACCCTCACCCCGTCCTGTCGCTGCCACTCCCCCATCTGGGCCAATGCGGTGGAAAGCACCCAGCTTCCGATTTCCCGGATGAGCCCCATCTCTTCGGCCAGCGGAATGAACTCCGCCGGCGACACATGGCCGAGCACAGGATTGTACCAGCGTACCAGGGCCTCGAAACCGATGACCCGACCTTGCGCCACATCCACCTGGGGCTGATAGCGCAGGCTGAGCTCCCCCCGCCCGACGGCCTTGGCCAGGAACTGCTTCAGGGTCAGCTTGCGATGCAGGCTTTGTTGCATGCTGGGGGTGAAGCGCTGCCAGCGAAGTCGCCCCATCTGCTTGGCCTGGTACATGGCCATGTCGGCGCGGGTGATGAGGTTGTCGCCGTCATCCGCGTCGTCCGGGTAGATGGCGATGCCGATGCTGCCGCCGATGGTGACCTCGGGGACACCGCTCAGCTGCAGTGGCTTGCTCATCTGGGAGAGCATGAGATCCGCCACCTCCTGGGCCCGATCGCTCGCCTGGTTGAGGGGCACCAGGGCGGTGAACTCGTCCCCGCCAAGGCGCGCCAGCTCCACGTCCCGCGGGCAGATCTGCTTGAGCCGTCCGGCGACCCGCTCCAGCAGGCGATCCCCTGCCTTGTGGCCGTAGTTGTCATTGACCAGCTTGAAGTTGTCCAGATCCATGAACACCAGGGCAAAGCGACCCCCGAGGCCGCAATAGGCTTCCAGGGATTTCATCAGGCCGTAGCGGTTGAGCAGCCCGGTGAGGGAGTCGTGCCAGGCCAGGTGGCGATGCTCCAGCTCTTCGAGCTTGCGATCCGTGATGTCCCGCATGGTCAGCAGGATCCGTGCCCCCTGCTGGATATGGCGAAACTGGTACTGGAACCAGCGCATCCCCTTCTGGGTGCGACACTCCCCTTCGGCCACCACTTCGTCCAGACGGGAGAGGCGACGATAGAAGGCCTCGTCCGCACCGGAGAAGATCTGGGGCAGCGTCAGAATGCCGGTGCCAAAGCACATGTCGAAGTGATGGTTGCCGCTCTCAAGGCGCCCCTCGTTGTCAAAGAGACAGGCCAGGGTGTCGCCGGTGGCGAGGGAGGACTCCTGATAGAGGGTGTCGGCATCGATGACCGCTTCCGCCATCATCATCTGCCGTCCGGCAAGCTGGATCCCGGAAAGACGCAGATAGACCTGCTTCTTGACCCCCTTGGGCGAGAGGGTCCACCACTCGTTGTAACTGCGCTCCTGCTGGAAATCGCCGAGATAACGCTGCAGCAGCAGATCGATGGCGGCGGCCATGTCGGCGGAGAAATCCCGGGACTTCAGCTCGGCCAGAGAGCTCGCCTCCCAGAGCCCGAGGGCAGCATCGTTGGCCCAGTAAATATGATGACGCTGGATGTCATAGACCCAGACCGGCGTGTGGAGGACATCCATCACGGTGAGCAGGCGTTCGTCTAGCGTATTCATGTTGAGTGATGATTCATGCTGAAAGCTCATGGTCGAACCAGTCGCTTGCGCCCCCTGACAGGAGCATTCGCGCTGGTACAAAATCCGTTCCGGCCCATAATCGGATAACAAACGGATGAAAAAAGGCCGAAATCATATGAAAACGCTACATGTGATCCCCATGGTACGAAGAAATGGACTCACACTGGTATTGTTGGGCATGGTGATAACCATTGCTATGATTTTTATACTTTTTTTTCTTCGTGAACAACTACTAATCCCCGCCATTTCCCTCCTCCTGGCGGGCCTGATGACAATTTTTGTCGGGGTCTGGAAACTGGGTGAGCCTCATTTTAGTCTCTCTTTGTGTCAGGACTGCCTGCAATACCATCACAAGTACGGCGGCTGGATCCTGAAATGGAGAAATATTCAGCGAATTGACCAACCACGTATCCATTTGGGGTGGGATCTGGTGGAGCTGCCCTACATCGGTTTGAAAATAAAGGATTACGACGCTTTTTTGACGCTGATCACACCCCGGCTCGCCGTCCGTCTGCTGACCGAGCAGCGCGCCGTGCTGATGCAGGCCATGCGAAGCGAGCGCTCCGACTGCCCGACCGGAGGGTGCGGCAGTGGGCTCCTGGGAGAGGGACTGCTGGAGGAGAGCCGCTTCTGCTCACCCTCCGGCCAGCGCTATGAGGGGGTGATCGCCATGCTCGGCAACCGCATGGCACGGCTGCGTGATCTGTTGGGGTACGATCTGCTGGTGCCCGACAACAACCTGGACAGATCCCCTGAAGATTTCGTCCATCTGCTCCAGCAATACCAGCGCGAGTCGAATCTAATCCAGATCAATTAAACGCCGGATTGCGCTTGCCAAGCCCGGTGACTCTTCATAAGGTCACTGGCTTGTTACAGCCAGAACACCCCCTAAAACCGCTTATGAAGTACATCGAAGAGTTCTATCTGTTCGTCAAGGTGGTGCAAGAGGGCGGTTTCTCCCACGCCGCCGCTGCGCTGGGCATGCCGACCGGCACCATCAGTCGACGTATCTCCCAACTGGAAGAGCAGCTCGGATGCAGCCTGCTGCACAGATCCACCCGCAAGCTGCGTCTCACGGACGAAGGGCTGCGCTATTACGAGCGCCTCTGTACCCCCCTTGCGGAAATAGAGCAGGCCACCGGCGAAATTCGGGGTGAGGAGACGGACATCAGCGGCCTCATCCGCCTCGCGGCCCCCATCGCCCTCTCCAACACCATCCTGGTCGACATGCTGGTGGACTTCGGCCTGCGCTATCCCGGGGTACAATTCGACATCCGCCAGTCCAACGACCATGCCCTCCAGGCAGATCAGGACAGGGACCTGGTCTTTTTCAACGGCGAGCTCCCCCAGACCCTGCCCAACGCCCTCTGTCTGGGTCACATCCAGTACGGTCTGTTCGCCTCCCCCCTCTATCTGGAGAAGATGGGTGTGCCCTCCCACCCGAACCAGCTGGAAGAGCACGATCTCATCTACTGCTGGCCCCACCAGCACTGGCAACTGAGCGGGCGGGACGAACAGACGATCTGCATCAAGCGCACTCCCCGCCTTTGCATCGACCAGACCCAGGCCGCCGTGCGGGCAGCCCAGCGCCACCTCGGCATCGTCAACGCCCCGCAGCACTATGTGCACCCCTTCCTGCAAGATGGTCAGCTCGTCCCCGTCCTGCCGGACTGGCAGTCGGGAAAACGTCCCTTCTACATGCTCCATTGTCAGCCCCGGTTCACCCCGTTGCGTGTTAAGATGTTCGCCGATTTCGTCGAGAAGCACTCCGAGCGCTATCGTACCCGCCAGCAGAACGATCAATTTTCACCGGCGCAGCCACTGCCCGTTGCATCTGACGGCTGATGACCCACACTTAGCGCAATCCTCGTTGCACAGGTCGGCTAACACTATGAATGTATTGATATGTGATGACTCCGGGTTCGCGCGCAAACAGCTGGTGCGCGCCCTGCCCGCCGATTGGGGTGTCACCTTGCACCAGGCCGCGGACGGACTGGAAGGGGTCGAGCAGATCCTGATGGGGCACGGGGACCTGATCTTTCTCGATCTCACCATGCCGGAGATGGACGGTTATGGCGTGCTCGAGACCCTCAAGCGAGAGGGGGTGCGCAGCAAGGTGATCGTGGTCTCCGGCGACATCCAGCCGGAAGCCCATGAGCGTGTCATGGCCCTTGGCGCCCTCGATTTCATCAAGAAGCCGGCCTCACCAGACACCCTCCTTGCCCTGCTCAAGCGCCACGGTCTGTGGCAATCGGCCACCCAGATGACGGCCATCCAGCCCCAGTCCGTCGCCAGCCACCAGGCTGCCCAGAGCAGCATCCAGTTCACCCCCGAGCTGCGGGATGTCTATCAGGAGCTGGCCAACGTCGCCATGGGCCAGGGGGCGGATCTGCTGGCCCGCCTGCTCGGCGCCTTCGTGCTGCTCCCCATCCCCAACGTCAACGTGCTGGAGGTCTCCGAGCTGCACATGGCGCTCTCGGCCGCCGCCGAGTCGGAGACGCTCTCTGCGGTCTGTCAAGGCTTCATCGGGGCCGGGATCGCCGGGGAGGCCCTGCTGCTGTTCCACGATGCCAGCTTCCAGGACCTGGCCCGCCTGATGAACCATCAGGGGGAGCTGGATCACGGCGCCGAACTGGAACTGCTGATGGACACCGCCAACGTGCTGATCGGTGCCTTCCTGCGCGGCTACGCCAACCAGCTCGACACCCCTTTTAGCCAGGGTCACCCCGTGGTGCTGGGCCAGCACAGGCCCATTCAGGATCTCATTCGGACCAACCAGAGCCGCTGGCGCCGCACTCTGGCCATCGAGATCAACTATCGGGTGCAGGGCTATGCGGTGCAGTGCGATCTCTTGCTGCTGTTTACCGAAGATTCCATCGCCACCATGAACAACAAGATCATGCACATGCTCTGACCGCCCCGCGGCAGCAACCACCAGGAGTGACCATGGACATTCGGGAATTTCATTGGCTGATGAACATCGTCCAGAATCTGGACGTGGGGCTGGTCGTGCTCGACAGGGAGTACCGGATCCAGGTGTGGAACGGCTTCATGGAGAGTCACAGCGGCCGGCTGGCAGGCGAAGTGCGCGATCAAGGGCTGTTCTCGCTCTTCCCCGATGTGGACAAGGCCTGGTTCGAGCGCAAGGCCAACATGGTGTTCAAACTCAACAACCGTGCCTTCAGCACCTGGGAGCAGCGCCCCTACCTGTTGCGCTTCTCCAACTACCGCCCCATCACGGGATCGGCCCCCTACATGTACCAGAACCTGACCCTGGTGCCGCTGGCCGACTTCGCCGGAGAGGTCACCCACCTGGCCATCATGATCTATGACGCCACCGACGAGGCCATGCTGATCACCGGCCAGCGCCAGGGATGACCGACCCTGCCATGACAACAAGGGCGCCCGATGGCGCCCTTGTTGTTGCGATGGGGAATGGCGTCAGCCACTCAGGTACTCGGTGAAGGCGTCGATCACCTCGTCGATGTCATCGTCGGTGATCTGCAGGTGGGTCACCAGCCTGAGCTCCCCGTAGCCGGAGAAGAGAATACCGCGCTCCTTCATGAAACCCAGCAAGGTGGCGGGATCCCCCTGAGTCAGACGCAGGAATACCATGTTGGTCTGCACCTCCCCCATGTTGAGTGTGATGCCTGGCAACGCGGCCAGCCCCTCTGCCAGACGCCTGGCGCGGCGATGATCATCCGCCAGCCGGGCAACGTGCTGATCCAGCGCGAACAGGGCGGCCTGGGCCAGGATCCCTCCCTGGCGCATGCCGCCCCCCAGCATCTTGCGCAGCCGTCTGGCGCGGGCGATGAACGCAGCCGATCCCACCAGCAGGGAACCCACCGGTGCTCCCAGTCCCTTGGAGAGGCAGACAGAGATGCTGTCAAAAGGCGCCGCGATGGCGGCCACCGGTTCCCCGCTCGCCACCACCGCATTGAAGAGGCGAGCCCCGTCCAGGTGCAGCTTCAACCCCTTCTCGTCGACGAATTCGCGCATGGCGCGCAGGTAGGTCAATGGCAGCACCTTGCCGTTATGGGTATTTTCCAGGCAGACGAGGCGCGTCTGGACGAAATGGGGATCATCGGGAGCGATGGCCCCCCGCACATCCTCGATGGCCAGAGTGCCGTCCGCCTGCATGGGGACGGATTGCAGGGCCACCGAGCCCAGCACGGCAGAGCCCTGGGCCTCGTAGCGATAGATGTGGGAAGCCGCCCCCAGCACGGCCCCTTCCCCACGCTGGCAGTGACTCATCATGGCCAGCAGGTTGGACATGGTGCCGGAGGGCACGAACAGGGCAGCCTCCTTGCCAAGCAGTTCGGCGCCGCGGCGCTCCAGCGCATTGATGCTGGGATCTTCCCCATAGACATCGTCTCCCACCTCGGCATGCAGCATGCTCTGGCGCATGGCTTCCGTGGGTTGGGTCACGGTATCACTTCGTAAATCGATATAGCGCATGTCATCCTCCTGATGCAGGACGATGACATTAACCAGCCGACACCCGGCTGGCAAGAAACGGCAAGCGGGAATGTGAGCCCGGCGGCTCACCAGGGCAGCGACTGGCCGTGCAGGTCCACGAAACGGCCCGAGTGCGCGGGCGTCAGTGTGGCCATCAGATCCAGCAGGCGGACGGCGACCTCGGCGGGGTCCTGCAGCAAGGTGGGATCCATCTCCTGAAGAAAAGGTTGCTGCATGGGGGTATTCATGAGGCCGGGATGCACGGTGATGACACCGGCGCCGGGAAAACGTCCGGCCCACTCACCCGCCAGGATCCGGGATCCCATGTTGAGGGCGGTCTTGCTCATACGGTAGCTGTAGTGGCACATGGCCTCCTGGCCCCCCTCCTCCAGGCTTCCCGCCCGATCCGAGAGGGTGCAGAGCCAGAGCGTGCTCTGGGGCATCATGCGCCGACTGAGGTTGGCACCAAGGGCCAGGTGGGGCCAGGCATTGGCCAGCAGACTCTCTTCAAGCCATTGGGGGGTCACCTCCTCCACCCGCCGCTCCGGCATGTGGGCAAGATCATGGAGCAGGCCTATGGTGTTGATCACCACCGTCGGCAGGGTGGTGCTGTCATAGAGGGTGAAGAGGGCTTCAAAGGAGAGCGAGTCCACTTCCTGCAGCGGAAAGTAGCAGGCGGGATCCAGTCCCCTGGGCAGTTGCCTGCCCGCCAGCAACCACTCTTCTCCCCGTCTGGCCAGCGCCCGTGCCAGCGCACTGCCCAACCCGCCACTGCCCAGGATCAGATAGCTCATCTGCGTGTCCTTGGATTTGATCACTGCTTAGAGGGTATCAGAAGAATGGCGGACTGCCGGGGGCACTCGTCAGGCTCAGGCCTCGGCCAGATGGCGCCCAAACTCCCGCGCCCGGGCCAGGTCCAGAAAACCGTCCGCCTGCTTGTGGCTGCGCAGGAACTGGTAATAGGCGAGCAGGGTCACCAGTTGCTCCTCGTCCGGCATGGGCTTTCCCGGACGGGTCTCCTGCACCAGCGCCCCCGCCGCCGCCAGCGCGTCCCTGTCCACCACCTCGGCCTGACGATAGAGATACCCGCAACCGGTGGCGAGCCACTCCAGCGAGCAGTTGGCCCCCATGGCAATCTGGTTCGCCTTGCCAAGGCCGGGCTCAGCCCCTTTCAGATACTTGCGGATCAGGGCTTCACTCAACCCCACCTTGCGGGCAAAAGCGCTCACGCTCCCCTCCCCGATCAGGCTTTGAAGCCTGGCGGCAAATCCTTCCATCACCCCTTCTCCTCTCACTGACACCGTGATCTTGACCCGTTGGAGTCAGAACCATAGTTCGAATTCGCGAAGGGGGCATTATTGCCTTGTCCGCCGGAAGAGACCAAGATGCTGGCACATGATTTTGCCCCTTTCTTTTCGCATTTTTATCTCCAGAGGAGTCACCATGTCCGTATCCCGTCTGGCCCTGCATGAGCAAGGCCCCACCTTCTCCCGCCTCATCATGGGCTACTGGCGCCTGATGGAGTGGCAGCTTTCCCCCGCCGCCCTGCTGGACCTGATGAAATATCACCTTGATCTCGGGGTCACCACCATCGATCACGCCGACATCTACGGTGGCTACCAGTGCGAGGAGGCCTTCGGCCATGCCCTGCGCCTGGAGCCCTCCCTGCGCGATCGCATGGAGATCGTCAGCAAGTGCGGCATCGCCCTCACCGCCAATCCGACCCACGCCCTGAATCACTACAACACCGGCAAGGGACACATCGTCGCCAGTGCCGAAGCCTCCTTGCAAAAGCTCGGCACCGATCATCTGGATCTGTTGCTGATCCATCGCCCCGACCCCTTGATGAACGCCGACGAGGTGGCCGACGCCTTCATCACCCTCAAGCAGGCAGGCAAGATCAAGCACGCCGGGGTCTCCAACTTCACGCCCCACCAGTTTGCCCTGCTGCAATCCCGCCTGCCCTTCCCCCTGGTCACCAACCAGCTGGAGATCTCCCCGCTCCATCAGGAGGGGACGCTGGATGGAGCCCTGGATCAATGCCAGCAACTGCGCATCAAGCCCATGGCCTGGTCCTGCCTTGGCGGCGGGCGGCTGTTCCATGCCCCCGACTATGCCCCGCTGCGGGCGGAACTCGAGCTGATCCGCCAGGAGGTGGGTGCCGACTGTCTGGAGCAGGTGGTCTACGCCTGGGTGATGATGCTGCCGAGTCAGCCGCTGCCCCTCATCGGCTCCGGCAAACGGGAGCGGATCGCCGCCGCCGTGGCAGCCGAGTCCATTGAGCTCACTCGCCAGCAGTGGTTCCGCATCCGCAAGGCCGCTCTGGGTTACGACGTTCCCTGAGTCTGCACCAGACCCTGAAAACAAAAACGGCATGGAGGATTCCATGCCGTTTTCCGTTATCGAGACGATTCAACGATGGCGCTGGGGGCGACCACGGGGTGCATCCGTCTTCGGTTTGGCCTGATTGACCGTGATGGTGCGGCCGCCGACCTCGGTGCCGTGCAACTCGGCGATGGCCTTCTCGGCCTCGCCATTGACCGGCATTTCAATGAAACCAAACCCCTTGGACTGACCGGTATCGCGGTCGATGATGATATCGACCTTGTCTACCTGCCCAAATTGGCTGAACACGGTTGTCAGTTCGTCGGCCGTCATCCGGTACGACAGATTACCTACGTAAATCTTCATGCCATCCACTCTCGATTCAAGGTGCCTTATCTATGCATCCACCGACCTGGGAGTAAGGGCACAACCCCCCTGCCGGACCAGCCACGGCATCATGCCATGGCACTTCCAGCTTCGTATCCCAAGTCCTTGATCTCTTGGGCTATCGGAGCAGGAAAGATCAAATCGAATCAGAGGCAGTATCTGAGCATTGGGATGAATTGTCGAGAAAATAGTCAGGCCGGGTGCAGCTCGGCCAGCAATGTGCCGAGGGCACGACGCCCATGCCAGGCACGTTTGAACCCGAATCGATAGACCCCGGGGGCCACTTCGTGAGTCCCTTCCCGGGACAACCCGAGCAGGCTGGTGGCCGTCGCCAGGGTCACCTCATCCAGCCCGAGATCCAGGCTGAAATCGAGCCACTGGCCATCGTGTCCCACCTTGCGATCTCGCTCCATGCCCACCAGCACAGCTCTGGGCAGCGCCAAGGCCCGGTCTTCGCCACCATTGAGCAGATAGAGATGGCGTTCATCCCAGGCAAGCTCCGCCAGACGCCAGCGCTGCCAGTTGCGCGGCAACACCATCATCACCAGCACGATACCGCCAAAGACCACCCCGACCCAGGGCAGCAGGCCCATGTCGGGATATCCCAGCCAGAGGGCGGCCACCACAGTGGCGAGACTCCCCAGCAACAGGCAGATCATGACCCCGTAAAACCGCCGGGCCGGGGGCATCAGCCAGCGCACGTTCTCTTGCGCTGCCAGCTCACTGACTCTCATCTTCTCTTCTCCTTCTGTGATGCGAACGGCCTTGCCGTCGCTGCGTTGCCGCGCATTGTGCGCGAGCGACGCGCCGCGATGCAACCGCCACCGCGACACGGATGACGGCCAGCCGCCACTCTTGGTATGCTTGGGGCTGTCTGAGCCCGCACTGGGCGCCATCCCGGGAGTCCCATGTTCGCCACCGCCCTGCTCTTGTCCGCGAGCACACTCTATGCCGAGGCCATCGGCGGCTACTCCGCCGGCTGCCTGAAAAATGCCGTGGCCCTGCCCCTCGAAGGCCCTGGTTATCAGGTGATCCGCACCAAACGGCTGCGCTATTACGGCCACCCCGACCTCATCCATTACCTGCAGCATCTGGCCAACCAGACCAGACTGGCCGGCATGCCGGATCTCTATATCGCAGACCTCGCCATGATGCACGGGGGACCCTTTACCTCAGGTCATCGTAGCCACCAGACCGGCCTGGATGCCGACATATGGTTCAGGATGGCTGACAGGCCCATCAGCCGCTGGGAGCAGGATGCCCCCAGGGAGTGGGCGCTGATCGACGAACCCAGCTACCGGATGCTGCCCGGCCGATTCGGCCCCAGGCAACTCAATCTGCTGCGCCTTGCGGCTGATCGCCCCGAGGTGGCGCGCATCTTCGTCAACCCCGTCATCAAGGCCGAGGTGTGCAAACAGGCACCCGGTGAAGCCTGGGTCGGCAAGCTGCGCCCCTGGGTCGGCCACTTCAGCCACTTTCACGTGCGCCTGCGCTGCCCGGCAAACAGTCCGGACTGCCAGCCCCAGGCTCCCATTCCCCCCGGCAATGGCTGTGGGGAGGAGCTGACCTCCTGGCTCAAGGACAAACCCCAGCTGCCCAAGGTGTCGATGAGCTACCGCGCCCCCCTGTTACCCAGGCGTTGTGAGGGCTGACCACAAGCTGTTATGGTGAACCTATTTCCGAGAGAAATATCAATGGAGAACAACAAGATGGCCACTTCACTCTGGCAGCGTGGTACCCGTGCCCTGCTGACCCTGACCCTGCTGCTGGGTTTGACCGGCTGCGGCATGAACACCATTCCGACCCTGGATGAGCAGGTCAAGGCGAGCTGGGGACAGGTCGAGAACCAGTACCAGCGCAGGGCCGATCTCATTCCCAACCTGGTGGCCACCGTCAAGGGGTACGCCAGCCACGAGCAGGAGACCCTCAAGGCGGTCACCGATGCCCGTGCCCGAGTCGGCAGCGTGCAGGTGAGTGACCCCTCCCAGCTCAAGGCGTTCGAGGCGGCGCAGGAGCAGCTCTCCAGCGCCCTCTCCCGGCTGATGGTGGTGGTCGAGCGCTACCCGGATCTGAAGGCCGATCAGCAGTTCCTGACCCTGCAGGCCCAGCTGGAAGGCACCGAGAATCGCATCGCGGTGGCCAGACGGGATTACATCGAGGCAGTACGCCAGTTCAATACCGAGATCCGTACCTTCCCCGGGGTCATCTGGTCCAAGCTGCTCTACTCCGATCTGGAAGCCAAACCCACCTTCAGCGCCAAACCCGGTGCCGATGAGGCGCCCAAGGTCAGCTTCCAATGAACGTGATGAGACGCTGGCTGGCGCTCTGTCTGCTGCTCTGTGCCACGGCGCTGCATGCCACCCCCGATTTCCCGGCCCTGACCGGGCGGGTGGTGGACGAGGCCAATCTGATGTCCCGCAAGCAGGCCCACCAGCTCGCACAGCAACTGGCCGTCTTCGAGAAGCGCAGCGGCGTCCAGCTGGTGGTGGTCTCCATCGACACGCTGGCGGGGGATACCATCGAAGAGTACGGCTACCAGCTCGGTCGCCACTGGGGCATCGGCCAAAAAGGCAAGAACAACGGCGTTCTGCTGATCATCGCCCAGGACGAGCGCAAGGTGCGCATCGAGGTGGGTTATGGCCTGGAAGGTGCCCTGCCCGACGCCATCGCCGCCAATATCATCCAGACCCGGATCCTGCCCGCCTTCAAGCGCGGTGACATGGTGGCCGGCATCCTCGCCGGCAGCCAGGGCATCATGCAGGCCCTGGCCGGGGAGTATCAGCCCGTGGACAACACCAGCAAGGCCGACAAGCAGGGCGGTCCCTGGCTCTTCATCCTGGTGGTGATTGCGATGATCGTGCTGCACAACCTGCGCGGCGGCGGCGGTGGGCCGGGAGGACGTCGCCGGGCCGCCTACATGGCAGGTGGATTCGGTGCCGGCTCCTTTGGCGGCCGCACTGGCGGTGGTGGTGGCGGTTTCAGTGGTGGCGGCGGCAGCTTTGGCGGCGGCGGTGCATCTGGCGGTTGGTAATCAGGGAAAAAGAGACAACAAGATGATTTCGAAACAGTTTTTCCACACCTTGCAGGCCAGGGTTCGACAGGCCGAGCAGGCCACGGATGCCGAACTGGTCACCGTGCTGGCCCCGGCCAGCGATGGCTATCGCTATATCCCGACCCTGTGGGCCGCCCTGCTGGCCATGCTCACCCCCCTGCTGGTCTTCCAGCTCGGCTTCTGGCTTGGCTGGTACGAGATCCTGCTGGTGCAGTGGTCGGTCTGGTTGCTGCTGAGCCTGCTGTTCCACTGGACACCCATCAAGATGCGGCTTATTCCCAACAAGGTACGCCGTCACCGGGCCGCCCTGATGGCCCGCCTGCAGTTTGTCGAGCAGGGACTTCACCGCACCCGGGACCGGCTCGGGGTGCTCATCTTCGTCTCGGTGGCGGAGCACTATGTGGAGATCCTGGTAGACGACGGGATCGCCCAGCACATCGACAACACCCAGTGGCAGCAGATCATCGACGACTTCGTGGTTCGGGTACGCAACAAGGAGGTCGAGCAGGGGTTCCTGGAGTGCGTGGAGCGCACCAGCGCCATTCTGACCGACGCCTTCCCCGCAACCCGGGATCAGAACGAGCTGCCTGACAGCCTGATCATTCTCGACAAGCCTTGAACGGGATTAAAAAACCGGCATTCTGTTCAAGGGATAGGCACTCGATAAAGATTATGAAAAATAAGGGGAAAAGTGGTTGACCCAGGCAGCCCTTTCCCCTAAATTACGCCCCGTTCCAGCGCAACGGCGCAGCGAACACCGTGTTGGCTGAACACGTTAAACCACAGACCAAAATTTGGTGAGGTATGCGAGAGGCTGCCCACCGACGAAGTCGGCAAGATGCACGCGCAGCGTGCTACGAAAGCCACTTCAAGCAGTAAAAATTTGGTGAGGTGTCCGAGTGGCTGAAGGAGCACGCCTGGAAAGTGTGTATACGGCAACGTATCGAGGGTTCGAATCCCTCCCTCACCGCCA
>NZ_JBFOCP010000022.1:0-24224 GCF_040907855.1 Aeromonas sp. s4 | reverse complement strand
AGAGCAACCTTGGCACCCTCAATATTCATATCACCGACGGCGTGCTGCCCCAGGTCGACCCCGTCTCCCTCACCCTGGTGGAGGACAGCGACTGGAGCGCGGCCCAGACCCTCACCGGGGATCTGGCCATCACCGCCGGGGCCGACCCTCTGATCAACATCGCATTCGATGCCAGCCAGCCCGGCCTGCAGGGGCTCACCAGCGGCGGCCAGCCCGTGGTCATCAGTGTCAGCGGCAACAGCATCAGCGGCACCGTCAACGGCCAGAACGTCTTCACGTTGACGCTGGATCAGAACGGTCACTACGTCTTCACCCTGAACCAGCCGCTGGATCAGGGGAGCGCAGACAGTCTGCTCAAGGCGGGCTTTACCCTGACCGACAGTGACGGAGATAAAGTCTCCTCCACCCTGAGCGTTGCCATCGGCGACGGGGCCAATCCGGTCATCAGCGCGGTGACCGGCACCGAGATGACGGAGGCGAACCAGGGGGCGAAGGATGTGGTGAGCCACATGAGCTTCACCGTGAGCCACGGGGCTGATGCGCTCGAYACGAGCAGCCTCAAATTCGATATCGCCGCCATTCAGCAGAGCCTGGATGGCAAGTACAGCAGCCACGGCAGCCCGGTTACCTTCACCCTGGACGCCAACGGCGAGCTGGTGGGGACCAGCGCGGACGGCCGCGAGGTGCTGCGGGCCGAGCTGGATTTGGTGGAGAGCAACGGTAACTGGAGCGTCACCGCCAAGGTGACCCTGGGGGCCGAGCTGGATCACCAGGGCAGCGAATCCCTCGACTTGCCGCTCACCGTCACCCTGACCGACAAGGATGGGGACAGGGTCTCCACCGACTTGCCGCTCACCATCAAGGATGGCCATGCGCCGCACTTCGTGGCGGGCAGCGGAGTGAGCCTGGATGAGCGTGGGCTCGACGGCAGCAATACTCTGACCGGCACCGGCCACTTCCAGATCAATGCGGGCTCGGATCGGGTGAGCGAGGTGTCGTTTGCCGACATCAGCGAGCAGCCGGCCCTGACCGCCCTGGGCCAGAGCGTCAAATACGAGCTGGTCGACGGCGATGCCAGCATCCCGGGCAACCAGGTGCTGAAGGGCTATGTGGAAGTCAATGGCCAGCGCGTCGAGGTGCTTCAGGTCGAACTGGTGGGCAAGCTGGACAACGCCGCCAGCAACGATTTTGACTACAAGGTGACCCTGTTCGAGGGGGTTCACCAGAGCGGTGGCAACGCCACCGACCTGCCGTTCAAGCTCAACATCGTCGACAGCGACAAGGGCAGCGGCAACAACGACAGCACCACGGGCACCCTCAACATCCGCATTTCGGAAGGGGACAAGCCGACCCTCACCCTGACCGGCGTGACGGTGAGTGAAGGGCGCTTCGACGGTGCCGCCAACAACCAGACCGGCGATGATCAGCATGCCACCGGCACCCTGACCATCACGGCGGACTCCGATCCCGTGGTGGACGTGCGGCTGACCCTCTCGGGCCAAGTCGTGGATGGGAGTGGCAAGGCCATCACCCACAACGGCGAGACCCTCACCTGGCAAGAGGTGGCGGGCAGCAACGGCCACAGCTTCCAGGCAGTGACTGCGAGCGGCACCCTGGTGCTGACAGTGACCCTGCCCAATGTGCCGGGGCGCATCGAAGCCCATACCCAGGCAACCCTCGATTACCAGGTGACGGTACACACCAACCTGGATCACGGTGCCGACGACAAGCTCAACCTGAGCCTGCCGGTCAAGGTGACCGACAGCGACGGCAGCGTGATCACCGGCAGCACCACGGCGGTGATCACCGATGCGGCGGATCCCGTCATCACCGCCATCGAGGGGGTGACCGTCAAGGAGTCGGACCTCAACGGGGGCAGTGGCCAGCATGGGGGTACCAGCCCGTCAGGCACGGGAGAGGTTGCCATCGGCCAGGTGACGATCGCCGCCGGGAGTGACCGGGTGGTTTCCCTGCAACTGGATGTAGCTCGCTTCAACGCCCTCAATACCCTGACGTCGGGGGGCAAGGCGGTCACCATTGAGGCAGACAGCCAGCCGGGTGTCTACCTTGGCAAGGACAGCGCAGGCAAGCTCATCTTCAAGCTGACCCTGGATGTCTCCGGCCGCTACACCTTCGAGCTGACCGGCAACCTAGATCACAGCGTCCAGGGCAAGGATCTGCTGGATATCCAGCTGCCATTGCAGGCACGGGACAGTGACGGGGATCTGAGCGCCGAAGTGATCGGTCATGTGAGCGTGCAGGACGACGTGCCGGTGGCCGTCGATGCCGGCAAGACCCTGAATGAAGGGGCGAAAGTGACCGGCGATCTGCTGGCCACTGCCAGCGAGGGGGCGGATGATGCGGTGGTGAGAGCGGTGACCATCAATGGCACCGAGCACCCCATCGCCGCCACGGGCAACACCACTATCTCGGTGACAGACGGCACGGGGCAGGTCATCGGCACCCTGGTGATCAATGCCGAGGGTGACTACAGCTTCACCGCCAAATCAGGCATCGATCACAGCAACAGCACCCTGGTACAGCAGATAGGCTTCCACCTGGTGGATGGCGACGGAGATACCGACGACGGTCTTCTGACCCTGACCATCAGGGACGAGGCGGGCAAGCTCACCGTGAGCGCAGTCACCGGCCAGGAGGATGCGGGGGCGAGCGATCCGGGCCAGGGGATCCCCATCACCATGAACCTGGATGTGGGGGATTTCGATCGGGGCGAGCATGTGGAGCAGTTGCTTATCCAGGCGCCAGCCAACGCCCAGGGCATCTTCTATTTCAACGGCGTCGCACTGACCACCATCACTCAGGGGGGCAAGACCTGGTATGAGGTGCCGCCCGCGGCCATGGTGGCGGTGGCCAACACCGATGACAAGTTCCAGCTCACCGGTGTCACTTTTGTGCCAAACCACGACTACTCGAGCTACAACAACGGAGGTGCTGCGCTGCGCTTCCCGGTGCAGTTGCAGGTGGGGGTCACCGAGGGGAGCAAGCCCCCGGTGTTGACCGGCAATCTGGACATCACGGTGCAGGGCATTGCCGACAAACCCCTGTGGGATGCGGGCAGCACGCACCAGCACTACACCACGGACGAGGACAGCAGCGGCATCGCCCTCAACGTCAAGGCGGGTCTCACCGATACGGACGGCTCCGAGACCCTGAGCTACCAGATCAAATGGGCGTCCGGCCAGGGCACGCTGACCCTGAACGGCAAGGTGCTCACCCCGGGGGCGAACGGCCTCTATACGGTGGCTGGTGGCGACATCAACAAGGTGACGGTGGTGCCCGGCAAGGACTACAGCGGTGACATCAAACTCATTGTGACCCCGGTCAGCACGGAGAAAACCCCGGTGGTGACCGGCAAGGAGACGGCCCTCGGCGATCCGCTGGAGGTGATTGTCAACGTGAACCCGCTGGCGGATGACGCCAAGCTGACGGTGCGCGAGATCCAGGGCAAGGAAGATACCCTGATCGATCTGGGCAGCAAGATTGGGCTCGCCCATCTGGGAGACACCACAGATGGCTCCGAGCAGCTGTTCGTGCGCATCAGCGGCCTGCCCACCGGTGCCACCCTGCTGCTGGGTGGGGTGGCGGTCACCCTGGATGCCAACGGCTATTACGAGGTGCCCTATGGCCGCATCAATGACCTCAAGCTGCAGCCGCCCAAAAACAGCAACGTCGATTTCGATCTCACCATCAAGGGGGTGGTGAAGGACACCGCCATCCTGACCGATGCCAGCGGCCAGACCCACACCGTGGTGAACGAGAAGGAGACCGGCAGCCAGAGCCTGCACGTGGATCTGGTGGGGGTGGTGGATGAACCCCATTTCGATCTCAATACCACCGACTGGACCCAGGATGGCAACGGCTACAGCATCACCATCCAGGAGGATGGCCGGGCACCGCTGGACTTCAAGCTCACCTCGGGGGAGTGGACGGATACCCCGCTCGATCACTCGGAAACCCTCAACCTGGTGCTGGAAGGGCTGCCGGAAGGGGCCAAAGTATTCGACGGCAGTGGCAAGGAGCTGACCCTGACCTTCGCCGGGCTCGATGGCAAGGGCAATCCTCTCTATCAGGTGGATGTGACCAGCCTTGGCAACCTGCAGATCCAGCCGCCGCCCAACAGCACCGCCGATCTGCACCTGGTCGGCCACGTGGTGGTGACCGAGAATGACGGCGATCACAAAAGCTTCGACGTACCCCTCACCATCAAGGTGGAGCCGGCCATCGACGCTACCGACTATGCCAAGACCAGCCATGGCCTGGAGGATCAGTTCACCGTCCTCGACTGGCAGCCTGACCTGACCGACGGCGCCGAGAAGGTGACCCACCTCAGCCTTTCCGGTATCGAACCCGGGTATGAAGTCTGGATCCGCGTGGGTGGGGTCGAGACCCAGCTGACCGTGAGCGGCGGCGCCGTGGACTTGAGCGACGCCGAGCTGCAAAGCCTGCTCGGCGGTGGCCAGCTGCTGGTGAAAGGGCCCGAGGACAGCGACAGGGACACCACCCTCCAGAGCCATGTCACGGTGACACAAGTGGATGTGGACTCCAGCGCCACTGCCCAGAAGGTGATCGACGGCACCCTGCATGTGGATATCCAGGCGGTGGTGGAGCCCGATGGCAACCTGGTGCAGACCGGTCAGCTGGAGAGCCCGGACGGGCACGACATCCCGCTGGACGGCGTCTTCGTGTTTGAGGATCTGGACCCCAGCAGCGATGAGGTCATCGACTACCTGGTGATCAGCGATCTGCCCCCCGGCTTCGTGGTGGTGGGCGGCATCAACGATGGCAAGGGCAACTGGACGGTGCCCCACGACGCCCTCGGCAGTTATGCCCTGCGCTCGCCGGATGGCTTCACCGGCACCGTCACCTTCAAGGTGAGCGCCAGGGTGGTCGACCTTGGTGACAACAACGAGGGGGATGTGAGCGCCCCGGCCTATCGGGAGATCACCGCCAGCGCCGACTTCCATGGCGCGACCCACTCGGGTCAGGTGGCCGCCGATGTCGATTTTGACAACAGTACCCCCATCACCGGGGTGGAGGATCACGGCGTCAACTTCGGCAGCCAGCTCAAGCAGATGGTGACCCTGGGCACGGCGGACATCGGGGACGACGAGCTCAGCATCGTCATCACTGGTCTCCCTCCGGGCGTCAACGTACAGGGGCTCACCTATGACTTCGTCAACGGCGAGTACCTCATCAAGTTGCCGGGCGGCCTCGATGATCTCGACCGCCTGACCCTGACCCTGCCGCAAGACTATGCCGGTGACGGCCTGCACTTCAATGTGCGCCTGGTCAACACCGACACCGTGAGCGGTGACACCAAGATGGTGGAGAAGGACGTCACCCTCTCCATCACCCCGGAGGTGGACATCAACGGCGGGGCGGACGGCCTGCCCGAGCTGCAACTGAACGTGAAGGACGTAAACGGCGACGGCCAGCCTGACAACCTGGAAGACACCGACATTCATCTCGATCTCTCGGTCAAGCTCGCCGACATCAGCCCCTCGGTGGCCGATGGCGGTCTCGAGACCGTGGAGCAGGTGGTCGTGACCGTGGATCCCCAATATGGTCACTTCCTCGACAAGAACGGCCAGCCGGTCTCCACCCTCACGGTGAACAACCCGGCGGATCTCAAGGATCTGGTGTTCGTGCCCAAAGAACACTTCAGCGGCAAGGTGCCGCTGGCGGTGACGGTGGATATTCTCGATACCGCCACCACGGGCACGGATCGGGGGAGCTGGAGCGGCAACGTGAGCTTCGAGGTGCTGCCGGTGAACGATCCGGCCAACCTCACGGTCCAGAACGTCACGGGCCAGGAAGATGGCAGCGTGAGCCTGGGGGGGCTGGGGGCCAGCCTCATCGACAACGATGGCTCCGAGCAGATCGTCGGGCTGCAGATCAAGGGGGTGCCGGATGGCTTCACCCTGTCCGCCCCGGCGGTCAACAACGGCGGTGGGGTGTGGCAGGTGCCTGTGGGCACCGACTTCTCCAAGCTGACCCTGATCCCGCCTGCGGACTTCAGCGGCACCGTGGATCTGACCCTGAGCGCCTTCACCCTGGACAAGGGGCTGACCCTGCCCCTTGAAACCAGTGCGGGCTTCACCGTCACCGTCAATCCGGTGGGGGATGCAGTCATCACCGACATGCAGGAGCAGGCGAGCGGCACCGAAGGGGATGTGATCACCCTGAACCTGGGGGTGGAGACCCGGGATACCCAGGCTACCGGCGGCAATGCCGGCAATGTGCACGAGAACGGGCCCGAGCAGGTGCGCGTCACCCTGGAAGGGGTGCCGGACGGGGCAGAAATCCGCCTGCCGAGCGGGGTGAACGGCACCGTGGTGGATCTCGGCGGTGGCCGCTGGCAGGTCACCACGGACGGGGGCAAGCTCGACGCGGTGGAGCTCGTGACCAACGACGCCAACGGCGCCATGGCGATCAAGGTGACGGCCCAGAGCCTGGACAACGGCGCCCTCGGCCCCGAAGTGAACGGCACCATCCATCTCGATGTGAGCCCGGTCAACGACGCCCCCGTCAACGTGCTGCCCGATGATCCCCAGGTGGCCCAGGAGGACGAGCCGTTCGTCATCCAGGGTCTGCAGGTCAAGGACGTGGATGCGGGCAACGGCATCATGGAAGTGCGCCTCTCGGTGGAGCACGGCACCCTGACCCTGCCGGCCGGGAGCGGCGTGACCCTGACCGGCAACGGTACCGGCGATGTGGTGCTGACCGGCACCCTGGCGGATCTCAATGCCCTGCTCTCGGGCGGCGTCACCTATCAGGGCGACCCGGACTTCCATGGCAATGACGCCTTGACCATGGTGACGGACGATCGGGGCAATACCGGCAGCGGTGGCGCCCTGAGTGACACCGATGTGCTGCCCATCCTGGTACAACCGGTCAACGATGCCCCCGTCAACCAGCTGCCGACGACGCCCCAGGTGGCGCAGGAAGATCAGCCCTTCACCATTCACGGGCTGCAGGTGAGCGATGTGGATGCGGGCAACAGCCCCCTCTCGGTCACCCTCTCCGTGCTGCACGGTACCCTGGAACTGGCGGCGGGCAGTGGCGTGACGGTGAGCGGCAGCGGCAGCAACACCCTGGTGCTGAGCGGTTCCCAGGATGCCATCAATGCCTTGCTCGCAGGGGGCGTGACCTATCAGGGCGAGCAGGACTTCAATGGTCAGGATGCCCTGACCATGGTGACCAATGATCTTGGCAACACCGGCAGCGGTGGCCCCCTGAGCGATACCGACGTGCTGCCCATCGAGGTCGAGCCAGTCAATGATGCCCCTGTCACCCAGGTGCCGGGCTCATTGCAGGTGAAAGAGGATGGCTCCCTGTCGCTCACCGGGATCAGCGTGAAGGACGTGGATGCGGGCAGTGCGCCCATCTCCATGGTGCTGCGGGTGGAGCACGGTGTGCTGACCCTGCTGGGGGCGGCAGGCGCCGTCTCGGTGCAGGGGGCGGGGACCAGCGTGGTGACCCTGGTCGGGTCGCTCGATGATCTCAACGGTCTGTTGGCAGGCAACCTGCACTACGAGCCAGCCAGGGACTTCTGGGGTCAGGACAACCTGAGCATCACCACCTCGGATCAGGGCAATACCGGTGCCGGTGGCGTCCTGACCGACAGCGCCCAGATTGCCATCCAGGTGACGGCCGAGCCGGACGATCCCCAATTGGGGGTCGGCACCCACGATATCCTTGCGTTGCAAGGGGCCTGGGTGCCGCTCAACCTCAGCGCCAGCGTGGTCAATCCGGCCCCGGGTGAGCTGTCGGTGCGGATCCAGAACCTCGGCAGCGCCCAGGTGGTGGACGAGCACGGCCAGAGCGTCGGCCACGCGGATGGCAACGACTGGTTGCTGCCGATGGACCAGTCCGTGCCCATCTACCTCAAGGATCTGCCGGCGGGGGATCATGCCCTCACCCTGAGTGCCGAATCCAGCCTGGGTGGCGGCACCCTGAGCTCGGCCACGGAGACCATCACCATCCACAGCCAGAGCGGTCACGATCTGCTGGGCTCGGATCAGGGGGACTGGCTGTTCGGCTCCTCCGGCAATGATCGCCTCCTGGGCGGCATGGGAGATGATGTGCTGCGGGGCGGTCAGGGCAATGACATCCTGACCGGTGGCGCCGGCAGCGATCTCTTCGTGTGGGGCAGTGGTGACGAGGGGACGACGGCCTCTCCGGCGATAGACACCATCACCGACTTCCGTCCCCAGGAGGGGGACAGGATCGATCTGGCGGACCTGCTCAAGGGGGTGACCGACAACAGCGTGGATGGCCTGCTGGGTCATCTCCAGGCATCGGTGACCAGCACCGGCAATGGCCTGAGTGACGTGAGCCTGTCGGTCTCCCCGGCGGGGGATGGCAATGTCACCCAGCAGATCACCCTGAAGGACGTGGATCTGAGTGGCTGGAACCTGAGCGGCTCCTCCTCTCACGACATCCTGCAATCCATGCTGGATCAGCACAGCCTGATCATCCAGCACCCCTGATGGGGTGAGATGATGCAAAGAGCCGGCGAATGCCGGCTCTTTTTTGGCTGAATATGCTGGCTTGATATTTCCCGGTGGTGGTAATGGGAGATGGTTTTTAACGGGGTGGGTGTTGTTGCTGCTTTTCACTGTGTGGGTAGTTCAAACAACTAAAGGAATTCGCCGCCCGGGCCTCCCATCGGGCTGCCCGGGCGGCGTCAGGGCCTTGCCGCGCCGATCCCGGTCAATGCCGGCCAGAGGGGGCGCAGGTATTGACCGGGGCGTGTCGCTTCCAAGCCGGTGCCCGTGATGATGGGCGGACCGGGGGGATGGCGGTCAGGCCAGCGCCCGTGCCAGCAGGTGCACCGGGTGTTCGCAGCGAAACGCCGTGCTCATCTCGATCTGCCACTTGCAGGTCTCGCAGTCGGTGATGACCAGATCGGGCTTGAGCCGGTTTATCTGATCAAACAGCCCCTGACCGATGGCCTGGCTGGTCTGGTAGTTCTCCGACTTGAAGCCGTAGGTGCCGGCGATGCCGCAGCACTGGGAGTCCAGCACCGTCACCTTGACCCCTGGGATGGCGCGCAGCAGCTCGAGGGTATAGATGACGCCCCCCATCTTCTCCAGGTGGCAGGGGGTGTGGTAGGCGATGTGCAGATTGAGGGGCTTCATGGCCGGTTTGTTGCCCCGATCGAACTCGTTCCACAGGAAGCGGGTCACCAGCGAGATGCGATCGCGCACCTTGTGGTTGTCCTGCTCCAGCAGGTGGGGATATTCGTCCCGCAGGGTGAAGCCGCAGGTGGAGGAGGTGGCCAAGAGCGGCATCTCGTTGCCGAGCAGGGTGTTCTCCAGCTGCTGGATGTTGAAGGCCGCCTGCTGCCTGGCCTTGTCCATGAAGCCGTTGGCAATCAGCGGCACGCCGCAGCACTTCTCCCGCGCAAGCAGCTGGACACCGATGTTCATGGCGTTGAGCACCTGCACCAGCTCCTTGCCGAGTTGCGGGTGGTTGTAGTTCACATAGCAACCGTGGAAGTAGGCGATCTGGCGCGCAAAGCGGGCCTGAGTCGCTTTCTGCTTCTTGTACCAGCCGCGGAAGGTGCCTTGTGAATATTTGGGCAAGTCCCGGTGGGAGGAGACCCCCAGCGCCTTGTCCAGCACCTGCTTCATCGGCTTGAGGCCGGTGGTGAAGTTGACCACCGGGGCCATCAGGGTGGACATGCTGCCCATCAGATCCGTGTGGGAGAGCACGAACTCGCGGATCCCCGGTTTGAAGCCGCTGTACTGGTGCTTGGCCTTGGCGATGATGTCGCCGATGCGCACCCCGCTCGGGCAAGCCACTTCGCAGCGCTTGCAGTTGGTGCAGTACTTGAGGGCGCTGTCAAAGAGCTCGGGACTCTTGATGCGCAGCCGCTCCCCATCCGGGCCTGCCTGCTTGGGGCCGGGGTAGGCCGGGTTGGCCTTGGCCACCGGGCAGTAGGCGGTACAGACGGTGCATTTGATGCACTGATCGAAAGTCTGGTTGGCATGATCCAGTAGCATGTCAGTTCTCCTCCCGTTGGGTGTGAAGGCACGGGATATGGGGCGAAATCGTCATTGGGCTGAACTCAAAATGTGACCGGCGGCCTGCCAGCCGGTGGCGACCGCGACACCTGAGCCAGAGCCCTCCTTGGATTGGGCATCGTCGTGGGCCAGCACGCCGTGTCGTTGGAGTGGGAATATGTGATTCATCTCAGCCCTCCGCCAGAATATGGCCAGCGGCTTGCCAGCCGGTGGCAACGGCCACGCCGGAGCCGGAACCTTCTTTAATGGGGTCATAGTGCGCCAGCACGCTGCCGGCGCCGTAGAGGTTGGTGAGGGGCCTGCCGCCGCGCAGCACCCGCAGCCGCTCGTCGGTCTTGACCCCGAAGCCCATGAAGGGGTGGTGGTCGAACAGGCGGCGGCCGGCCCAGGCGTCGCGCTCGGCAAGGCTCAGTACGTCGGCATCGAAGATGGGTTCACGAATGCCCCCGAGGCGCGACTCCAGCCCGCGGCTGAAGAAGCTGCCGGAGGCGAGCACGAAGTGGTCCGCCTCGAACAGCTGATCCTCCCCGTGCTGGCTGTGCACCCCGATCACCTTGTCGCCGTCATAGCGGGCGCCCAGCACCCGCTCGCTGGTGAGGAAGGTGCCGCCAAGGGCCATGAAGCGGCGCTTGAGCGCCTCCTGCATCCGCATGCCGATGAGGGACGGCGGCATGGTGGCCACCTCCTTGATGATGCAGCCGGTGCGCTGCTCCAGCTCCGCCAGGCGCGGGCCGACCAGCCCCAGCGACAGGCAGGCGGGCAGCACCAGGTGATGGCAGCGCGGCTCACCGCTCTCTTGCACCAGGCGGCTGATCTCGCGGGCCAGATCCGTCAGCAGGTCACGCTGGCCATTGCCCTGCTTGTCGAACAGGCGGGCGATGTCGGCGGAGCGAAACTCGTGGGGATTGCGGCTGAACTCGGCCAGCTGGGGCAGGCGAATTTCCCCGGTCAGGATGCGGCTGTGGGCAAAACGGGCGTGGGTCGCGAGATTCGCCGCCGCGAGCGCCGGGTGAAAATCGCGAAACCCTTCCAGGGTGGCGAGCAGGATGGCGTCCGGAGCGGGGGCATCGGTCATGCAGGCGCAAGTGTCGGGGGAGAGCCAGGTGGCTTTGAGGGTGCCGATGGGGGTCAGGCGATGGTGGTTGCGCTCCTGGCGAAACAGCGGCAATCCCTGCGCGGCGCAGTGGCGCTGCAGATCATCGAGGCTTGCCGCGATATGGGTCAGCCCCACCTTGTTGTAGGGATGCTCGGGGTTGGCGGCCATAAAGGCGGGCAGGGCGGCGCGGGGATCTCCCTCGCTCTCCAGCAGATCCACCGAGCCGGAGGAGAAGTGCAGGGCGCTCTGGCCGGAGGCCATCAGCAGGGTCTTCTGGCCGGCCTCGGCCAGGCGCAGGGCCGCCGAGAGGCCCGCCATGCCGCCGCCGATCACGATGCTGTCAAATTTCATGGCTGCGCTCCTTGGTGGAATTTGCGGGGCTGGCATCGAGCGGGAAGGGGGGCTCGCTCACCAGGTGGGGGGCCGTCCACTCGCCAAGGCCGAACAGCCCCTCGTAGATCCAGTAGGTAAATTCCGCTTCCCGCAGGGCATCGCCCCAGAGCACGGGCCGGGTGCCCTTGTAGCGCTCCTCCAGGAACTGGCGCAGCATGACGCAGGCCTGACGACCGTCCGCCTTGCCGTACTCCTGCATCAGGCCGGCGGCGCGATAGGCGCACAGCTCCCCCTGACAGGGGCCCATACCCAGGCGGGTGCGGCGGCGCAAGTCCACCAGGTTGTCCACGTCGAGCTCGCGCAGGGCGTATTCAATCTCGCCCGCGGTCACCATCTCGCACTCGCAGATGAGGGCGTTGGCCTTGGGATTGTCGCGGAAAAAGGCGATGACCCGCTCGCCGTGGCGGTACTGGGCCGAGCCTTCGGCGGGTACCGAGAGGCCGGGGGCGGAGACCTTCTCCGGATCCCGCGAGCCGGGCAGGCTCAGCTCGGCGGTGCGGCAGGGCTTGCTGTTGCCAAGCTTTTTGGCAAGCAAGTCGGTGGCCCATTCGGCCATCAGCCGGTAGGTCATCAGCTTGCCGCCTGTGATGGTGTTGAAACCCTGGAGGCCATCTCGCTCGGCGTGATCCAGCAGCACGATGCCACGGCTGATGTTGCGGCCGGACTCGTCGCCATCCACCGCCACCAGGGGGCGAACGCCGGCGTAGGCCCGCAGCAATCGGGTGCGGGCCATGATGGGGGCCAGTTTTATCCCCTCGCGCAGCAGCACCTCCACCTCTTCGGGCTCGACGGTGAGCTGGTCAATCTTGTGGTAATCGATACGGCTCGACGTGGTGCCAATGAGGGAGATGGTATCGCCCGGCACCAGGATGTCCGCGTCCGCCGGTTTGCGGCAGCGGTTGAGCACCAGCTGGTTGAGGCGGTAATCCATGATGAGCAATGAGCCCTTGGCGGGGAACATGCGGATGCCGAGGTCGGCATACTCGCAGATCTGCTGGCCCCAGATGCCGGCGGCGTTGATCACCTCCTGGCACTCCACCTCGAACGCTTCGCCGGTGCGGGTGTTGATGGCCTTGACCCCGTGCACCCTATCCTGGGTGCGCAAAAGCCCCAGCACCTTGCTGTGAGTGAAGATGCGGGCGCCGTGCTCCTTGGCGTCCAGCACGTTGGCAGCGGCCAGGCGGAAGGGGTCGACCGTGCCGTCCGGCACCTGGATGGCACCGATCAGCGCCGGGTTGACGTTGGGTTCAAGGCGCAGCGCATCGGCGGGATCCAGCTGGCGGGCGTCGATGCCCGCCAGGGCGCAGGCGTCCATGAAGGTATTTTGAAAATGGATGTCATCTTCCGGCAGGGTGATGAAGAGGCCGCCGGTGTCCTCGACGCAGTGGCTGGCGATCCGCTTGAGGATGAGGTTCTCCTGAATGCATTCGCGGGCGGACTCCTGATCCGTCACCGCGTAGCGGGCGCCGGAGTGGAGCAGGCCATGGTTGCGGCCCGTGGTGCCGGCGGCGATGTCGTCCCGCTCAAGCAGGATGCAGTCGATGCCGCGCAGCGCGCAATCGCGCATGATGCCGGCGCCGGTGGCGCCCCCCCCTATGATGACGACTTGTGTGGTGATTCTTTTCATTCGTGCCCGTCTCATCTCTTCCAGATGAGGCCAGTGTGGCGCCTCCACGACGTAAAATGTTTGATATGGGCCAAATTAATGTTCGTAAACGCTCATTAAGTGTGAGGTGATGAGCGAAATGTGATGAACCTCACGTCACCGTCGAGGCGGGCAGGGGAAAGCATGACGGGAGGGGAGAAGGCCAGCCCGGGGGCTGGCCAGAGGGCGGCGTGGGGGAAACCTCAGCCGCAGCACTTCTTGAACTTCTTGCCGCTGCCACAGGGGCAGGGGTCGTTTCGCCCGACCCGCAGCGGCGCCGGATCCTGCTCGCCGTCGGTGTAGACCCAGCGCCCCTGATGGCGCACGAAGCGGGAGCGCTCATGGAGGCAGTGACGTTCGTCCCCCTCCAGGAACCAGGCTTTGAATTCCACCATGCCGAGGGTGTCATCGGGGCCGCCCTGGCTGGCGAGGATCTCGAGGCCATCCCAGCGGGTGTCGGTCGATGAGAGGTCGGCCGCGGTCAGCCCGTTCAGATAGTCCGGGTGCCAGCTGTGTACCAGATATTCTCCCAATCCCAGCACGAAGGCGCTGTAGCGGGATCGCATCAGCTGCTCCGGGGTGGCGGCGGGCTGGCCTGCGTGGAGTACACCGCAGCACTTGGCAAGAAAAAGAGAGGAACCGCAAGGACATAGGTTCATGAGTCAGCTCATCTGGTCGATAATTAAAGGTGGCGGGATTGTAGCGAACGCACTTCCCTTTCGGCCAGCTTCCCATGCCGTTTAGGCAGACATCATGCAGCAATGAACACAGCACAAAGGGTGACACAATGACACTTAAGCAGAAGATCCTGTTACTGGGGGCCATCCCCGTGCTGCTGATGGCCCTGGTGGTCAATCTCAGCAACTACCTGGTGGCCAGGAGCGATCTGGAATCGGATCTGGTGGTGGCGCGGGAGAGGGCAATCAAGGAGCGCAAGGCGCTGCTCAGCAGTTATCTGATGCTGGCCAAGACGGCCATCGAGGGCAGCTACGGCAAGCCTGACAGCCCCGAAGTGCGCCAGCAGGTGAAGGAGATATTGCGGCCGCTGCGCTATGGCAGCGACGGCTACTTCTTCGTCTACGACTATCAGGGCAATACCGTGCTGCTGCCGACCCGCCCCGAGATGGAGGGGAAGAACCGCTGGCAGGACAAGGATACCAAGGGTGCCTTCCTCATTCAGGGGATCATCAAGTCGGCGCGGGAAGGAGATGGCTTCTCGGAGTACTGGACCAACAAGCCCTCTATCGGGCGGGATGCCCCCAAGCTCTCCTTCAACCTGGTGCTCGACAAATATCAGTGGGTCGTGGGCACGGGCTTCTACATCGACGACATCGACAATGAGCTGGCCACCCTGCGCAGCGAGCGGGAGGAGACCATGTATGGCTCCCTGAAAACCGGGGTGCTGTTCATCCTGGTGATCCTGGGGGTGACCCTGGCGGCCACCGTGGTGATCGGCAACCGGGTCACCCGCCCGCTGGCGGATGCGGTCGCAGCCCTCAACGACATCGCCGACGGGGACGGGGATCTGACCCAGCGCCTCAAGGTGCAGAGCAAGGACGAGGTGGGGCAGCTGGCCGCCGCCTTCAACCGCTTTGTCGAACGGATCCAGTCGGTGGTGAGCCAGGTGGGGGAAACCAGTCACCAGTTGCTGGGGGCCGTGGATCGGCTGCATAGCCTGAGCGAGCATGCGGACAGGCAGATGCAGGGCCACGGCAAGGAGACGGATCAGGTGGTGACCGCGGTGACCGAGATGAGCTCCACCGCCCAGGAGGTGGCGGCGAGCGCTTCCAACGCCGCCAGCGCCACCAGCGATGCGGCCCGCGAGTCCGATGCGGCCCGGGGGGTGGTGAACAGCGCCATCGGCAGCATCAACCGGCTGGTGGACGAAGTGCATGTGGCGGCCGGGGTCATCGAGCAGCTCGCCCATGAGACCGGCAAGATAGGCTCCGTGGTGGAGGTCATTCGCGGCATCGCCGATCAGACCAACCTGCTGGCCCTCAACGCCGCCATCGAGGCGGCCCGGGCGGGCGAGCAGGGGCGCGGCTTTGCGGTGGTGGCGGATGAGGTGCGATCCCTCGCGGGCCGTACCCAGCAGAGCACCAAGGAGATCAACGAGATGCTCCAGCGCCTGCAGGGCGGAGTGAAACAGGCGGTGGAGGTGATGCAGGCCAGCGAGGCACGCAGCCAGGAGACGGTGCAGGAGGCGAGCCACATCGCCAGCTCCCTGGACAGCATGGTGACGGCGGTCGGCACCATCAACGACATGAACATCCAGATCGCCACGGCCGCCGAGGAGCAGCACGCGGTCTCCGAGGAGATCAACAAGAACCTGGTGGCCATCCAGCAGATCGTCAGCGAGCTGACCGAGGCGTCCGGGGAGTCCAGCACCACCACCCGCGCCCTGGCAGGCACGGGTGACAAATTGCGCCAACTCGTCTCCCGCTTCCGTTACTAATCACATTTTTGCCGTCTGGACAGGATTTCCAGACGGCAAATTTGGGGATCGGCGCAGAATGTGTGAAAATCGCGCCATTCGTTCCTTTCGTTAGCCCCAACCCTATGAATGAGATCGTGAAAGGCAGTATCGATTTGATCCGTCAGCTCAACTACGGCCTGGTCTATGCCAGCCTGGAGGAGCACAAGGAGCTGTCCCGTACCGATCTGTCCCGTCTGACCGGCCTGTCGCCGGCCAGCATCACCAAGATCACCCGCGAGCTGCTGGACGGCGGCCTGGTGGTCACCTGCGGCGAGAGCTCGGTGGGGCGTGGCCGTCGCCAGACCCTGCTGCGCATCAACGAGCGCCGCTTCCAGTTTCTCTCCATGCGTCTGGGGCGCGGCTATGTTGACATGGCCCTGTTTGACCTAGCTGGTCACTCCCTGGCGCGCCATCGCCATGTCTTCAACGAGGCGGAGCGTGCCGAGCTGCTGGCCAGCCTGGTGCGGGCCATCGAGGGCTTTTTGCCCAAGAAGGCGCTGCGTCTGGCCTGCATCGCCCTCTGCCTGCCCGGCCAGGTGGAGCGCCACTCCGGCATGGTCAAGCATTTTCCCTATTACGATCTGCGCAACTGGCCCCTCGGTCCCACCCTGCAGGAGGCCTTCTCGGTACCCGTGCTGGTGAGCGGCGACGTGCGCACCTGGATCCAGGCCGAGCGGGAGTGGGGCGCCGCCAGGAACTGCTCGGATGCGGTGCTGGTGTTCGTGCACAACGACATCGGGGTCGGCATGGTGGTCAATGGCCAGCTCATCGAGAGCGAGTCGGCTCTGCTCGGGGATCTCAGCCACCTGCAGCTCGAACCCTATGGCCAGCGCTGCTACTGTGGTGGCTTCGGCTGCGCCTGCACCCTGGTGACCAATCAGGCGCTGGAGGCGCAATATCGGGAGCTGCGCGAACGGATGCAGGAGTTCGATCTGCCCGAAAGCGTCACCATCCGCGAGCTGTGCGAGCTGGCGCTGGCGGGCAACAGCCTGTGTCAGGACATCCTGCACCAGGCAGCAGGCCGCCTTTCCCGGGTACTGGCGAACCTCATCTGCCTGCTCAATCCGGGCAAGCTGCTGCTCGGGGGGGAGATCACCCGGGCCGATCGACTGCTCTTCCCCATGTTGCACCAGTCCTTGGCAAGCCAGTTGCCCGCCGAGTACCTGGTGCGCCTGCAGATTGAATCCACCCACTTCTACGAAGATCCCACCAAACCCACCTCGGTGCAGGTGCACAAGGCCCTGCGCGATGGCAGTCTGCTGCTCGACTTGTTGCGAGGCGACAAGGAGGCATGAGGCTCGGGTTGCAAGGACGCTTCCTGCTCATTCTCTGTCTGGTCAGTCTGTTGCAACTGGTGTTGCTGAGCGGGGCCAGCTACTACTATGTCGCCGAGCAGCGCTACCGTGAGGTGGGGGATCAGGCCCTGGATGTGGCACGGCTGGTGGCGCGGGAGTCCGGCGTCATCGCCGGGGTGAAGCGGGCGGATACGGTCCGCCTCAATGCCTTGGTGGAGCGGATCCGCGCCGAGGTCGGGGCCAGCTACATCGTCATCGGGGACAGGCAGGCACGCCGCCTGGTGCACCCCAATGCGGACCGGATTGGCAAAGCCATGGTGGGGGATGATCCCGAGCGTGCCTTGCAGGGGGAAGCCTATATCTCCAGGGCCCAAGGGTCCCTTGGGGTCTCGGTGCGCGGCAAGGGGCCCATCCGGGACGAGATGGGCAAGATCATCGGGGTGGTGTCGGTCGGCTATCTGGTGCGGGACATCGATGCGGATCTGCAGGGCTATTTGCGCTTTGGCCTGGCCATGACATTGCTCATTGTGGTACTCAACAGTGTCGCAGCCGCCTGGCTGGCCCGGCGCTACAAGAAGGCGATTTTCGGCTTTGAACCCGAGCAGATGGGGCGTCTCTATGCGGAGCTAGACTGTACCCTGCGCACGGTGCGCGAGGGGATCCTCACCATCGACGAGCAAGGGCGCCTCACCTCCCTGAACCCCAACGGCATCAAGCTGCTGCGCCTGGACGACACCACCGCCAGGAGCGCCATTGGACAGCCCATCGGTCACCTGCTGCCGGGCAGTCGCATGCTCTCCATCCTGCAAGAGCAGACCCCCCAGTTTGACGAGGAGATCGTGCTCAACGGCCAGTCCCTCATCGTCAACCGGTTGCCGCTGGTGCGCGAGGGCAAGCTGATCGGCGCCGTGTCGAGCTTTCGGCGCAAGGACGAGCTGGCGGAACTCAGTGCCCAGCTCTCCCAGGTGCAGGCCTACAGCGATCTGCTGCGGGTGCAGACCCACGAGCACAACAACCAGCTTGGGACCATCGCTGGCCTCATTGAGCTCGGGGCCACCCGGGAGGCGCTCGCCTTCATCGGGCGGGAGGCGGCCACCGAGCAGACCCTGCTCGGCTTCCTGATGGGGGCCATCGCCAAACCCAAGGTGGCGGGGTTGCTGCTCGGCAAATACCACAGGGCCCACGAACTCGGTCTTGAGCTCGTGATCGATCCCGATGCCCGTCTGCACGACATTCCTGCCCGTGTCAGCGGTTCCCAGCTGGTAACGGTGCTGGGCAACCTCATCGAGAACGCCTTCGAGGCGACCCGCCGCCACGGTGCGCCCTATCAGCCCATCCGGGTTTCCCTGAGCGATCTGGGGCAGGATCTGGTGCTGGAGGTGGAGGATGGGGCTGGCGGCATCGACCCGCAGTTGGCGGACAGGTTGTTCGAACAGGGGGTCAGCAGCAAGCCCGAGCCAGGACACGGTATCGGGCTCTCCCTGGTGCGCAAGACCCTGGATGCCCTGCAGGGGGAGATCACCATCGAAGCCACGACGCAGGGAAGTTGCGTCGTCTGTTACATTCCCAAGGAGGTGTGAGTGATCAAGATCCTGATCGTCGAGGATGATCCCGCCATTGCCGAGATCCACCGCCGCTTCGTGCAGCGCCTCCCCGGTTTCGAGGTGCTGGGGGTGGCGTTGACCCTGTTCGATGCCAGGGAGCAGATAGGGATCCTCCGGCCCGATCTGGTGCTGCTGGATGTCTGGCTGCCCGATGGAGAGGGGTTCTCGCTATTGAGAGAGCTGCGCCAGGCGGGGGCGAGTCTGGATGTGATCCTGCTCACCGCGGCGCGGGAAGCCGCTGCCCTGCAGGAGGCGATGCGCCTCGGGGTGGTGGATTTCATCTTGAAGCCCGTGGTGTTCGAGCGGCTGCGCGACACCCTGGAGAAATACCGTCAGAGCATCGCCGCCCTGGCGGCGTTGGCCGACATCGACCAGCAGGCGGTGGACACCCTGTTCGGTACGCCGTTGCAGCAGGTGGCGGCAGAGGGACTGCCCAAGGGCATCGATGCTCTCACCCTGCAGCGGGTGCTGACGGCCCTGACTCCGGAGGCCGCCAGTGCCGAGGAGATAGGCAGCCGGATAGGGGTGAGCCGGACCACGGCGCGCCGCTATCTGGAATTTCTGGTGGGGCAGCAACTGGCGAGCCCCGAGCTCGAATATGGCACCGTCGGGCGGCCGGAGCGGCGTTACCGCAAGCCGTGATCCGGTCGCCCGGAACCTGTTGTCCAGACAAGAAAAGAGCGCCTTTCGGCGCTCTTTTTATCAGGGTTTGCTTCCCGTGGGCATCAAGGTCTCTGCGCGTTATGGTCAGGGTTCAGAGGTGGCAGAGGATCATCGATTCAGTGGCTGGTGGCAGGCTCCCCCTTGGGGGCCCGGCGAGCCTGCCACCACTGCCAGACGGGCAGCAGCAACATGGTCAGGGTGATCACCGTGAAGGCGAGGGTGATGGGGCGCTCCCACAGGAAGCTCAGGCTGCCGTCGTTGATCACCAGGGCCCGGCGCAGGTTGTCCTCCAGCATGCCCCCCAGGATAAAGCCGAGCAGCATGGGGGCCATGGGGAAGGTGAGCAGGCGCAGGCCGATGGCGATCAGTGCAACGATGGCCATCACATGGATGTCCATGGTGTTGAAGGAGACCAGATAGACCCCGGTCAGGGAGAACAGCAGCACCATGGGGATGAGCACGGGGCGCGGCACCGCCAGTACCCGGGCCAGGTAGGGGATGAGGGGGAGGTTCAGGATCAACAGCACCACGTTGCCCAGATACATGGAGATGATCACCGACCAGAAGACGTCCGGATGCTCCATGAACAGACGCGGGCCCGGCTGGATGCCGTAGGCCACCAGGGCGCCCAGGATGAGGGCCGTGGTGCCGGAGCCCGGGATCCCCAGGGTCAGCAGGGGCACGAAGGAGCCGGTGGAGGCGGCGTTGTTGGCCGCTTCCGGGGCGGCCAGGCCGCGCAGGCTGCCCTTGCCGAACTGCTCCTGGCGCTGCTTGCCGGCGATGTTGCGCTCGGCCCCATAGGCCATGAAGGCGGCGATGGTGGCACCGGCTCCCGGCAGCACGCCGATGAGAAAGCCCAGCACCGAGGAGCGGGCGATGGGAGGCGCGATTTCCCTGACCTCTTCCTTGCTCAGCTTGAGGCTGCCGAGCTGCTGCATCTGCCTTGCCTCTTCCTCGCTGTTGTCCTTGCCGGGGCGCAGCACCGCCATCAGGATCTCCGCGAGGGCAAAGGTGGCCATGGCCAGCAGCAGGAAGGAGAAGCCGTCACGCAGATCCGGCAGCCCGAAGGTGAACCTGTCCACCCCGACGCTGCGGTCGATGCCGATGGTGGAGATCATGATGCCGAACAGCGCCATGATCAGCGCCTTGAGCACCTGCCCCTTGCCGGCAAAGGCTGCCACGGCGGAGAGCCCCAGCACCATGAGGGCGAAGTAGTCCGCCGACTGGAAGGAGAGGGAGACCTTGGCGAGCAGGGGCGCCGCCACCATCAGCATGATGGCGGAGAGGGTGCCGCCGGTGAAGGAGGCGTAGGCGGCGATGGCCAGCGCCTTGCCAGCCTGTCCCTTGCAGGCCAGGGGATAGCCGTCGAAGGCGGTGACCACGGTGGCGGAGCAGCCGGGGGCGTTGATCAGGATGGAGGAGGTGGAGCCCCCGAAGATGGCGCCGTAATAGACCCCCGCCATCAAGATGATGCCGGAGGCCGGATCCAGGCCATAGGTGATGGGGATCATCAGGGCGATGGCGGTGACCGGGCCAAGGCCCGGCAACATGCCGATAAAGGTGCCGATGAAGCAGCCAAGCACCACCATCATCAGGTTGACCGGCAGCAGTGCGGTGCCGAGTCCTTGCAAGATTCCGTCTAACATGGTGACTCCTTAGAAACCGAGCAGGGTGAACAGGCGACCCGGCTCCAGATAGACGTTGAGCCCCTTGGTGAGCAGGGCCCAGAAGCCGATGGAGAAGGGGACGCTGATCATCAGGCCGTAGCGCAGGCTGGGTTCACCGAGCACCCGGATGCCCACGCTCAGGAAGGCGATGGTCGAGAGCACGAAGCCAAACCAGGTGAGCCCCAGTCCGTAGATGACCATGAGCCCGAGCAGGATGAAGACCCGGCGCCAGTCCCCCTCTTCCCGGCGCAGGGGCTCGCCCCCGGGGAAGAGCACCAGCAGCAGGGAGAGCAGCGCCCCGATCCCGGCCAGGGCATAGGGCAGGGTGCTGGCGGTGAAGGGTTCGTATTCGTCGCCGGGGTAGCCCGGTATCTCGGTGGCGTAGTAGCCATAGGCGAGGGAGAGCAGCAGAAACAGCAGGCCCCCCAGTCGCTCCTTGGTAATGTTCATCTTTTGACTCCAACATGAGCGGCGGGCCTGCGCCCGCCTGCGATGGGACAGCGAGGGTTATTTGATGAAGCCGAGCTCGCGCATCAGGCCGCCGATCTGCTGCTCCTGGCCGTCAAGGAAGGCGGTGAACTCGGGACCTGACTGGTAGAGGTTGGTCCAGCTGTTGCGGCTGCGGACCACTTCCCACTCCGGCTTGTCGTACATCTGCTTGAGCAGGGCGGCAAACTCGGCGGATTTCTCCGGGCTGATGGTGGGGGAGGCGAAGTAACCGCGCCAGTTGGCGAAGACGGTGGGGTTGTTCTGCTCGCTGAAGGTGGGGATCTGCTCCGCCCCCGGCAGGCGTTTGTCGGAAGTGACCCCGAGGATCCGCATCTGGCCCGACTTGACCGCTTCCATCGCCTCGCCAAAGCCGGTGGAGATGGCCTGGGTCTCTCCGGCCAGCACGGCGGCCATGGCGCTGCCGCCGGCATCGTAGGCGACGTAGCGCAGCTTGCTGGCGTCGGCTCCGGCGTTCTTGAAGGTCAGGGCGGCGACCAGGTGATCCAGGCTGCCACGGGCCGAGCCACCGGCGATCTTCACCTTGGCCGGGTTTTCCTCGTAGGCGGCCAGCAGCTGGGCCCAGTTCTGATAAGGGGAGTCCGCCTTGACCGCCAGCGCCTGGTAGTCGGCGATGATGGCGGCCACCGGGGTCAGATCACGGAAGGACTGGGGCAGCTCCTTGGAGAGGGATTTGACGATGATGGGGGTGGAGTTGACCATCAGAGTCTTGTCGGACTGGGCCGAGGTCTCGATGAGGTGGGCGATGGCCTTGGCGCCGCCACCGGCGGACATGTTCTGGTAGGAGACGGTCTTGACCAGACCGGACTTGGCCAGCACTTCACCGGTGCCGCGGGCCGTGGTATCCCAGCCGCCGCCGGCGCCGCCCGGGATCAGGAAGTGGACTTCGTTGATCTGGGCGTGGGCGCCGACGCTCAGTGCGAGCAGGCTACCGATCAGGGTGCGTTTGAGGGTTCCTTGCAACATGGTGCTCTCCTTGTGATTGTTGCAAGAAGGTTAATTAATCGTGTCTGGCTGGAAAACAATCTGACCGTAATGGCTATTAAGGCTGTTGTGACCATTGTGTTCATTCTGGTCATGGGCCGAAGAGGGGCGCGCGCATAGAAACGAGGCGCCCGTGAGCGCCTCGTCCGGCAAGGATCACTGGGTCGGTTTCGCCGCCGATGTGCTGACGTCCTCCTTCGCCTCCTGTTTCAGGGCATCGCTCGCTTGCTGGCGCAGAGCCACCTGCTCCATCACCAGCTTGTAGGCGATGTAGTACTTGTAGATGTTGCCCACATAGGTGACCGTCTCGGGGCCGATCTTCTCCGCCGCCACGTACTCGACATTGTGGAACCAGACGTTGGGATCCAGCCCCCGTTTTCTGGCCTCGGCGCGGAGCCGCGCCACCCGGGCGGGGCCGGCATTGTAGGAGGCGAACGAGAAGAGGGCCTTGTCGAGGGCGGTCATGGGCTCGTCCGCATAGTAGTGATCGATCATCCAGCGCATGTATTTGACGCCGCCGTGAATATTGGGCTCGAGCTGGCGTATGTCGCCGACCTTCAGCCCCTTGCCGGTGGCGGGCATGATCTGCATGATGCCGATGGCGCCCACATGGCTGCGGGCATGATGGTTGAGGGCGGACTCCTGGTAGCCCTGGGCCGCCATCAGCAGCCAGTCCATGTCATAGCGCTCGCCATATTCACGGAACAGCTCGACCACCTGCAGGAATTTCTTGCGCTCCGCCTCGGCGGCGGCGCTTTTGACGAACTTGTTCTGCTTGAGATAACGGGCCAGGATCTCGTCCCCCGTCGCCTTGCCGCGCAGCGCCTTTATCTGCTCGTTGAGCATGGCGAGCAACTGGGGACTCTCCTTGCGCACCGCCCAGGCGATGACGCCCCCCTCCCGGAACACGGGGGTGTCGTGAATGGTGATCCCGGGGAAAATCTTTTGCCAGAAGCGGGCCTTGTGCTCGTCCATGACGATGAAGGGGAGCAGGCCTGCGTTCACCATCTCCACCAGATCTTCATCTTCGAGCACCTCCGAGGCGGGTTGGAGGTCGATGAGGGGCTCTCCCGCCGACTTGCGGGCCTGGTTGTAGGCGAGCAGGCTCTCGTAGTAGCTGGAGGAGGGGCGCACGAAGACGCGCTGGCCCCCGAGATCGGTGGCGCTTTCCACCTTGGGGGAGAGGGGGCCGGAGACGAGCAGCTCCCGCACGTTTTCAAGCAGGGGATCGGTGAAGGCGATACCCTGTTGCCTGCGTTTGTCCGTGATGGTGAGGTTGGCGGCGGCGATGTCGCCTTTGCCTTCGATGAGGGAGGTCAGCAGAGCTTCCCGGGCCACGGGAATGAAGACGAAGTGCACCTTGAGGTGGCGTTTGATCGCCTTTTGCTTGCGCAACTGTTCGTTGAGGCGCTTTTCCACCTGCATGAAGGCATCGTAGGTGGCCCCCCGTTGCACGCCCTTGGTGATGAAAAATCCAGTCTTGTTGTAGGTGGTGAGCACCCTGATGGTGCGCTGCTCCAGCATGACGTCGAGATCTCCCAGCCTGGGTTTGGCAAGCTCGTCGTTTTCAAAGCTCAGGGCGCTTTTCTCCGTCTCTGCTTCGGGGGCCACCTGCTTGCCGGATTCGGCCCCCCAGGCTGGCGTCAGGGAGCAGAACCACCAGATCACAATCATCCATGCGCGTTTCATCACTTGCACCTCGCTCGTTTTATTGAGTGTAAGTGGCACCTTGTAGAGGATTTAGCTTATTGGGTTTGATAGACCCGTCCCCATAGCACGATTTTCACTATTCCATCCAGGAGTGCCCGCCCATGAAAAAAGGAGCCTCGAGGCTCCCTTTTT
>NZ_JBFOCP010000021.1:0-9503 GCF_040907855.1 Aeromonas sp. s4 | reverse complement strand
GTGTGGCATTCGCCATGCGAGAGTAGGACACTGCCAGGCACCCAATACAAGAAACCCCGCTCACTCGAGCGGGGTTTTTTATTGCCTGAAATTCACGTTATCCATCCATATCTGGTTGATTTACCACCACGATTGTATCGTTATACAACCTGATCAGCACAGGGCAGCTCCATGTTGACTATCCCGTCTTCCAGCTGAATATCGATCTTGAAACCGAGCCGTTTGGCCAGATTGATCATGCCGCGATTGCTGGGCATGGTCATGCCAGAGAGCTGGCCTATGCCACGCTCTCTGGCATAGCGCACGATCTTTTCCATCATCAACTTGCCGAGTCCGAGGCCTTTCAAGTCTGAGCGGACCAGGATGGCAAACTCCGCATCCGATTGATCCGGGCTGGCAATGGCTCGCACCACTCCCAGGATCTGCTGGCTGAAAGGGCCGTCCTGACCCACGGCGACGAAGGCCATTTCCCGGTCATAATCGATCTGGGTCATGCGGGCCAGCTCCTCATGCCCCAGCTCCCCCACGTCGGCGAAGAAGCGTTTGTACCTGTCTTCATCAGACACCTGCCGCACGAACTGCTTGTGGGCCGGCTCGTCTTCGGGGCGAATGGGGCGCAGCAGCACATGACTCTGATCTTTCAGCCAGGCACCCTCTTCCAGCTCGGTGGGATAGGGGCGAATGGCCAGTGGCAGCACTTGTTGCCCTCGCTCTGCCAAGACGAGCCGGGCATCCAGGATCACCATCTCTTCGCCACAGGCCTGCAGCGGGTGCAGATCCAGTTCTTGTATCTCGGGGAAGGCCAGCAGCAGCTCGGAGAGCTGGCACAGCACCTGGCCGAGGGCGTCGATATCGAGCCGTACCGGACTGGCCTGCTCGCGGATCTTGCCATCCTTGAGGGCACCAATGATCTGGTAGCGAGCCAGTGCCTGGTTGAGGGGAGGAAGGGCCGCGACCATGTCGCGGGGCTCGGCGCCGGATTCCCCGAGCAGGATGACGGGGCCGAAGACAGGATCCTGCTGCAAGCGGATCCGTAGCTCCAGACCCCCGCTGCGGCGTGCCATGCGTTGTACCAGAAGCCCTTCTATGCGGGCGCCAGGATCGTGCTGACGTACCCTGTCCAGAATGGCATCCGCCGCCTGGGCGACTTCTGCCGAGGTGCGTAGGTTCAGCATGACACCGTGTACATCGGATTTGTGGGCGATGTCGGGAGATCGCAGCTTCACCACTACGGGGTAGCCAATCTGTTCTGCAGTCAGTGCGGCCTCGATGGCATCGGAAACGATCCAGGTCGCGAGGGTGGATAGCCCGGCTGCCTGCAATATTGGATGGGCCAGGTGGGTGTCCAGCACCCGCTGCTGGCGGTCCAGCGCTTGCCCAAGGAGCTGCTGGCAGCGCTCGACATCGAGCCTGTCGCCCTGCAGGGAGGCCGGTGTTTCCATCAACTGTTTCTGGTTGCGGCGATATTCCACCATGTGCATGAAGGCCGTGACGGCGCTTTCCGGGGTGCGATAGGTCGGGATGCCCGCCTCGTTGAACAGGCGTCTCCCCTCTTGGGCGGAGTATTCGCCTGCCCAGTTGGTCAGTATGTTGAATCGTCTGGCCCTGGGATGCTGCTTGATGAAGTCGATCAGGTTGCTGGCGAGGGTGACACCTCGGGCGGTGAGGGACGGTGCATGGATCAGCAGGATGGCATCGGCACTGTCCCCTTGGAGCAGCGTCTCGAGTGCACTCTTGTAGGCCTCGATATCTGCATCGCTGCCGATGTCGAGGGGTGGCATCGCCAGCTTGCCTCCCCGAGACAGCAGTACGTCTGCGGCCATGTTGGCGAGGCCGCGCCCGTTGGAGAGGATGGCGAGCCGCTCCCCCTTGAGGGTCAGGGAGTGGCTCAGGGTCTCGACAGTGGCAAACAGTTCGTGGGTATCCCGGACGCGCAGCATGCCAGCCCGGCGGATGGCGGCATCATAGACATTGTCGAGACCGTTGGCCGGGTCGTGCCGACCGCTCTTGAGGATCAGGATGGGTTTGTTACGCGAGGCGGCACGGGCGGCGGACAGAAAGTGCCTGGCATCGTGCAGCTTGTCCATGTAGATCAGGATGGCGCGGGTCGTCCCGTCCCGGGAGAGCTGATCCAGCAGTTGGCCAAAGTCGATGTCGCAATGATCGCCCAGGGAGATGAAGGCCGAGAAGCCGATTTCGCGCTGCTTGGCCCAATCCAGGATGGTGGTGCTGACCGCTGCCGACTGGGAGAGAAACGCCACCTGTCCCGGAGTCGCTGCAATGGGGGAAAAGCTGGCGTTGATACCCTGCCCGGGGAGCAGCATGCCCATGCTGTTGGGGCCGAGCAGCCGGATGCCGTATTGCTGGCACAGATGCTTGAGCCGCAGGCGCTCGTCAGTGGAGAACTGGGCGGCCAGTATGATGGCGGCTCCGGTTCCTTTCTTGCCGAGCTCCTCGATGAGCGGCAGTACCCGTTCGCGCCGGGTACAGACGATGGCGAGATCGGGGGAGAGGGGAAGGCTCTCTATGTCCGGATAGGCGAGCACGCCAGCGATGGCCTGGCTGCGGGGGGCTACGGGTAGTATAGGGCCCTGGAACTGACCCGCCAGCAGGTGCCGGATGACCACATGGCCTGCCTTCTGCGGATCACTGGAGGCGCCGATGACGGCGATCGAGTGAGGTTTGAAGAGCCGATCCAGGCCGCTTTGTTTCATGGGCACTCCTCGTGGTGGCCCCCGGGGCAAGGGGGACGGATGGTGCCAGTCTAATACGCTTTGCGTGCGGGTTCTGTGACCGATTGCGGATCACGATCTGGCCAGTGCGCTGGCGCGCAGATAAAAGCGCAGCTCCCCCTGAATGCATTGCACCGTGGCGAGGTGCCTGTCCTGGAGATAGATCTCCTGCTCCCGATCGAGTTCATGGCGCTGGACCCCGAGGCTTTGCAGATATTCTGCGAACAGGATGGCACTGCGGATTTCGACAAGATGCTGGCTCACGCTGTATTCCTTGATGGTGGCTGGATGGTGCCGGCCAGTGTCCCCTCTTCTCCCCCACTTTCATACTGATACATTTGACACTCACTGTGGCTCCGACGCCTGCCGGATCAGCGAAGGCCTCCCTGGCCGCGTGCGGTGTCCCAGAAGGCGCGGATCAGCGGCTCTTCCAGCCGCTTCTTGAGCACGGCGATGCCGACGTCGAACGCTTTGAGCGCCGGTTTGGGCTCGACCACACGCACCTTGTCCCCCATGGGGCTGTGATCGATGACGGCGGCAGGCACGACACCCACACCGAAGCCGAGGGCCACCATGGCGACGATGCCCTCGTTGCCCGCCACTTCTGCATAGATGTTGGGAGCTATCCCCTTGTTGCGAAACCATTGATCACAGCGCTTTCGGGCCAGCCCCTGTTCGGAGAGGATCAGCGGCAGGCGCTCCCAGTCAGGTTCGCCCTGGGGGAACCACTGACCCTGCTGGGGGGCATTGCGGGGGGCGATGAACACCAGAGGGACTTGTTGCAGGCTGGCGAATTCCAGCTTGGACGAGAGCGCATCCGGCCTCGCTGCGATGGCGAGATCGGCTTCGTCAGCCAGGATCTTGTCCACTGCCAGTGCCGGGTCGCCGGTCTCCAGCTTGATCTCCAGCTGGGGATAACGGCGACGAAAGCGTTCCAGTACCTCGGGCAGCAGAAAGTAGCTGGCAGTGACCGAGCAGAACACCCGTAGCCGCCCTTGCAGCGGCTCGTCGCTGCGCTTGAGCTCCTGTTTGAGTTGGCGCCACTCCTGCAGCAAGGCACCGCCAAACTCCCGCAGCTTGTCACCAGCAGGGGTGAGCCGCACCGAGCGGTTGTCCCGCTCGAACAGCACGCAGCCGGTCTCCTGTTCCAGTCGCTGGATGGCGCGGCTCAGGGTGGAGGGGCTGACCGCCATGGCATCGGCGCTTTTGCCGAAGTGGAGGGAGTCGGCGAGGTGTAGAAACAGTTCGAGATTGCGAAGGTCCATCTTTTTATTCCTGCGGCGTTGTCAGGCGCCCTGTAGCACGATGGCTCGGCGGCGGGAGATTGCGGGAAATAACATTTCAATTCCTGCAACGTACTGTTTCGAATATATCAGTTCAGGCAATAAGTGTCCCGCGCTATAGTGGTTTCGACAACGCCGCTATCCGGCATGGAATCAATCGAACGGAGCAATCACCATGGCTAACTATTTCAACACCTTGAACCTGCGTCAGCAGTTGGCCCAACTGGGCAAGTGTCGTTTCATGCAGCGCGAAGAGTTCGCGGACGGCTGCAACGTGCTGAAGGGCAAGAAGGTGGTGATTGTGGGCTGTGGCGCCCAGGGCCTGAACCAGGGTCTGAACATGCGCGACTCCGGGCTGGACATCTCCTACGCCCTGCGCAAGGCCGCCATCACCGAGAAGCGCGCCTCCTGGCAGAAGGCCACCGACAACGGCTTCGTGGTCGGCACCTATGAAGAGCTGATCCCGACCGCCGATCTGGTGCTGAACCTGACTCCGGACAAACAGCACTCCGACGTCGTCAAAACCGTGATGCCGCTGATGAAGCAGGGCGCTGCGCTGGGCTACTCCCACGGCTTCAACGTGGTGGAAGAGGGTCAGCAGATCCGTTCCGACATCACCGTCGTGATGGTTGCACCCAAATGCCCGGGCACCGAAGTGCGTGAAGAGTACAAGCGTGGTTTCGGCGTACCGACCCTGATCGCCGTCCACCCGGAGAACGATCCCCAGGGTGAAGGCATGGCCATCGCCAAGGCGTGGGCCTCTGCTACCGGTGGCGACCGTGCCGGCGTGCTGGAATCTTCCTTCGTCGCGGAAGTGAAATCCGACCTGATGGGCGAGCAGACCATTCTGTGCGGCATGCTGCAGGCCGGTTCCCTGCTCTGCTACGACAAGCTGGTTGCCGAGGGCACCGACCCGGCCTATGCCGGCAAGCTGATCCAGTTCGGCTGGGAGACCATCACCGAGGCCCTGAAGCAGGGCGGCATCAGTCTGATGATGGACCGTCTCTCCAACCCGGCCAAGCTGCGTGCCTTCGAGCTCTCCGAGCAACTGCGCACCCTGATGCGTCCGCTGTTCGAGAAGCACATGGATGACATCATCGCCGGCGAGTTCTCCCGCGGCATGATGGCTGACTGGGCCGAAGACGATGCCAAGCTGTTCGGCTGGCGCGAAGAGACTGGCAAGTCCGCCTTCGAGAATGCCCCTGCCTATGCTGGCAAGATCGCCGAGCAGGAGTACTTCGATAATGGCGTGGTCATGGTGGCCATGGTCAAGGCGGGTGTCGAGCTGGCGTTCGAAACCATGGTGGCCTCCGGCATCTATGAAGAGTCCGCCTACTACGAGTCTTTGCACGAGCTGCCGCTGATCGCCAACACCGTCGCCCGCAAGCGTCTGTACGAGATGAACGTGGTCATCTCCGATACCGCGGAGTACGGCAACTACCTGTTCGCCAACGCCGCCGTGCCGCTGCTGCGCGAGCACTTCATGCCGACCCTGCAAGTAGGGGACCTGGGCAGTGCCCGTGCCGAGAGCAAGGCGGTGGACAACTTGGCCCTGCTGGCTGCCAATGAAGCGACCCGCAACCACCCGATCGAGAAGATCGGCCAGACCCTGCGTGGTTACATGAAGGACATGAAGCGTATTGCCGTCGGCGGTTAAGCCTTCGCTGAGCGGCATCGGAAGGGGCGGGGATGACGATCCCCGTTACTGGCTGGCTTAGACACCCGGCCTGTCGTCCGGATGATGCAAACAGACCGATTGATAGCAATAAAAAAGCCCCGCTCATCGAGCGGGGCTTTTGCATTCTGGAGGGCGGGAGAATCAGGCCTTCCAGGCTTTCCAGGTGTTGATCAGGCCGTTGGTGGAGCCGTCGTGGCTGGTGACGGCCTCATCGGTGCCCAGCTCCGGCAGGATCTTGTTGGCCAGCTGTTTGCCCAGCTCCACACCCCACTGGTCGAAGGAGAAGATGTTCCAGATTGCGCCCTGTACGAAGATCTTGTGCTCGTACATGGCGATCAGGGAGCCGAGGGTTTTCGGGGTCAGCTGCTTGAACAGTATGCTGTTGGTCGGGCGGTTGCCTTCGAACACCTTGAACGGCACCAGATCCTTGACCTGCTCTAGCGTCTTGCCGGCGGCCAGGAACTCGGCCTCCACCGCTTCCTTGCTCTTGCCGAAGGCCAGGGCCTCGGTCTGGGCGAAGAAGTTGGCCAGGAGCTTCGGATGGTGGTCACCGATGGGGTTATGGCTGATGGCCGGCGCCAGGAAGTCGCAGGGGATCAGCTTGGTGCCCTGATGGATCAGCTGGTAGAAGGCGTGCTGGCCGTTGGTACCCGGCTCACCCCAGATGATGGGGCCGGTCTGGTAGTCCACCGGATTGCCGTCGCGGTCCACGTACTTGCCGTTGGACTCCATGTTGCCTTGCTGGAAGTAGGCAGGGAAGCGATGCATGTACTGATCGTACGGCAGGATGGCTTCGGACTCGGCACCATGGAAGTTGTTGTACCACAGGCCGATCAGGGCCAGCAGTACGGGCACGTTCTGTTCATAGGCGGCAGTGGCGAAGTGCATGTCCATCTCGAAGGCGCCTTGCAGCAGGGCCTCGAAGTGCTCGAAGCCGAGGGAGAGGGCGATGGGCATGCCGATGGCGGACCAGGAGGAGTAGCGGCCGCCGACCCAGTCCCAGAACTCGAACATGTTGTCGGTGTCGATGCCGAACTCGGCAACGGCCTTGCCGTTGGTCGACAGGGCGGCGAAGTGCTTGGCAACGTGGGCCTTGTCACCGGCATGACCGAGGAACCAGTCGCGGGCGGTCAGGGCGTTGGTCATGGTCTCCTGGGTGGTGAAGGTCTTTGAGGCCACCAGGAACAGGGTGGTTTCCGGATCGATCTTCTTGAGCGTCTCGGCGATGTGGGTGCCGTCGACGTTGGAGACGAAGTGCATCTCCAGGTGATTCTTGTAGGGGCGCAGGGCCTCGGTGATCATGACGGGGCCCAGATCGGAGCCACCAATGCCGATGTTGACCACGTGCTGGATGGCCTTGCCGGTATAGCCCTTCCACTCGCCACCGATGACCTTCTCGCAGAAGCCCTTCATCTTGGCCAGTACGGCGTTCACTTCCGGCATCACGTCCTTGCCGTCAACCTCGATGGGACGGTCGGAGCGGTTGCGCAGGGCGGTGTGCAGTACGGCGCGCCCTTCGGTCATGTTGATCTTGTCGCCGTTGAACATGGCGTCGATGGCGCTGCGCAGATCGGTCTCGCCAGCCAGGTTCACCAGCAGCTTGAGGGTCTCTTCGGTGATCAGGTTCTTGGAGTAGTCGACCAGGATGTCGCCACCGAAGGTGAGGGAGAACTTGTCAAAACGCTTGGGATCCTGTGCGAACAGATCCTTGAGACGCATCTCCTTGTTGGCTGCAAAATGGGCTTCCAGTGCCTGCCAGGCCTGGGTCCGGGTTGGATTGATATTTTTCATAGGATTATCAGTCTTCCAAGTTGTGTTTGAACCTTGCAGGCAAGGCTCCCGCCAAACCTTATTATGCGAGCATTATACCGGGCACTCCGTGCGCCCCGTGTAACAGAGCATTACCAATTGTCTGCAACGAGGGAGTGTACAACCAAAACAGTGCGATTATGAGTCACTCAGTACCCCGGGATCTTGCGTTCGCGCATGCTTGTTCGGGTTGAAAAGGCTTTCATTTCAAGGGGAGCGCGGCCGTGGCTCTGGAAAGCTGGCGTGACAGATAAAAGGGTATTCAACAGACGCTCATCGGACGATTTTTTGAGCAGGCGCAAATGGCGGGCAACAGACGCTGGCTACCATATTAGCCGAATGGACGAGATCTCCCAAGGATGGCCAAGGTATGGAATCAATGGTGTGGAATGAGGAGATCGAGATGAAAGCCCTGTTATCCCTGTTTGCCCTGAGCCTGATCGCCACCGGCCTCATCGGTTTGCTGACCCTGACGCTGGCCAATGCGGCGCCGACGCTGGAGATCCGCGTGCTGGCGGTGATCGGAGCCGTGCTGGGGGGCTATGTGCTGATGCAGCCCCTGCTCAACCGGGTTGCACGCCGGCTGGGGTGAGAACGCGGTGCTATCTGGTGCGCAAGACCGGCCTGTGGCCGGTTTTTTTCATGTCACCGCAAGGCCGAAACGACAGTGCCAGCCCGAAGGCTGGCACTGGAGAACGCACACCGAGGATCAATCCGCCGTCTTCTGCATGTGAACCACACGCTGGGGGAAGGGGATCTCGATGCCCTCGGCGTCGAAGGTGAGCTTCACCTTCTCGTGGAAGTCGAACCAGACACCCCAGTAATCACCGGTCTTGACCCAGGGGCGCACCACGATATTGACCGAGGAGTCGGCCAGCGCGGCGACGGCAATGGTGGCGGCCTGCTCCTTCAGGATGCGGGGCTCTTCGCTCACCAGCCGCTCCAGGATCTGTTTGGCCTTGCGGAGATCCGAGCCGTAGCCGATGCCGAAGGTCATGTCGACGCGGCGGGTATCCATGCGCGAGTAGTTGACGATGGTGCCATTGAGGATGGCGGAGTTCGGCACTACCACCATCTTGTTGTCACCCGAGGTGAGGGTGGTGGTGAAGAGCTGAACCGATTGCACAACGCCATTGGTGCCTGCCACCTCGATGAATTCCCCTGCCTTGATGGGGCGGAAGATGATGAGCAGGAAACCGGCGGCAAAGTTGGAGAGAGAGCCCTGCAGCGCCAGACCGATGGCCAGACCGGCGGCACCGATGATGGCTACGAAGGAGGCGGTCTGCACCCCGACCCGGCCCAGAGCGGCGATCACCACGAACACCAGAATGGTGTATTTGAGGATGCTGCCGACGAAGTGGGTGACGGTGGTGTCCAGCTTGCGGGTCTGCATCACCTTGACCACGCCACCGCTGAGAAGGTTGGCGGCAATGTAACCGACCAGCAGGGTGATCAGGGCGGCGGCGATGTTGACCGCATACTCGATGATCAGTCCCTGGTTGTTGGTCAGCCAGGTCTGTGCTTCGGTAATGATCTCGGGTTCCATAGGATGTCCTGTTGGTGTGAAGATTTATGGCAGATGAATCTAACACTTGAGCGCGACAAGCTGGGTCGCATCTGGTGCTTGTCTCTTCTTTTGTGCCACAAAAAGCAAGGGAGGCCAAGGCCTCCCGCTTTGTCACAACCCTGCTGGCGCAGGGACGCTCGGCATGTGCGCACTCAGCTTTGCAGCTGCTGGCTGCGGATGAACTGCCACTGATCTTCAAACCCGGCGGTGGGGTTGATTGTGAGCTCGGAGCAGACGTGCATTGGTTGATGCGGTCTGCTGGCTCAGCTTTGCAGCTGCTGGCTGCGGATAAACTGCCACTGATCTTCAAAGCCGGCAGTGGGTTTGATTGTGAACTCGGAGCGGACGTGCATTGGTTGATGCGGTCTGCTGGCTCAGCTTTGCAGCAGCTGGCTGCGGATAAACTGCCACTGATCTTCAAACCCGGCGGTGGG
>NZ_JBFOCP010000020.1:37048-75594 GCF_040907855.1 Aeromonas sp. s4 | reverse complement strand
ATGGTGGAGGGAGAAGGATTCGAACCTTCGAAGGCAGAGCCGTCAGATTTACAGTCTGATCCCTTTGGCCGCTCGGGAACCCCTCCACGGGGCATGACCTGATTGTGCGCACTTGAATGGTGGAGGGAGAAGGATTCGAACCTTCGAAGGCAGAGCCGTCAGATTTACAGTCTGATCCCTTTGGCCGCTCGGGAACCCCTCCCCAAGTGCGAGGCGCATACTAACAGATCTGTCGCGCTTGTGAACCCCTCTGCCGGGATTTTTAATGCTTAAAGGATCGGGTTGATGGCCGATAAGCAATGAAACCTTCATTTCCAAGATTTATCTCATGCTGCCCAGTGCGATTCGTGACCGCTTGCTCGTGGATGAGGCCCAGTTGGGCCAACGGCTCAACCAGGATCTCCGTGCGGGGGACCGTGCCGACTTCAGGCTGCATCTGGCGCTGCTGACTGATGCAGTGGAAGAGCAGCCCTGGTTTGATGCCCCGCCCAAGCCTGCGTCGGGTGAGATGGATTGGCGCTCCCGTTTCGGTCTGATGCCCCGGGCGTCCCTGCAAGGCGGGGTGGAAGAGAGCGATGCCACCAGCCTCAACGAGCGTCTGCAACAGGGCGGGTGCATGACGGATGTGAGACTCTGGCTGGCGCTGCGCTCCCCGCCACTGGTGAGCCGAACGCCCGCGCTGGATCCCGCGGTGTATGACAACCTCTCGGCACTGGGTCGCGAGCGATGGCAGGCCCGCCCTATGGGCGCTGACCCCAGGGAGGAGGCTCCGCTGATGATGCTGCCGCTGCTCGATGAGCTTGCGCATGGGGTGGATGCCAGGCTGCGCTGGCTGGGGTGACGGCACGGTAGAATGCAAAAAGGCGGGATAACCCGCCTTTTGCTTTATGAGTGGTGAACCTTGTCAGGCGTCTGCTTCGTCCGGTTGGGGCACTTCCTTGCCGGCGGCACGACGGGCGATGGGTTTTTCCGTGTGACGGTTGAGCTGGCGTTCCAGCTTCTGGCCCAGGTCCGTGATGGCAGCATAGAGATCCTCGTGCTCTGCCTGCGCAAACAGTTTGCCGTTGGGAATGCCGATAGTGGCTTCGACGATATACATCAAACGCTCTTTGGAGATGATCACATGGGGTGTGATGAGAGGCACCTGAAGACGCTCGAGCTTTTCAAAACGGGATTCAATGCGCTCGCGGATGGCTGGGGTGATGTCGATGATTTTACTGGTCATTTCGATTTTCATAATGGCCCCCTTCGGGTCGTCTTGCTTGTGTCTTCACCTCCAGATTACCCATGTCGCCAAATCAAAATGTGATCTATGTCACGAAAAATGCCCTTGGGAATCCCGCTGTCCATAAATTGTGAGCTTTTCCCGTTTCATGCCAAAAACCGCTTGAGCTCAGTGAAACAGGCAGGCAGTATCAGCAAATAGGATCGTTTCTGTCCCCCCTCGGCAGCGCCTTGTGTCGACCCGATGTTTGGTTTTTGCCGCATAGTCTCGAATTTTCTCCACCCACATCGCCTCATCGCATCGCAAAATCATTGCCATGCGCCGGTGGAGATATGCGCGCAAACGGATATGCTTTTCTGCAGGAGTCGGGGTGGATAACGTGGTTGTAGTGGTTGGAGTCGTAGATGAAGCAGCAAGCCACCCAGATGATGTGGTTTTATGATCGGCAGCATGGGCAATGGAGCCTGTCTGATCATGTCTCTTGTGAACCCTGGGCAGGGGAGGGAGCCCACCCCTGGGCCACCCAACTTGAGCGGGAAGATGAAGCGGGTTTCGCCGATTTTCTTGCAAGACTCCACGATTCCGGCCAGCCTGGCCAGTTCATCGGTCACCTGCGCGATGAGGACGGCAAGGTACACCATGCGCTCTGGTACGGTCAGTATGTGCCTGCACAGGGGCTCTGTTGTGGCTGGCTTGCCCCCCTCGAAATGATGCATCGCGAGATGGATCGCGCCAACTCCCCCGCAGGCGTGACACCGCCGCTTCCCATGTTGCAGGCCCCCTTGCTGGCCAAGCTGGCGCAGGCGCTCTCCGCCAAGACGGGGCTCGATTTTTGCCAGACCCTGGTCAACGAGCTGGCCCATATCCTGGGAGCCACTGCCGTCTGGCTGACGGAGCGGGTCGGTCTCGACAGGCTCAGGGTGCTGGCGAGCCACGGCATCGACGTCAAGGAGTATGCTCTCTGTGACATGCCCTGCCAGCAGCTCTATCGCCAGGGGGCCTCCTGCGCTGTCCCCGTGAGTGAACCCCTGACCGGGTATCCTGACCTGCCCCCGGGCCAGCACTATTACGCCCAGCCGCTGCTCGATCGCAACGGTCAGATCCTGGGCCATCTCGCCCTGCTGTTCCCAAGCCAGACCCGGACCACGGATCTGGACTCTGTCCTGACCATCTTCTCGGTGCGCATGGTGGCCGAGTTGGAGCGCCTGCAAAGCGATGCCCTGATGCGGCTGTCTGCGGTGGCCTTTGAAACTCACGAAGGGATCATCATCACGGATCCCGAGTTCAAGATCCTGCGGGTCAATTACGCCTTCAGCCAGATCACCGGCTTTGACAACCAGGGGGTGATTGGTCTGCATCTTGGCAACGATCTCTGGTCGGGGTTGGGAGGGCTGGGTTACGAGCTCAACGCCCTGGATCGATGGCAGGGGGAAACCCTGCGCCTGCACGCCGACGGTCACGCCTATCCCCAGTGGGAGATCGTCACGCCGGTGCAGGATGAGAAGGGGGGGATCAGCCACTATGTCATCTTCTTCGAGGATATTTCCGAGCGCAAGGCGGCGGAGCGCCGCATTCAGGATCTCGCCTTCTATGACGAGCTGACCGGCCTGCCCAATCGTCGTCAGCTGCACGAAACCCTGACCCAGGCGTTCACCGATGCAAATCGCAGTCACCTCATCGGGGCCCTGCTGTTCATCGATCTCGACCACTTCAAGACCATCAATGATTCCCTGGGTCACGCCACCGGAGACTGGCTGCTCAAGGAGGTGGCCAGCCGTCTCAAGCGGCTGGTGCGCCAGGGGGATTGTCTGGCCCGTCTCGGCGGCGACGAGTTCGTGTTGTTACTGCCAGCGCTCTCCATCAGCCCGCCCCAGGCGGAGATGCAGGCCGACCTCATCGCGGAGCGGCTCATCGGGGAGATCGCCGCCCCCTATGATTTCAGAGGCCAGGTGCTGCACATCGGCGCCAGTGTCGGCATCACCCTCTTCCCCGGTCGGGAGCAGGAGGCGGGGGATCTGCTCAAGCAGGCTGACACCGCCATGTATCAGGCGAAATCGGCGGGCCGCAAGACCCGGCGCTTCTTCGATGCCTCCATGCAGTTGCAGGCCGACCGGCGTCTGCACATCCACAACGAGCTGCGCAGTGCCCTCGACAATGGGGAGCTGACTCTCCACTACCAGCCCCAGCACATGGTGGCGGGGGGGGAGATCATCGGTGTCGAGGCGCTGATCCGCTGGCAACCCCCCGGGCGTGCCCTGGTGTCGCCTGCCGAGTTCATCCCCATTGCCGAGGAAACGGATCTCATCGTCGACATCGGCAACTGGGTATTGCACGAAGCCTGTACCCAGTACGTCTCCTGGGAGGAGAGCGGGATCCACGTCCCCCAGCTCTCGGTCAACGTGAGCGCCAAACAGTTCCATGCTCCCGACTTTGTCGATCGCATTCACGACGTGCTGGCGGCCACCGGCATGGATCCCGCCTGCCTCAACCTGGAGATCACCGAGTCGGTGGTGCTGGGTCATGCGGAAGACACCATCAGCAAGATGGCGGAACTCAAGACCCTGGGCATCAGCTTTGCCATCGACGACTTCGGGGCGGGGTACTCTTCCCTGAGCTACCTCAAGCGGCTGCCGGCTGACGAGCTCAAGATCGACCGCTCTTTCATCCAGGACATTCCCAAGGATGGTGACAACATGGCCATCGTCGAGGCCGTGATCGCCATGGCCCGCCACATGGGGTTCAACGTGACGGCGGAGGGGGTGGAGTCCCGCCAGCAACTGGAGTTTCTGCAGGCGCAGGGCTGCCATTTCTTCCAGGGATACCTCGCCTCCAAGCCGCTCCCTGTTCCCTACCTTGAACGCTATGTCAGCCGCCAGGTACGCGGTGATCGCCCCGTCTGCACCGATAAAAATAGTGTGGCGTAGCCCCCGTGCTTAGCGGGTAGAATGAAGGTATGTCACCACCGCACTTTGGCGGTGGTTATGCCTTCAAGGGGAGAATGCCATTCGTGAAAGTCGTGCAGGGAATCATCTTGTCTGCGCTCTGGATGCCGGGGCTGTTGGCTCCTGCCTTCGCGCAGACCATGGAGCAGTCTCTCTATCGCCAGGCCCATGAGGCCGTGCGTGCCAATGATCAGGTCAAATTCAGCCAGCTTCGGGCACGCCTGATCCACTATCCGCTGCTGCCCTATCTGGATTACTACCAGCTTGCGTTCCGTCCCGGGGCGGCAGACTACAACGATGTGACCCGCTTCATCCGCCAGCACGGGGACACCCCCCAGTCCAACCGGCTCGAGCGCAGCTATCTCACCTATCTTGCCCAGAGCCAGCAGTGGTCCCAGTTCCTGCGTTTCTATCCGGCCAAGCCAAGCTCCACCGACCTGCTCTGTCAGCACTATCAGGCCCGCTACTACACGGGGCACAAGAGTGAAGCCCTGCAGGAGGCAGGCAAGCTCTGGTTGAGCGGTCAATCCAGGCCCGATGCCTGCGATCCCCTGTTCCAGCTCTGGCAGCAGGCAGGTCTGCGTACTCAGGAGAAGATCTGGGAGCGCATGAACCTGGCTTTCGAGGCCCAGAACCCCAACCTCATTCGCCACCTCGGGGCCCAGCTCGGCAGCGGCATGAAGGGGTATGGCGATCAGATGATCGCCCTGTATGACCAACCCGTGCGGGCGATGAATCCGGCCAACTTCACGGCGGCGCCCCCGTCGCGGCATCTGCTCTCCCTGGGGCTGGCCCGCTATGCCAACCAGGAGCCCGACGCGGTTCTGCGCCAGCTGGGGGAGATGACCCGTCGCTTCGGCCTGAACCATGCCGAGGTGAATCGGGTGGAGAAGGCGGCCGCCCGCCGCCTGTTGCTGGACCGATCTTCTGACCAGCGCGCCTGGCTGGATACGGCTCTGGTGCGGCTCAAGGATCCGGAGCTGGTGGAGCTGCGGGCCCGTCTTGCCATCTGGGAGCAGGATTGGCGCGGCCTCGAAGGCTGGGTCAAGCGGATGCCCATGGGGCTGCAAAAAGAGGATCGCTGGCGTTACTGGATGGCGCGTTCGCTGGAGAAACAGGGGCGGCAGAAACCGGCGCGGGATCTCTATCTCGAGACTGCAAACCTGCGCGGCTTCTACGGCTTCATGGCGGCCCAGCGCACCGGTGTGCCCTATCGCATGAAGAACCAGAGCGTGGCGCACAAGGTGCCGGACTGGCAAAGTGCCAGCCGCCGCTGGCCCTTCCTGCTGCGGGTGCGTGAACTGCTGGCGATGAACGAGATCACGGCGGCCCGCTCTGAGTGGATCCACAACATGGATCGCAACAGCGTGGCCCAGCGCCTGGAGTTTGGCCACATCGCCCTCAACCAGGGCTGGCACGAGCTGGCGATCCTCTCCAGCATCCGTGCCGAGGCTTGGGATGCGCTGGACCTGCGCTTCCCACTGCCCCTCAAGCGCACCTTCTCCCAGATGGCACAAGAGCGCACCATGAACACCAGTCTGCTCTACGCCATCTCCCGTCAGGAGAGCGCACTCTATCCCCTGGCCCAGTCACCGGTCGGGGCGCGGGGGTTGATGCAGCTGATGCCTGCCACCGCGAAAGAGACGGCCGGCAAGCTTGGGGTGCCCTATCGCAACGAACAGCAACTGTTCGACCCGGCCATGAACATTCGTCTTGGCAGCGCCTACCTCAAGCGCCTGCTGGATGTGTATGACGGCAACCGGATCCTGGCGGCGGCGGCCTACAATGCGGGTCCTGGTCGGGTCAAGCGCTGGCGCGAGCAGAGCGACAACAAGCCGATGGATGTCTGGGTGGAAAGCATCCCCTATCGGGAGACGCGCAACTATGTCCAGAACGTGCTCTCTTTCGATCTCATCTATCAACACAAGCTGCAGCAGCCTTTGCGTTTCATGTCGGAACGCGAGCTGAATCACGCCTATTGAGTTCGGGGGCAGTCGTTGTCGCGGCTGCCTCCCATTCTTGCCCCAGAATGGTTATCATCCCTTAAGCTTTGTTACAAAAGGAAACCTGCCAGGTGATCGGGCGCCGCGTCTTGGTCTGTCAGGTTCGATACAATGCCCGATCATCACTGACAGGCTTTTCCAACAAAGGAATCGAGAGTGGCAACGATCAAAGATGTGTCTCAGCTGGCGAATGTCTCCATTTCGACAGTGTCTCGAGTGATCAACAACACGGCGCAGGTGGCGCCCGAGAAGCGCGAGGCTGTCCTCGCGGCCATGAAGGAACTCAGCTTTCGTCCAAACAGCTTCGCCCAGGCCCTGGTGAGCAAACGCTCCAACTGTATCGGTGTGCTGGTGGGGGATCTGTGTGGTGGCCCCTTCTTCGCCCAGATGATGCGCGGCATCGAAAGCATGGTCGACAAGGCGAACAAGTTCACCATCGTGGTGTCCGGCAACCACGACGCGACCCGTGAGCGGCACGCCATCCAGGCGCTGCTGCAGCGCCAGTGCGATGCCCTGATCCTGCACAGCAAGGCGCTGCCTGACGAAGAGCTCAGCGAGCTGGCGTCGGGCACGACCCCCATCGTATTCATCAACCGTCAGGTGCCAGGCTGCGAGGATCGCTGCGTCTGGCTGGACAACCAGGCCGGCATCACCACGGCTTGCCAGCATCTGCTGGACGCGGGACATCGCAAGATTGCCTTCGTCACCTCCGATGACGAGGAGTTTGTGGATGGTCAGCAGCGGATGGCCGGCTATCGCTTCGCCCTGCAACGGGCAGGTATCGAGCTGGATCCTGCCCTCATCGGCCGTGCCTATGCCGATGAAAAAGGTGGCTATGTGGCCATGAGCGAGCTGCTGGCGCGCGGCGTCGAGTTCAGCGCTGTGCTTGGTTTCAACGATGCCATGGTGGCGGGGGCCATCTCCTGTCTGCTGGAGCGGGGTTACAAAATACCCCAGCAGGTCTCTGTGGTCGGTTTTGATGACATCCCCTATGCCCGATACATCTATCCCAAGCTCACCACGGTACGTTACCCCATCGAGGAGATGGGAGAGCGGGCCGCTGAGCTGGCCCTGAGGCTGCTGGATCACAAGCCGGTAGAGGGGCTGGCGCTCAAATTCGAAGCCGAACTGGTACGGCGGGAATCTGTGGCCTGAGTCATGAAGTTGGCCCCGTGCGGGTCGACTTTTTTGCAAAACAGTGAAAGCGATTTCAGAAATCCTTTTCAACTGTGATCCGCTTCAAAGCTTTTTGACCGCGCTGCCACTAGGATAGGCCCACGAATTAGGAGCGTGCGCTCCCGATTTTCCCGCTGTGGGAGGTAACCGGTTAATCCGGCTATTTCCTTCGTTACTTTCGACGGTCATCATTGGATGGCCGTTTTTTTTTGTCAGGATCCGGGTATGACGAACGAATTTGAGTATCAGACGGGTATCGTGGGCGCCGGTTGGCTGGGGTTGCCCCTGGCCAGGGCATTGCAAGAGCAGGGGCAATCTGTCGCGGTGACGGTCAGTACGGCCGAAAAGGCTGAACGGCTGCGAGGGGAGAGTATTGCCGCCTGGCCACTGTTACTCACCCCTGACATGGGGTCACTGCCTTTTCGCTGTCATGACCTGGTGATCTGCGTGCCCCCCAGCAAGACCGGTGATTACCCGGCGTCCGTGGCCAGCCTGTGCCGACAGGCGAGGGAGGCTGGTGTTCAGAGGGTTCTGTTTATCAGCGCGACTTCGGTCTGGGGGGCCGGACAGGGGGAGGAGGATACGCCCGCTCCAGCCCATGACAGAGGCTTGCGGATGCGGGCGGCCGAGCTTGCCGTGCTGGAAGGACATGTTGACTGCGCCATGATCTTGCGCCCGGCCGGACTCTATGGTCCTGACCGTCACCCCGGCCGTTTTCTGGCGGGCAAGACGCTGGCCGGAGGAGGCCAGGCTGTGAACCTGGTGCATCTGGACGACGTGGTGGCCGCCTGTGAGCTGATGCTGGCCCGGGGGCAGGATGGGGATGGCTACAATCTGAGTGCCCCCGTCCACCCGCGCCGGGAGCAGCTCTACCCCTTCGCGAGCCGCCTGCTCGGGCTGGTGCCGCCGCAGTTCGTCGAGCCGGCGGGGGAGTTTGCTCCCATCGAAGGCCAGCGCATCTGCCAGCAGCTTGGTTTCGTCTATCGCTGGCCGGATCCGGCCCACTGGTTTGCGGACGGGGCGGCCTTGAAGGGCTGAACGGGTCGTCGCCATCCGGGCCCCTGAGTCGGTCATCTGGCGTACAAACCAGATACGGCGCGCGCTCCGGGACAATTGAGGTTTGCCAAGGGGGGGATCGCCCCCTATCATGCCGCCATCCATGATAAAGAGAGCGGTAATGATGGAAGAGACCAAGCGCCACCCCGATGGGGAGCTGTTGCTGAGAACCCTGGCAATGCCAGCCGATACCAACCCCAATGGCGATATCTTCGGCGGGTGGATCATGTCCCAGATGGATATAGGTGGGGGCATCATGGCCAAGGAGCTGGCAAAAGGGCGCATCTGTACCGTCTCGGTGGAGGGGATGACCTTCCACAGCCCGGTCAAGGTGGGTGACGTGGTGTGCTGTTACGGTCGCTGCCTCAAGATTGGTCGCAGCTCCATGCGACTCAAGCTGGAGGTCTGGGTCAAGCCGGTATTGCGGGAGAACGAAGCCCAGCGGTACTGCGTGACCGAGGGCGTCTTCACCTATGTGGCCATCGACGATCAGGGCAAATCCCGCCCCGTCCCGGTCTGAGTCTGCTCAGATGAGCCGGGCATTGATGATGGATATTTCCTGCTCAAGCCCGGTTTTTTGCCGTATCATGCGCTCCAGCATCTCTTCCGACCCCACGCACTGCCGGGTGTCGAACAGACAGAGATCACATTGGGGATCCCGCCTGATTTGATAGACGGTGGAAAGCTCCACTTGATGACAGGTTCCCTGTTGATCGTAAAATGTCACGCGGTACTGGTGCTGTCTCGCCATCGTTGAATTCCTTCTGGATGAGTCGGGCCGGACACGAATAATGAGACTAGTCGGCGACCGTGGCCTGTGTGAGGGCCATGTCGTCTTGCAGAGGCAGGTGATTGTTAGCCAATGAAAAATAGTTATCGGATTCTGGGAACGTCCCTGCTGACGTTGGGGCTGGTCGGTTGCTTCGAGGTACCGGATCAAGATCATCTGGTGACTGCGGCAGGTATCATACCTGGCGCAAGCTGTGACAGACCACCTCTGGTGGCGCTCGCCTCCACGGCCTTGCCGAGGGAGTTTGGCATCACCGTCTGGAACCTCTACAAGGGACAACGCAAGAACTGGCGGGAAGGGCTGGATGAGTATGCCAAGTCCCAGGATCTGGTGTTGCTGCAAGAGTCGGCGACCCGGCCCGAGATGCTGGACTGGCTGAAGAGAGGCGATTTCCAGTGGCAGCAGTTGCAGGCCTTCACCCAGGGAGGTGTCTCCTTTGGCGTGATGACGGTGGCGAAAACGCCGCAGGCGTTTGTTTGTGGCGTCCGTTCCCCCGAACCCCTGCTGCGCATCCCCAAGTCAGGTCTGGTCAGTCTCTATCCCTTGCAAGGGGATCCTGACGGCGTGCTGGTGGTGAATCTCCATGCGGTCAATTTCGAGCTGGGCATGGCGACCTTTCGCGAGCAGCTCAACGATCTGACTGCGTTGATCCATCGCCACCAGGGGCCGGTCATCCTGGGTGGCGATTTCAACACCTGGAGCGACAAGCGCGCGTTCTGGTTGAACAAGCTGGTGGGCGAGCTTGGCCTGCAGGAGGCCATACCTGTGCCTGATCTGCGTCGCACCGCTTTTGGCCGCCCGTTGGATCACCTCTACTATCGCAATCTGGATCTGGTGGAGGTGAGTTCACCTGCTACCGATGCCTCTGACCACAACCCCATTCTGGCGCGCTTTGCGGCCCAGGCCATCACTCCCTGAGTCATCCCTCAGGGGAGAGCGGCGTCGCCGCTGGTTCATGCAGACAAAAAAATACCCCGCATCAAGCGGGGTATTTTTTGGATTGCGACGAGCGATCAGCTGTTGTTCTTCACGAACAGGGTCAACTCCTGACCCGGCTTGAGATAGTCACTCTTGCCGAGCTGGTTCCAGCGCATCACATCGTTGACGGCGACCTGGAAGCGGGCTGCGATGGAGGAGAGGGAATCACCGCGGCGCACCTGATAGACCATGGACTTGTTGCTGCTCTTGCCCTGCTTGGGCCAGACCACCAGCTTCATGCCAGGCTTGAGGGCTGACTTTGCGTTCAGGCCGTTCCACTTGGCCAGGTCGGCGTGGGTGACCCCGTGTGCCTGGCTGATGCTCCACAGGTTGTCACCGGAGCGCACCTGATAGTTCACCTTGCCACCACTGCGGCTGGCGAGCTGCTGTGGCTTGCTCTGGGCAACCTGGGTTGCGCGCCCGCCATTGGGGATGATCAGGCTCTGGCCACGGCGCAGGTTGTTGCCGCGCATGTTGTTGGCCAGCTTGAGCTGTTGCACGGTCACCCCGTGATTCTGGGCGATCCGTGACAGGGTATCACCACTGGTGACCTGATAGGAGCGCACGCCACGGGTACGTTCACGCTGGGGCAGATCGGCCAGGGCCAGCTCCAGGGTGTCGGCGTACTCGACGGGGACCAGCAGGTTGTAAGGGCCCTGCGGTGAGGTCATGCCACGCTTGAGCGCAGGATTGAGCGCCTTGAGCTGGGAGGCGGAAACGCCAGCCAGCTGGGCGGCCACGTTCAAATCAATCTGACCACCGGTATTGATGGTTCGCAATTGCGGCTTGTTGGCCAGCACCGGCAGGGTGACATTGTATTTGTCCGCATTGCGGATCATGTCGGCCATGGCCAGGATCTTGGGCACATACATCCGGGTTTCGCGGGGCAGGTCCAGCGACCAGTAGTCGGTCGGACGACCAGCCCGTTCGTTGCGGGTGATGGCGTTGCGCACCCGACCTTCACCGGCATTGTAAGCGGCCAGGGTCTGCAGCCAGTCGCCATCGAAGAACCGGTTCAGGTACTCCAGGTAATCCAGTGCGGCATTGGTGGATGCCAGGACATCGCGTCGACCGTCGTACCAGTTGTCGTGGCGCAGGCCGAAATTCTTGCCGGTTGCAGGAACGAACTGCCAAAGACCGACCGCATTGCTGCGGGAGCGGGCATTGGGATCGAACATGCTCTCGATCATGGGGATGGTAATAAGCTCCATTGGCAGCTCACGCCGTTCGATTTCCTCTACCATCAGATACAGGTAGGGCTCAGCCCGGCTGGCAATGGTCGCCATATGCTTATCATTGCGCAACAACCAATCACGCTGTTGGCGAACCCGGGCATTATCGTGCGAGTCCAGCTGCATATCATCGCTGATACGCACCCACAGGTTATCAGTGTCATCCAGCTCTTCTATCTGTTCGTCGCCGAACAGCATCCGCGAAGAGTGTTTTTTGTACGTTTTCTTGCTGACTTGGGGGGATTTGATCGGCTCGATTGCCGTTACCGCCCGGTCATCCTGATGGCTCAGGTTTTGACAGCCGCTGAGAAACAGCGCTGCCAATAAGGCCGTTCGTAGCTTCATCTCGCTCAGGTCATCTGTGGAAAAACAGCTCGCATCATAAGGGGCAATGCCCCCCTGATCAAGGTTTGTTCAAAAAACGTCCTTCCAGGCCCGCAGAACAGCGAAGGTATCCTCTGGATTTTCCAAGCATTTAAGGGCGTATTTCTCAGCAGAAAATTTTACCGAGTCCTGCTCGCAGCGCAGAAAAACATTGAAATTCCGCTCATCTCCCAGCCGGGAGGGGAGACTCGGGAGGCCCTGCTGACGCAGTTTGCTGATCACGCCGATCTGCCGCTGGATCGCCAGGTTGTCGGGCTCGACCGCATGGGCGAAACGCAGGTTGGAGAGCGTGTATTCATGGGCACAATAAAGGAGGGTCTCATCGGGCAGTGCCGCGAGCCGTTGCAGGGAAGTGTGCATCTGTGCCGGGGTCCCTTCGAACAGACGGCCGCAACCGGCGCTGAAGAGGGTATCGCCACAAAACAGCATGCCCTGGCCGTAATAGGCGATATGCCCCAGAGTATGACCGGGCACATGGAGGACATCCAGACTCAGGCCATGCCAGTTGATCTGATCCCCGTCGTCGAGCCACTGGCCGTGATGGTCCGGCATGGGGTCATGCTTGGGACCATAGAGGCGAGCGTGGGGGAAGTGTTGCAGCAGCTCGGATACGCCCCCGACGTGATCGCGGTGGTGATGGGTCAGGAGGATGGCATCCAGCACCAGATCCAGCGCAGCCAGCCGTTCCAGCACGGGAGCGGCGTCGCCCGGATCGACGACCAGGCAGTGATTTTCATGACGGATCAACCAGATGTAGTTGTCGCTGAAGGCGGGAACTGTGATGACGGTATACATGGGTCGAGGTCTCTTGTGTTCTCTTTAAGGAAGGGATCTTATATAACTGGATGGCATTCGCCCCCGAGTTGGTCCCATTATGCAACTGGCACGTACCGAACAACAGATCGCGCTTCCGACCAGTTGGTCCGCACTGCCCATGGGGGACTGGGTGGCCGCCGAGCTTCAGGAGCGCCTCGACAACTGGTGCCCCCACCTCTTTGGCTATCACTTGCTCAAGATAGGTGCCCTGAGCGCCGAACTCTCCTGCGGCTGTTCCACCATTCGTCATCAAATCGGTGTCGCCCCCGGCGGACGGCTGCTGGACATCCAGGGGGATCCGCTCGCCTTGCCGGTGCGATCGGGGAGCGTGGATGCCTGCCTGCTGGCTCACTGCCTCGATTTCTCGCCGGATCCTCATCAGGTGCTGCGGGAGGCAGAACGGGTGCTGACCGACGATGGCTGGCTCATTGTCAGCGGTTACAACCCGCTCAGCCTGGTGGGGCTGGGTCACTATCTGCCCTTCATGCGGCGGCATCTGCCCTGGTCTGCCCGCATGTTCACGCCCGCACGGGTGACCGACTGGCTGCAATTGCTCGGCTGCGAGGTGATGTTCGACGAGCGGTTCGGTTTCTCCTTCATGGGCAGGCAGAGCAAGATCGGCTGGTGGCGGGAGAGTCTGGGGCGGGACTATTGCCGCTCCCTGGCGTCTATTTACGTGATTGCCGCCCGCAAGCGGCGTTTCCCCGTCACACCGGTGCGTCGCCGCTGGCGGCTGCCGGAGTCGATGGCCGCGCCAGGAATGGCGCGCCAGGGCGGCTAGCGGGCATCAGGGCTGGTAGCCGCTGTCTTCGGCAAGCTGCTTGCCGCTGGCGGCCTCACGGGCCAGCTCGTCACAGCGTTCGTTTTCCGGGTGGCCCGAGTGTCCTTTCACCCAGAGCCATTCGATCTGGTGACGGGCCACTTCCGCATCGAGGGCCTGCCAGAGATCGACGTTCTTGACCGGCTGACGGTTGGCGGTCATCCAGCCCTTCTTCTTCCAGCCGATGATCCATTGGGTGATCCCCTGGCGCACATACTGGCTGTCGGTGGTGAGCCGCACCTGGCAGGGTTCGTTCAGGGTCCGCAGCCCCATGATGGCAGCCATCAGCTCCATCCGGTTATTGGTGGTCAATCGAAAACCGGCGGAGATCTCCTTGCGATGCTTGCCATAGACCATGACGGCACCATAGCCGCCGGGGCCCGGGTTGCCTAAGCAGGAGCCATCCGTGAATAAATCAATCTGTTTCAACATGAGCAATCAATCTGTTTTAGCGAGAGGCTTGGGGTAAACTAGCGAGTAAAACCGAAGTTTGACATGGATTTGATCATGAGCACACCCCAACTGAATCGCCAGATCATTCTGGATACCGAAACCACCGGCATGAACACCGCGGGCGGCCCTGTCTATCTTGGGCACCGCATCATCGAGATCGGCTGTGTGGAGGTGATCAACCGCAAACTCACCGGCAACCATTTCCACGTCTACATCAAGCCGGATCGGCTGGTGGACCCCGAGGCCATCGCCGTGCACGGCATCACGGATGCCTTCCTGGCGGACAAGCCCTCTTTTAGCCAGATAGCGGACGATTTCATCGAGTTCATTCGCGGCGCCGAGCTCATCGCCCACAACGCCCCCTTTGACGTGAGCTTCATGGACTATGAGTTCAGCAAGCTCGGTCTGAACTTCAAGACGGCGGATATCTGCGGCATCACGGATACCCTGGCGATGGCGCGGGATCTCTTCCCGGGCAAGCGCAACAACCTGGACGTATTGTGCGATCGCTACGGCATCGACAACTCTCACCGTACCCTGCACGGCGCCTTGCTTGATGCGGAGATCCTGGCGGACGTCTACCTCCTGATGACGGGTGGCCAGACCAAACTCAATCTGGCGAGCGAAACCAGCGAGAGCGAGACCAGCCAGGATACCGGCATTCGTCGTCTGGAGAGCAATCGCCCACCGCTCAGGGTGGTGCGCGCGAGCGACGAGGTGGCGGCCGTTCATGAAGCGAGGCTGGATCTGGTACAGAAAAAAGGAGGTGCCTGCCTGTGGCGGCAATGAGATCGCTTTGGGGGCTGCTGCTGCTGGCCTCCCTCCCGGCCGCGGCCAACGAGGTGTTTGCGCCTTCCGACATTCCTCTGCTCGATAACCGCTTTCGCATCGATTACGGCGTGAAGGAGATCACCTTCATCATCAAGCGCAAGCCGGGGACGCCTTCGGTGATCCTGGTGCGGCCCGATGGCAGCAAGCTCTATGTGGGCAAGGTCAAGCCGCCCGACGTGGGCTGGTTGCCCCTCAAGGATCAGGATCTCATCACCATCCGCGACCCCATGCCCGGCCCCTGGCAGGCGATCGGAGAGGTGGACCCCGACAATCGGGTGCGCCTGCTCACCGACATCCAGGTCGAGAGCGAGCCGCTGCCGGCCCGCCTCTATCAGGGTGAGCGGGTCAAACTGCAATCCCGTCTGCTGATCGATGGCGCGGCGCCTGGGGCGGGTTACTACCTCACCGATCTGGGCATGACCGTCAAGCTGCAGCAGTTCAACGATGCCAGCCAGAGCGGCGATCCCGTGTTCGAGGAGACCCTGGGACGCTACATGGATGATGGCAAGGGGGTGGACGAAGTGCCGGGGGACGGTATCTTGACCGCCGAGGCGGTACTGGACGTCCCTGCGGGAAAATACCGAGCCCTCTTCAGCACCGGCAATGAGGTCTTCTCACGAGCCCAGTCACAGCCGGTGCTGCTCTACCCCTGGCCGGTCAGCTATTCCCTGAATCCCCCCTCCGGGGAGGGGGGAGCCAAGCTCTCTCTGGTCATCGATGTGGATGAACTGGATCCCGCCTCCGTGGTCATCCAGGGCAAGGCCATCGACGGCAGCGGCAGTAGCATGACGTTCAACGAGGTGGCGACAGCGCCGCGTTTTGGCGTCGATCTCTCCGTCCTCAAGGCGGCAGGGCAGTACAAGGTGGAGGCCACCCTCTTTGGAACAACCCGGCTCGGTCGCGAGGTGCAACTGCAATTGCCGGCCAAGTCGTTCACCATAGCACCGCCTCCCCCCCCTCCTGCACCCTCTGCGGCCATGCCAGCATCCGCCGCCACCCCCGACCGGTTCGAGGAGCGGGAGAGTCCGGTCTGGCTGCCCTGGGCGCTGGGGGGAGGTGGCGTGTTGCTGCTCTTGCTGGGGGCCGGTGGTTTCATTCTGCTGCAAAAGCGCCGCACCCTGCACAAGGCGATGGCGGCGCAGAAGGCGCAACTTGAAGAGACGCCAGCAACCCCCAAACTGGATCTCAATCTGCCGGAGCAATAATTCCGCGCACATTGCAAAGAAGCCGCCCAATGGGCGGCTTCTTCATGGTGGCAAGTGGATGGGGTGAACCCGATATCAGTGAGCGCCGATATAGATGTCTTTGTACTGTTCGCGAATATCGAGGAACTTCTCCAGATTGGCCAGCATCAGGTCCACCAGGAGGGGGTCGAAGTGCTCTCCTTTCTCCTCCTTGATCAACGCCAGCACCTGCTCCAGCGGCCAGGCCTGCTTGTAGCAACGATCGGAGCCCAGGGCATCGAACACATCCGCCAGGGCGACGATGCGTCCTTCCAGCGGAATGTCCTCTCCCTTCAATCCGCGGGGATAGCCGCTGCCATTCCACTTCTCGTGATGGTTGCCCGCGATGGTGGCGCCTATCTGGAACAGGGCCAGGTCACTGCCGGAGAGCATGTCCTGCCCAAGCTGGGCGTGGGTTTTCATGATCTCCCACTCCTCGGGAGTGAGTTTGCCCGGTTTGTGCAAGATGGCGTCCGGGATCCCCACCTTGCCGATGTCGTGCAGGGGAGAGGCACGCTTGATGAGCTCGCACCTGTCCTCATTCATGCCGAGCAGCTTGCAGAACAGTTCGGTGTAGAGGGCCACCCGCTTGACGTGCAAGCCGGACTCTTTCGAGCGGCTCTCCACCAGTTCGCCGATGCGATAGATGATCTCTCGCTGGTTGTCACCGATCACCTCGTTGAGCCGGATATTCTCCAGCGCCACTATGATGTTTTCGGTGAACAGGCTCAGCAGCCCGGTATCCATCTGGCTGAGCGGGCGAGTGGTCTCGATGTGGAACAGCAGGTGATGACGGGCATTCTGGCAATAGAGCACCATCTGGTTGCCATCGTAGACATTGGCTCCCTTGGCCATGGCACAGCGCAGGATTTCCGGCGCATCGACGAGGCGCAGCATGGGACCATCGCTGAGCAGAGGCTCGAGCACCTGATCCCGCACCTCATACGCCAGGTGCTTCACATCGTAAATCTGGGACTCTTCCAGATTGAGCAGGGCACTGAGCTGGGTCTGGGCTCCTTCGACGAACTGGCGCAGGGCACGCTGCTCGAAGATCCCCTTGGACGCCTCGATGACCTTTTCCAGCCCCTGTCGATTGCTCTCAAGGGTTCGGATGTCCCGGTAAGAGCGCAGGCTGGCGCGCAGCAGGGTGCGCAGTTTCTGGGAGGTGAGCTCGGTCTTGTCCTTGTAGTCGTTGATGTCGTAGTTGGTCACCACGTCATCTTCCGGGGCCTGGCCGGGCTGACCGGTTCGCAGCACGATGCGCACCATCTTGTTTTGCAGCTCGTCGCGCACGAACTTGACCACCTCGAGACCGGCATGATCGACCTCCATGACGACGTCGAGCAGCAGCAGGGCGACATCCGGGGTGAGGGCGAGCAAGGCTTTGGCTTCAGCCGCAGAGTAGGCGTGCAGAAAATCGATCGGCTTGCCGTCGAATTCAAACTTGTTCAGGGTGATTTTGGTGATGCGATGCACTTCGGGTTCATCGTCCACTATCATCACCTTCCAGCCGGCGGGACGCGGTGCTGATTGGGGAAGATCTTCATCATCAATAATCAGGATTTGATCATCCATTATGCAATCCTGTGTGTGATCCTGTGCTTACCTTAACCGCTTCATTCAATATAGGAAACGGATTGATATCCAAAATATGATCCAGTCGGTTTCTCTTTCTTCGTATCGGATGCCATCCACCCGCCCTTTCATGAAAAACGCCTCCACAAGGGAGGCGTTCTGGCATCAGAGGCATCAAGCTGCCCTGTGATAGGCGGAGGCTTCAAACAGTGCCTTGTTGGCCACCAGGTCGACGGGATCGAAGTCATCGACGTTGATGGTGCGAAGGCGACTCTCCTCGGCGCGCCGCAGCAGGTCCGCTTCGGCCTGGTTGATGACACCGAGGCTCAGGCCCGCCTCTGCCACCTTGTCGAGCTGGGTGAAGGGGCGTTTGCTCCCTTCGGCTTTGCACACCTTGTCAAACAGCGGCTCTGCGGTCAGCACATCGTCCAGCGCCTGTTCCAGCAGCCCGAAGGGGTTGCCCTCCTCGCGCGTCAGATATTGGCCCTCGGCCAGACGGCTGCGAGTGGCACTTGGCACCTGGAGCAGGCGGGCCACCTGGCTGTCGAGCTTGTCGGAGGGACGCTTCAGGTCGCGACCAAGGGGCAGCACGATGGCGCGCAGGGCCAGACCAATCCAGCGGTTCGGGAAGTTGCGCAGCAACTCGTCGATCGCTTCCTGAGCCTTGAACAGGGCGTCTTGCAGTGCCCAGTGCAGCAGCGGCAGGTCGGCCTGCTGGCGTCCTTCATCCTGATAGCGCTTGAGGGCGCTGGAGGCCAGATAGAGCTGGCTCAGCACATCGCCAAGGCGGGCAGAGACCCGCTCTTTGCGCTTGAGCTCGCCACCCAGGGTGCCCATCGCCATGTCTGACAGGAAGGCCAGGTTGGCGGAGAGGCGAGAGAGCTGCTGATAGTAGCCCTTGGTCTGATCCTTGTAGGGCGCTGCGGCGAAGCGGGCACCGGTCAGCCCCAGCCAGAAGCTGCGCACCAGGTTGCTGATGGCAAAGCCCACGTGGCTGAACATCGCCTTGTCGAAATCTTTCAGCGCCTGCTCTTTGTCGGGGTGGCTGGCGGCCAGCATCTCCGGCAACACGTAGGGGTGGCAACGGATGGCTCCCTGACCGTAAATGATCATGCTGCGGGTCAGGATATTGGCTCCTTCGACGGTCACCGCGATGGGCGCCCCCTGATAGCCACGGGCTAGATAGTTGTTCGGCCCCATGCAGATGGCCTTGCCGCCATGGATGTCCATGGCATCGATGATGCACTTCTGGGCGCGGTCGGTGAGGTGGTACTTGACGATGGCGGAGATGACCGAGGGTTTTTCACCGAGATCGATGCCGGTGACCGTCAGTTTGGCGGCGGCGCCCATGATGTAGGCGTTGCCACCCAGGCGTGCCAGCGGCTCTTCAATCCCTTCCATCTTGCCAATCGGCAGCTTGAACTGGCGACGGATGCGGCTGTAGGCACCGGTGGCCAGGGCCAGCATCTTGACGCCGCCCGTGCTGTTGGAAGGCAGGGTGATGCCGCGACCGACGGAGAGACACTCCACCAGCATGCGCCAGCCCTGACCGGCCATGGCCGGACCGCCGATGATGAAGTCGAGCGGTACAAACACGTCCTTGCCGCGGGTCGGGCCGTTCTGGAACGGCACGTTGAGCGGGAAGTGGCGGCGACCGATGTCGACTCCCTTGATGTGGGTCGGAATGAGGGCGCAGGTGATGCCGAGCTCTTCTTCCTCACCCAGCAGGTGGTCAGGGTCACGCAGCTTGAAGGCGAGGCCGAGTACGGTGGCGATGGGAGCCAGGGTAATGTAGCGCTTGTTCCAGGTCAGGCGCATGCCGAGCACCTCTTCCCCTTCCCACTCGCCTTTGCAGATGATGCCGAAGTCGGGAATCGAGCCCGCATCAGAACCCGCTTCCGGGCTGGTCAGGGCGAAACAGGGGATCTCCTTGCCGACAGCCAGACGGGGCAGATAGTAATCCTTCTGCTCGTCAGTACCGTAGTGTTGCAGCAGCTCACCCGGCCCTAAGGAGTTGGGAACGCCGACGGTGGAGGCGAGCACGGCGCTGGCGCCGCACAGCTTTTGCAGCACGCAGGACTGGGCGTAGGCGGAGAACTCCAGCCCGCCATATTTCTTCTTGATGATCATGGCGAAGAACTTGTTGTCCTTCAGGTATTGCCATACCTCGGGAGAGAGATCGGCACGCTCGTGGGTCACTTCCCAGTCGTTGACCATGCGGCACACTTCTTCAACCGGACCGTCCATGAAGGCCTGCTCTTCGGCAGACAGCGTGCTGACCGGAATGGCGTGCAGCTTCTTCCAGTCCGGGTTGCCGGCAAACAGATCCGCTTCCCACCAGGTCGTCCCCGCTTCGATGGCTTCCTTCTCGGTTCGGGACATCTCCGGCATGATGGACTTGTAGATCTTGAACAGCGGCTTGGTCAGCTGGTTGCGGCGAAACTCCACCAGATTGAGGGGCAGGGCTATCACCGCGAACAGCGCCCACACCAACAGGGGCACATGGCCATAGAAGGTGCCGGCGACCAGGGCGGCGGCCGTGGCAAGCGTGGCGGTGAACAGGGACGCACGGCGATAGGCCATGGCGCCGATCACCAGGATCACCCCGAGCAGAGTGAGGGTCGTCGTCATTGTTTGCTCCTTGCATGAATTGCCGAGGTTGGGAAATTGGCGTTAACTGATCCAGAGGTCTGACCTGTTGGATGTGGCCCCTGTTGTAATTCATACGCACAAACTTATCAAGCTGTTTACAAGCCTGTTACCTTGGCTCTGTGATCGGCATAACGCGCTGCCCGCCCCATCTTGGCGGGCGGGGGGCGACGATTGGACTGGCTTGTGCGACAATGCCGCCACCCTATGTTGGACGACGAGATTTCAAAAACCATGTACCAAGAACTGATCCGCAACGAGTTGACCGAAGCTGCCAGCGTGCTTCAGGCGTTCCTGGCAGATGAGCAAAATCTGAAAAACATCGAGGCGGCGGCCAAGCTGCTCGCCGACTCCTTCAAGCAGGAAGGCAAGGTACTCTCCTGCGGCAACGGCGGCTCCCACTGCGATGCCATGCACTTTGCCGAGGAGCTGACCGGTCGTTATCGCGAGAACCGCCCAGGCTATGCCGGCATCGCCATCTCCGATCCCAGCCACCTCTCCTGCGTCTCCAACGACTTTGGCTATGACTATGTCTTCTCCCGCTATGTGGAGGCCGTCGGCCGTCGTGGTGACGTGCTGCTCGGCATCTCCACCAGCGGCAATTCCGGCAACATCCTCAAAGCCATCGAGGCGGCCCGTGCCAAAGGGATGAAGGTGATTGCCCTGACCGGCAAGGACGGCGGCAAGATGGCTGGTCTGGCCGATGTGGAGATCCGTGTGCCGCACTTCGGTTATGCCGACCGCATCCAGGAAGTGCACATCAAGGTGATCCACATCCTGATCCAACTGGTTGAAAAAGAGATGGCCAAGTAATCAACGATCCGGGATTGAGAGGGGGGATGGGTGACCATACCGGCCCTCTCATCCAGCCGTGACGGTTGATTGACGAAACTAGAGTCAAGACATTCAGGGAGTGGATGGTATATGTGCGAACTGCTCGGCATGAGTGCCAATGTGCCGACCGACATCTGCTTCAGCTTTACCGGGCTGATGCTGCGGGGCGGCAAGACCGGTCCCCACAAGGATGGCTGGGGGATCACCTTCTATGAGGGGCGGGGTTTTCGCACCTTCAAGGATCCCGAACCCAGCGCCCAGTCTCCCATCGCCAAGCTGGTCCAGGCACTGCCCATCAAGAGCCGTGCCGTGGTCAGCCATATCCGGCAGGCGAACCGGGGGTGTGTCTCCCTGGAAAACACCCACCCATTTACCCGCGAACTGTGGGGCCGTTACTGGACCTTTGCCCACAATGGCCAGTTGACCGGTTACAAGAAGCTGCCGACCGGGCGCCACCGTCCGGTCGGCGACACCGACAGCGAGCACGCCTTCTGCTGGCTGCTCGACAGGCTGGAGCACAAGTACCCCAAACGGCCGGCAAATTTCCCCGCCATGTTCCGTTACCTCGCGACCCTGTGCGACGAGCTGCGCGGGCTCGGGGTGTTCAACATGCTGCTGTCGGACGGAGAGTTCGTGATGACCTATTGCAGCAACAACCTTTACTGGTTGACGCGCAGGGCTCCCTTTGGCGAAGCCCGTCTGCTGGATGAGGATGTGGCCATCGACTTTCAGAGTGAAACGACGCCGAACGATGTGGTGACCCTGATCGCCACCCGGCCGCTCACCGGCAACGAGAATTGGGTGAAGATGGTGCCCGGGGAGTTCTGCCTGTTCAGGCTGGGTGAGCTGGAATATGGCAATGCAGCCAACTTGTTGAACCAGAAATAAAAAAATACCAGGGCAGATGTCTACCCTGGTTCTTCGCAGCAGCCATACAGGCAAAAAGGGATGAGAGAGGTGTTGCTGAGCCGCATCATTCTCATGGGTTGCATTGTTACTTTAATGTTAATTTTGTGACAACCTTTATCTCTCTCCATTCTGACTGACATACCGATAACTTGAAGCTGCTCACATTCTGGTGTCGCAAGAGCATCCGGAGCGATACGGGCATGCCCGAAGGACGGGTGACAGCGGGGCTGTGGGTCCGCTATATTGTGGTCTGTTTGAATACCATCATAGGGAAGAGAAGATGGAGTGGCTGGATCAGAAAGTGCTGCGACAACTGGCAGATGATATCGGTCACGAGATGATGCCGGTCGTCATCTCGGTGTTTGTCGAAGAGGTAGGCGAGCAGTTGGCCCAATTAAGACCGCTTTTTGAGCAGCGGGACTGGTCAGCCCTGGCGCGTCTTGCCCACAGCATGAAATCGTCCTGTGGCAGCTATGGCGCCAAACCCAGCTATCAGCAGGTGATGGATCTGGAGTCCGCCTGTCGCCGGGAAGATGAGCAAGAGGCCGGCAGACTGCTGGCTGAGCTGGAGCACTCCCTGCCCCAGGTCTTCACCCATCTGGCCCAGTTTCACTGATCCAGAAGGGCATCAGCCCGCCATGTCGCGCTCGCCAAGCCTGCTCAGGATCACGGTGTCGAGTGCCAGCCGCAGCTTGAGGCGGTCGTGGCGGTGGGGGAGGGCCGCTTCACCCAGCTCGGCCCGAACGAGGCAGTGCTGCAGCTCGGGTACCTGGGGGCCCTCGGGAGCCAGAATGGCATCGATCCGGCCGCTGCCTATCCGCTCTTCCAGCCAACGATGTTGACTGGACAGTGACAACTGGCCTGCCGGACCCTCTTCGTCCACCAGATTGCTGATGAACACGACGATGGCGCGGCTGCTGCGGATCGCCTCCGCAATTTCGCGCAGCAGCAGAGGAGGCATGATGGAGGTGAGGAAGCTGCCCGGCCCCAGGATGATCATGTCGGCCTGGCTCAGCGCCTCGACTGCTTCGCGCGTGGCGGGCACGACCGGTTTCAGGCTCAGGGCCCGTGGCGGCGTGGTGAGCTGATCGATGGAGACCTCTCCCAGGATCTGATCGCCACAGACGGTGTGGGCGCACAGATCGGTGGGATGCTCGGACATGGGCAGCAGATTGGGTTCAATTTCCAGCATGTCGCTGATGAGCCGGATGGCATCCAGGGGGCGCACGCAGAGGTTGTCGAGGGCCAGCAGCATCAGGTTGCCGAGGTTGTGGCCCGCCAGCTCGCCGCGGCCGGTAAAGCGGTGCTCGAACAGCTGGCTACCGATGCTGGGGGTGGTCACCAGCTGGTTGAGGCAGTTGCGCAGATCCCCCCAGGCGATGCACTCCTGGCTTTTGCGCAGGCGTCCGGTGGAGCCGCCATCATCCGTGGTGGTGACGATGCCCGTCAGCCGGGATCCCAAGAACGACAGGGAAGAGAGCACCCGGCCCATACCGTGCCCGCCGCCGATGGCGACGACCCGGTCGAAGTCATTGATATTTTTTTGCCACATGCAGTGATCCCGTGGGAGGCCAGTGAGCACCATTCTAGTCTCCATGGCCAGGTAATTGTTTGATAAGGGTATGATTTTTGCTTGATGCCAGCATCCCGTACCCCTAGGAGACGATGTTGAACTTCCTGACGGCTCACTCGCTTGCCGAGACGACCCCACTGGCCGCCCAACAAGTTACAGAGCGGTTGCATGCCCAGTCATCCCATGTTCCATCGCTGTTGCTGGTCTATTTTACCCAAGCACACGAGGCGGCGGAACTGCGCCGTGCGCTCAAGGCACGTTTTCCCGATACCCGGCTGATCGGTTGCAGCTCCTGCGGCGGTATCCTGACCCAGGATGGCCATCATGGTCGGCATGGCTGGAGCCTGTCGGTCGCCGCCCTTTATGATGACAAGGGGGCCTATGGCGTGGCTGGCCAGATGGGGGATCAACCGGATGTGCGGGCATTGCTGCGCCGCGCCATCGCCGATGGTGGCCGACCGGGAGAGCTGCCGCAGCTCGTGTTGCTGCACACCAGCCCGGGGCTGGAGGAGGTTGTGCTCGCGGGGATCGACGCCGAGTTTGGCGCGACCGTTCCCGTCGTCGGCGGGTCGGCGGCAGACGACGGCGTGGCCGGGCAGTGGCAGCTGTGCTGGGACGAAGGGGAGGGATCACAAGGGTGCGTGTTGGCGGTGCTTTACCCCGATTGCCAACTGGCGTTCCAGTTTCATTCAGGCTATGTACCCACCGAGTGTCGCGGCATCATTACCGGGATAGACGGGCGGGAGGTGCTGACCATCGATCACGAGCCGGCGGCCCGGGTCTATGGTCGCTGGACCGAGCGTGCGACGCCCTGGCCAGTGGGCCCCATCCTCAGGGAGACGACGCTCTCGCCACTGGCCCGTCAGGTCGGCATGCTCGATGACCTGCCCTACTACAAGCTCTCCCATCCCGAGGCGGTGACGGCGCGGGAGGGGCTACGCCTCTTTACCGAAACCCGACTGGGAGAGCGGCTGCTGCTCATGTACAGCAGCCAGGAAGGGTTGTTGCAGCGCAGCCTGAATGCGGTGAATATCGAGCCTGAATATGGCATGGCGAGCAATATGCGCCCCTTTGGCGCCCTGGTGGTGTTTTGTGCCGGTTGTCGGCTGGCACTGGGGGACAGGCTGGGGGACATCGTCAGTCAATTCAGTCAGAGGCTGGGTGAGATCCCCTTCATCACGCCCTTTACCTTCGGTGAACAGGGACGATTACCCCATGGTGAGCTGGCACACGGCAACCTCATGGTGTCGAGCGTAATCTTCCTCGAGAGCTGACACTGTGCTGGATTCAAGATGATAGGCAATAGCGAACTCGAAACCCTGGGTGACAAACTGCAAACCACGCTGGTGGAGCTGATGCGTTGCCGGGAGCGGGAGGCCAGATATCGGGAGGAGTCCCAAGCCCTGCTGTGCGGGGTGGCGACCCTGGCACAGGCCCAGAGTCTGGAGCAGGTACTGGAGAGTCTCATTCTTGCTCTCAAGCCCTTTATCGGATTCGAACAGGCGGACGTGGTCGCCTGGGAGGCCGTGAGGGGCAGCACCCATCTGAGCACCCAGCCGGACGAGGTGGGCCGGACCTGGTCGCTGACACCGCTCTTCTCCAGGGCCATCGAGGGGGAGACCCTGGTCATCTATGATCCCGCCCAACTGCCTGAGCTGGCGCCGCTGGCAGGGGCGCCGGGCTGGGCCAGCGTCATGATGACAGGCTTGCAGGGACCGGGGTTTTCCGGTGTGCTCATCTGCCGGCACAGCGTGGCGGGCACCTTCGATCTCAAGAGCAAGGCGGCGATGCAGCGTTGTCGCCCGCTCATCTCCCAGGCTCTGGTCAACATCGCCTATCGGGCTCGCCTGCAAGAACAGGTTGACCTCAAGACCCTGGCCCTGCAGGCCAGCGAACAGCGTTTTCGCAGTTTTGCCGCCATGGCCTCTGACTGGTTCTGGGAGACCGATCCCCAGCACAGGCTCAGCTATGTCTCTGCCCCTGGCTATCAGGGGGAAGTGCTGGCCCGCCAGACGGGGAGAAGCCTCTATGATTTTGCCCACGACAAGCAGGACCCGGCCTGGAGCCACTATCGGCACCTGATCGCCCACCATCTGCCGGTGCGGGGAATGCGGGCCCAGGTGATGCTGGCGGGCGGGCCTTGCTGGATGGAGATCAATGCGGAGCCTTGCCATGATGCCGGTGGCCGCTTCCTCGGCTATCGGGGCACGGCGCGGGAGATAGGCAGCCAGATCCGCCGCGAGCAGGAGCTGGCGCGGGCGCGGGACGATGCCGAGACGGCCAACCGTGCCAAATCCCAGTTCCTCGCCATGATGACCCACGAGATCCGCTCTCCCATGAACGCCGTGCTGGGGATGCTGGATCTGCTGCAGCACGGCCGGCTCGACACTCCGCAACAGACCCTCATCGGCCATGCCACCCACTCTGCGCATCTGTTGCAGACCATCATCGACGATGTGCTCGATTTCTCGAAAATAGAGTCACATACCCTGACGCTGCACTGTGAACCCTTTCAACCAGCCGAGCTGTGCCGTGCCCTGGTGGAGCCCTTGCAGGCACAGGCCAGTGCCAAGGGCATCACTCTGCACTGGCATCTGGATGAGACGCTCCCTGAACGCCTTCAAGGGGATGCCGTCCGCCTCTCCCAGGTGATAGGCAACCTGCTTGGCAATGCCGTGAAGTTCACCTCCGTCGGCAGCGTGCGTCTGGCGTTGACCTGGGAGGAGGAAAAGCTGGGGGTCATGGTCAGCGACACGGGGATCGGCATCTCCACCGAGGATCAGGCGTTGCTGTTCGAACCCTTCTATCAGGTCGACAGTTCGGCAACCCGCCGCTTCTCCGGCTCGGGGCTCGGGCTGGCCATCTGCAGGCGGCTGGTGCAGCTGATGGGGGGAGACATTTGCGTGCAGAGCACGCCTGGGCTGGGAAGCTGCTTCTGGTTCGAGCTGCCCGGGATGGCCTCTCCCTGTGCTCCGGCCACCGCCCCCGGCAGTGAAGAGTGCGCCAGACTGGAGCTGGATGTGCTGGTGGTGGAAGACAGTCCGGTCAATCAGCTGGTGGTATCCCTGATGCTGCAGAAGCTGGTGTGCAGGGTGAGGCTGGCAGGCAATGGGCTGGAGGCCCTGGCACAAGTGGCGAAGCAGCAGCCGGACCTTGTCCTGATGGATATGCGCATGCCGCAGATGGATGGGCTGGAGGCGACCAGGCGCCTGCGGGACATGGGGTGTGAGGTGCCCATCGTCGCGTTGACGGCCAATGCTATGATGGAGGACAGGGCCCGCTGCCTTGCCCAGGGCATGAACGATTTTCTGGCCAAACCCATCAGTCTTGCCAGGCTGCGAAGCTGCCTGCTCCGCCATTGCAGGTGATGCCGGCCGATTTTGGGTAAAAAAAATGGTCAACCTGGTGGTTGACCAATTCTTCAGCAAATACTGAAGAGAGCACGGGATAAATCGGGTTGTACGGTTTTATATGAAAAAGTCGTGCCAACTTTTCAAAACCTGTTATTTGCGGCCTGTAGCTGAATTGTGTGTTATTTATCGCTACCGTGATTGCAAAATGCAATTCTCATTTTTTCATTATAAGAATGCAGTGCCGAGAATTCGCGTTTTGCAAACCAACCGTTGACTCACTCTTTGACTCACTGTGCGATCAGTCGGCGCAAGAACTGGCGCGCCGCTTCACTGTTCTGTTTGGCAATCAACATCTGTTTTTCATAGATCGGCATGGGCAGGATCTCGAGCCAGCGTTGGCAGAGCCAGGCTGCATCGTCGAACTGCTTGTCCGGGTAGAGCTCATCCAGTTCCGGGTATTGTGCAAAGACCTCTCTCAATCGGCTGACCAGCTGGTTGTCGCTGACATCAGAATCCGCACTCGGCCAGTTGGGCAGCGGCTCGACTTGGGCGTGCCTGAGGCCTGCGTCATCCGTTTCCATCTCGTGGATGCAGAAGCGTTCAAGGCCGAGCACGGTGACCCCGAGCAAACCGTCGTTGAGGGTATAAAAATCAGTCACCTTGACGCGGGTTCCGACCGGGAGAATCCGTCCGCAGGTACCCGTGCTGGTGGTCTCTTCCATCACGATGCCAAAGCCACGATCCTCGAGGAAGGACTCCTTGAGCATCTGCAGGTGGCGCGGCTCGAACAGGCGAAGGGGGAGCTTGCCACCGGGCAGAATGTGGGACGGCAAGGGGAACAGTGCCAGTTGTTGAAGTTTCATGTTCCATCCTCCTAATCAGTCATTGCTGAATGTGACAATGCAGTGACCGTGCCAGAGAGAGGTGGCGTGGCGAAGGGGTGAGTCATTTCCCGTGGTTATTTTTAATATCCATTTAAAATCAATCTATTGTGATTTGATGTCGCGAACGCAGGCAAGGCAGTGCGAAAGGGATTCAGGTGAGGTGTTAGGGCGCCGAACATACCCCGTGTGCAGAATGAGTCTATTTTCGCATATTGCAAATTTGATTCATGCAAAATGCCTGTTACAGACCCATTCAGCGATTGGAGACCAAGGCCAGGGGATCAGGTGGTGAATTCGGTGTGCTGTGTCATGCCGTCCAGCATCAGGGCGGCTATTTCGTCATACATCTGCGACCAGGCCTGTGCCAGTGCCGGGGTAAAACCACTGCCGAGACGCCGTGCCAGTACCTGGGTCAGCGCCTGTTTGAGCAGCGCAAACTGGTGGGGTTGAACGTTGAATCGCTGGTGACGCCTGCCGAGATCGCGAATGATGAAACCCAGTGCATCCAGCTGGGAGAGGCTGGTGATGACGGTGTTCAGGGTGTCCGACACCTTGGCAACGGGCAGCTCCTGATGTGGGGGAAAGAAGGCCCTGAGTTCGGGGGACAATCTGAACAGCTCTTCATACACCTCCTGGACATAGCTGTTGTTCAGGGCGCTCACCCTGCCCCAGGCTTTCTGGACCAGCTCTATCTGCTCAAAGGTCATGTCGATGTTTCCTTCCCGTTCGATGTCATGAAAATAATAATCCATCTACTCAATAGAGCACCGGGTTCCGCGCCATTTGGGGAAAAGGAGAGGGGGCCAGCAAGGAGGCACGGATGGTGACCCCTTGCTGGCAGGAGGCCGGGACCTCAGTTGCGCTGTTCCAGGTACATGACGGCTGCTTCGACGCGGCTTTGGGCCTCGAGCTTTTTCAGCAGGCTCTTGACGTGGACCTTGACGGTTCCCTCGGAGATATGGAGCACTGAGGCGACCTGCTTGTTGGACAACCCCTTGGCGATTTCACGCATGATCTGCATCTCGCGTCGGGTCAGGCTCTCCAGCTTCTGCTGCAGGTGGTCCAGCTCGTAGATGTTCTCGAGATAGGGACGCAGCGGCTCGCTCAGGATCTGCTTGCCGGTCATCACGTCAGCCAGCTGGGCCAGCAGCATGTCAGGCTCGGTGTCCTTGAGCAGATAGCCGTCCGCGCCAGCCTTGAGCAGGGCAACCACATCCTGGCGGGCGTCAGAGACGGTCAGGATCACCACGCGGGAAGTCACCTCTTCGGCCCGCAGCGCCTTGAGGGTATCGAGACCTGACAACCCCTTCATGTTGAGGTCGAGCAGGATAAGGTCCGGTTCGGACTCCTTGGCCATGGCCACGGCGTCGGTGCCGTTGGAGGCCTCGCCAACCACGTCGATGTTATCTTCCAACTCCAGCAGTTGCACAATTCCCTTGCGCATCAGGGGATGGTCATCCACGACCAGAACACTGTATTTCATCTCGTCCATCAGGCGTCTCTTGTTAGGCTGGTGGGAAAGGTCAGGTGTATGCGGGTGCCCCCGGAGGGCGGTTCACTGATGGTCAACTGGCCGCGCAATTTGCTGGCGCGTTCATTCATGATGCTGAGACCGTAGTGATTCACCGCCGAGCTTGCGCCCCTTATTCCAACACCATCGTCTGCAATCTGAACCTGGATGTTACCATCAGCCAGGGTCTCACAGCTAACGTCAATGTGCCGCGCGCTGGCATGCTTGATGGCATTGAGCACTGCCTCACGGATCAGCTGCAGGATGTGGATGTGCTGCCCCGCTTCAAGGTCGGTGTCCGTCAGTCCGTACTGGAGCCTGATGTCGGCGTGCGTCTGGGGTTTGAGCTGCTCGAGCATGACCGCGATGGCTTCACCCAGGTTGGCATCGCCGATGCTGAGGCGGAAGGTGCCGAGCAGTTCGCGCAACTGGGTATAGGCATTGCTGAGTCCCTCGTCGATCTGCTCCATGGCTGCCTCGGTCTTGGCCCTGTCCCCCTTGGCGAAGGAGCGCTTGAGCAGCGTGGCCTGGATCTTCAGGTAAGAGAGGGCCTGGGCGAGGGAGTCGTGCAGTTCACGGGCGATGACGGCGCGCTCTTCCATCAGCAGCAGGCGCTGGTGCTGCAGCAGGGTCTGATCCTTGTGCAGCACCTGGGCCAGCAACATGGAGAAGTTCTTCATCAGCCGCTCGTCGATGGGGTGGTCGCTTATCATGTCGAGCCGGCCGTACTCCTCGTCATCCATCTGCAGGTAGAAGCTCACCACGGCGTCCAGATCCCCCGGCCACCCCTTGCGACCTGTGATGTAGACCGGCATCGCATTGTGCTCGAAGCGGGTGAGGCGGATGTACTCGATGTGCTGGTGGGCGGCGGCCCGCTCCAGCAGCTTTTGCAGGGTGCGGCGGCTGAGGGGCGCCGCGTGCAGTTTCTGGGCGGTGGAATAGAGGAAGGAGAGGGTGTCGTTGGCCTGTTGCAGCTTGGCCGTTTTCTCCTCCACCTTGCTCTCCAGCTCCCGGTAGAGTTTGCCAAGCTCGTCGGCCATGGTCGCGAAGGCTCCCGACAGCTCTCCCAGCTCGTTCTCACAGTGGGGGGGCAGGGTGAGATCGAATTCCTGACGCTGGATCTGGCGTGCGCAATAGACCAGCTGATTCAAGGGCGCCACCACCTGCTGGCGAGTGAAGCGCACCGTGCACCAGGCGATGGTGATGATGGCGAGCAGCCCTAGCCCCTCGGCCAGCGCCAGCATGCGCACCTTGAACTCCACGTGGTACTGCATCTGGTTGACGAAGTCATCGATGGCGGCGACGAACTGTTCCGTATTGTCGGTATAACGGCTGGGCGTGGCATTCTCGATGTGTTCGCGCATCACTTGCCATTGCAAGAGGACTTCACCATAGGTGCGGCGCAGGGAGGCGGGCGTGATCCAGCGCTGGGTCTCCTGCAGCTCGGGGGCATGAAGGGTCTGTTCAAACTGGGCGAGCCGACCGAGGACGACCTGATCCTTCTCGATTTCATAGGCCATGCGGTAGGCCTGCATGCGCAGGGATCCCGACAGGTTGATGGCCTTGGCATCGGGAACCGAATAGAAGAGGGTGACCATGGCCACCACGGCGATCAGGCTGGCCATGAACAGGATCAGCACCATGGAGCGACCGATGGCGCTGCTGACCGACTGCACTCTGAACCATTTTCCCATGCCGACCGGCTCCCTTTTCACCCACAAAGACCCCACAAAGTAGCATGGGAGTGTACTCCAAGTTGTGCTAGCATCGAAAAACTAGATGAACTCCGAGCGATTTTGCCTAAGTCATTGAGATAGGGGGAGATCGCCGTCAGCCGATGTTCGAGCTGAAAGGGTCAGGAAAGAAATGCCCTGGCCTCCCGTATTTGGAAAGGTGTTTATGTTGCCACTTGAAGATGGTTTTTCCCGTCGCTTTTACTATTTGCGTCTGTCGGTCACCGACGTCTGCAATTTCCGCTGTACCTACTGTTTGCCGGACGGCTATCACCCGCCGAAAGGAGATGGTGAGGGGCGCCAGTCCTTCCTCTCCCTGGAGGAGATCCGTCGCGTCGTCTCCGGGTTTGCGGCCATGGGGACGCGCAAGGTGCGTCTGACCGGAGGCGAGCCCTCCCTGCGCCGCGACTTCACGGCCATCATCGAGACCGTGGCCAATACCCCCGGCATCGAGAAGGTGGCCATGACCACCAACGGGTATCGCCTCAAGGAGCGTGCCCGCGAGTGGTTCGATGCGGGGCTGACGGCCCTGAACGTCAGCGTCGACAGCCTGGATCCCCGTCAGTTCCACCAGATCACCGGCGAGAACAAGCTGGCGGAGGTGATGGCGGGGATAGACGCCGCCCTGAGTGCCGGTTTTCGGTCGGTCAAGATCAACGCCGTGCTGCTCAAGGGGCTCAATGATCATCAGCTCGAGACATTCCTCGCCTGGATCCGCGACAAACCCATCGAGCTGCGTTTCATCGAACTGATGCAGACCGGCGAGATGGACGCCCTGTTTCGCGATCACCATACCAGCGGTGAACTCATCAAGCAGCGCCTGCAAGAGAGCGGCTGGGTGCAGCAGCTGCGCGGCCTCGATGATGGCCCTGCCCAGGTGTTCACGCATCCGGACTCGAGGGGCGGGGTGGGGCTCATCATGCCCTACAGCAAGGATTTTTGCGCCGGTTGCAACCGGCTGCGGGTCTCCTCCAAGGGCAAGCTGCACCTGTGTCTCTTTGGCGACAACGGGGTGGAACTGCGGGATCTGCTCACCGATGACAGCCTGCAGGAGGCGCTACAATGGCGTATTCGCCAGGCGCTGACCGGCAAGGCCGCCACCCATCGCCTCCATGAAGGCAATGCAGGCATGACCCCCCACCTGGCCTCCATCGGCGGCTGACAGCCGCCGTGCACCTCAAATAACCTTCGATTAATTATCAATCCTCACATAGGGGTAATTTACCTTGCCCCTGCTGTGTCTAATTGCGCCAAGGGTTTGATCCAGCGCAAGAATCCCCCCTGTTTATCTCCCTGGTGGTATATCCCCTGACTTGTCAGGGCCGCAATATACACCCACGCTTATAATTGGTATTGAAAATGCCAGTCACGGAATCCGCGCGGGGGCATCCGCCCCCGAAAAGAGGAGTCGATATGACCGACGGGGTCAACTTGTCACGCAGAGGCCTGTTTCGGGGACGCCTGAGCGCCCCCAAGGCCGGGATCCAGTTGCCCTGGTCCGTCTCCTGGGACGAGTTCGTGGCCGGCTGCACCCGCTGCGGCGACTGTCTGGCGGCCTGTCCGGAGCAGATCCTGATCAAGGGAGACGGGGGCTTCCCCACGGTGGATTTTCACCGCGGCGAGTGCACCTTCTGCACCGAGTGTGTCAGCGCCTGCCAGGCGCCGGTGTTCAGGCCGACAACCCAGACACCCTGGGAGTATGTGGCCCATATCGAGGCGGGCTGTCTGGCCACTGCCCAGGTGTTCTGCCAGCGCTGTCAGGACAGCTGCGAGCAGCAGGCCATCCGCTTTTCCCCCCGGCTGGGGCGCGTACCCACCCCCGGCATCCATGCCGAGTCGTGCAACGGCTGCGGGGCCTGCGTGGCGGATTGCCCGGTGGGTAGCATCAGCATCGGTCTGTCTCGTGGCGAGGCTTCGCGATGACCCAAGAGACGAACAAGTTGGAAAACGGTGATATGACGCGAGAAGAGTTCCATGTATCCAGCCTGGTGGTGCTGACCCAGCCCGATCTGCGCCACGCCCTGGCAGAGCGGATTGCGACCCTGGATGGGGCCGAGATCCACGCCGTCAGCGAGGAGGGCAAGCTGGTGGTGACCCTGGAGGGGCCGAGCCAGCGCCCCATCATGGCGGCCATCGACACCATTCAGGGGTTGCCCGGGGTGCTCTCTGCGGCCCTGATCTACCACCAGTTCGATGAAATGGACGCCGAAGATGGGGAATAAGGCGTCATGTGGCAGAAGCGCAAGAGTCGTTCGCTGACCGCCACGGGTAATACACGGGATGCCGGGTCTGTTGTCTGCGTTCGATGAACGAAAAGCCCAGAGCAAAGGAATAAAGCGCCATGGAGCTGAGCCAGCGCGGCTCGTCACAATGGCTGTCATTGATGTGATTAAGCAATGCGAGGATATGTCATGAAGCTGAGTCGACGCGACTTTATGAAGGCCAATGCGGTGGCGGCAGCCGCTGCCGTGGCCGGTGTCAGTGCCCCCACTCTGGCGGCGAACCTGATCACCAGTACCGACAAGACCGCCATCACCTGGGACAAGGCGCCGTGCCGCTTCTGCGGGACCGGCTGCTCCGTGCTGGTGGGCTCCCAGGCTGGCCGCGTCGTGGCGACCCAGGGGGATCCCGATGCACCGGTCAACCGTGGCCTGAACTGCATCAAGGGCTACTTCCTCTCCAAGATCATGTACGGGGAGGATCGCCTGACCCAGCCCATGCTGCGCATGACGAACGGCAAGTTCGACAAGAACGGCAACTTCGCCCCCATCAGTTGGGATCAGGCCTTCGACATCATGGCCGAGAAGTTCAAGGCGACCCTGAAAGAGAAGGGCCCGACCGCCGTCGGCATGTTCGGCTCCGGCCAGTGGACCGTGTGGGAAGGCTATGCCGCCGCCAAGCTGATGAAGGCAGGCCTGCGCTCCAACAACCTGGATCCCAATGCCCGTCACTGCATGGCCTCCGCGGTAGTGGGCTTCATGCGTACCTTCGGCATGGATGAACCCATGGGCTGCTACGACGACATCGAGCAGGCCGACGCCTTCGTGCTGTGGGGCTCCAACATGGCCGAAATGCACCCCATCCTCTGGTCGCGCATCTCCGATCGCCGTCTGTCCCACCAGGATGTGCAGGTGCACGTGCTCTCCACCTTCGAGCACCGCAGCTTCGAGCTGGCGGACAACGGGCTGGTGTTCACCCCCCAGACCGATTTGGCGATCCTCAACTACATCGCCAACTACATCATCCAGAACGACAAGGTGAACTGGGAGTTCGTCAACAAGCACACCCAGTTCCGCAAAGGGGTGACCGACATCGGCTACGGCCTGCGTCCCACCAACCCGCTGCAGCAAAAGGCCAAGAACCCGGACAGCGGCGACTCCACCCCCATGAGCTTCGAGGACTTCGCCAAGTTCGTGGCGGATTACGATCTGGAGTCCGTCTCCAAGCTCTCCGGCGTGCCCAAGGACAAGCTCGAGAAGCTGGCCCAGATCTATGCGGATCCGGACAAGAAGGTGGTCTCCTACTGGACCATGGGCTTCAACCAGCACACCCGGGGCGTCTGGGCCAACAACCTCTGCTACAACATCCACCTGCTGACCGGCAAGATCTCCCAGCCGGGCTCCGGCCCCTTCTCCCTGACCGGCCAGCCCTCCGCCTGTGGTACCGCCCGTGAAGTGGGTACCTTCGCCCACCGTCTGCCGGCGGACATGGTGGTCACGGATCCCAAACACCGCGCCATCGCCGAGAAGATCTGGAAGCTGCCGGAAGGCACCATCCCGGAGCAGGTGGGCTACCACGCCGTGCTGCAAAACCGCATGCTGAAAGACGGCAAGCTCAACGCCTATTGGGTGATGTGCAACAACAACATGCAGGCCGGCCCGAACATGAACGAAGAGGCGCTGCCCGGTTATCGCAACCCGGCCAACTTCATCGTGGTCTCCGACCCTTATCCGACCGTGACCGCCCAGGCGGCCGACCTCATCCTGCCCACCGCCATGTGGGTGGAGAAAGAGGGGGCCTATGGCAACGCCGAACGTCGCACCCAGTTCTGGCACCAGCAGGTGAAGGCACCGGAAGGGGCCAAGTCCGACCTGTGGCAGCTGATGGAATTCTCCAAACGCTTCACAGTGGAAGAGGTGTGGCCGGCTGAGTTGATTGCCAAGATGCCGGAAGTGAAGGGCAAGACCCTGTTCGACGTGCTCTATGCCAACGGCCAGGTGAACCAGTTCCCGAAAGAGCAGAGCAAGGGGGCCCTGAACGACGAGGCCGAGCACTTTGGTTTCTACGTCCAGAAGGGGCTGTTCGAGGAGTACGCCTCCTTCGGTCGCGGCCATGGCCACGACCTGGCGCCGTTCGATCAGTATCACGAAGCCCGCGGCCTGCGCTGGCCTGTGGTGGACGGCAAGGAGACCCTGTGGCGCTACCGCGAAGGGTTTGACCCTTATGTGAAAGCGGGGGAGGGGGTGCGTTTCTACGGCAAGCCCGACGGCAAGGCGGTGATCTTCGCGTTGCCCTATGAGCCGGCTGCCGAAGCTCCGGACAAAGAGTACGACATGTGGCTCTCCACCGGTCGCGTGCTGGAGCACTGGCACACCGGCACCATGACCCGCCGGGTCCCCGAGCTCTATCGCGCCTTCCCGGATGCGGTGCTGTTCATGCATCCGGAAGATGCCAAGGCCCGTGGTGTGCGCCGTGGTGAAGAGGTGATCGTCTCCTCCCGCCGGGGCGAGGTGAAGACCCGGGTCGAGACCCGCGGCCGCAACCGTCCGCCCAAGGGACTGGTGTTCATGCCCTTCTTCGATGCGAGCCAGTTGGTCAACAAGCTGACCCTGGACGCCACCGATCCGCTCTCCAAAGAGACGGATTACAAGAAATGCGCCGTCAAGGTCGTCAAGGCATAAGGCGGGGGAGCGCGAGATGAGTCGTAGTCGGCGCCAGTTTCTGGCCGACATGGCCAAGGGGGCCTGCGGTGTGGGCCTGCTTGGCGTGGGGCTCGGTGGCGTGGCCCGCCAGCAGGCACAAGCCGTGCCTGCCCAGGCGCTGCGCCCGCCGGCAGCCCTCGACGAGGCTGAGTTCCTCGGCGCCTGCGTGCGCTGCGGGCTCTGCGTCGAGGCCTGCCCCTACGACACCCTCAAGCTCGCCCGGCTGTTTGAACCCGTGACCACCGGCACCCCCTACTTCAAGGCGCGCGCCGTCCCGTGCGAGATGTGTGACGACATCCCCTGCGTGGTGGCCTGCCCTAGCGGGGCGCTGGATAGGGCCATGACCGACATCGATCAGGCGCGGATGGGGGTGGCGGTGCTCATCGATCACGAGACCTGCCTCAACTACCTGGGGCTGCGCTGCGACGTCTGCTACCGGGTCTGCCCCCTCATCGACAAGGCCATTACCTTGGAGCTGCAGCACAACCCGCGCACCGGCAAGCACGCCATGTTCCTGCCCACGGTGCACAGCGATCTCTGTACCGGCTGCGGCAAGTGCGAGCACGCCTGCGTGCTGGAGGAGGCGGCCATCAAGGTGGTGCCTCGCCAGCTTGCCAAGGGGGAGCTGGGTCACCACTACCGGCTCGGGTGGCAAGAGAAGGAGAAGGCGGGCAAGTCCCTCATCGGTGAGCGACTGACCCTGCCGACCCGCAAACCGGAGGGTCTATGAGTCGGTATCCGGGAGCCGAGGCCACGGCCAGGCTGGGGTGGTGGCGGTCACACCGCTTCCTGCTGCTGCGCCGGCTCTGCCAGTTCGGTGTGCAGGGGCTGTTCCTGCTGGGACCGCTCGCGGGCATCTGGATCCTCAAGGGCAACCTCTCCAGCTCCCTGCTGCTGGAGACGGTGCCCCTCACGGATCCCCTGACCCTGTTGCAGTCGGTGGCGGCGGGCCAGTGGCCCATCCCCACCCTGTGGCTCGGGGCCGGGCTGGTGCTCGCGGGTTACTGGCTGGTCGGGGGGCGGGTGTTCTGCTCCTGGGTCTGTCCGGTCAACCTGGTCACCGATGCCGCCGCCTGGCTCAGGGGGCGGCTCGGGCTCAAGGGCAATGGTCAGTTCAACCGCGCTACCCGCTACTGGCTGCTGGTCATGGTGCTGGTGGCGCCGGCCATCGCCGGCGTGCTGGTGTGGGAGCTGGTCAATCCGGTGTCGCTCACCCTGCGGGGCCTGCTGTTTGGCATGGGGGCGGGCTGGGGCCTGCTGGCGGTGCTGTTCCTGTTCGACCTTTTTGTGGTGGAGCGGGGCTGGTGCGGCCACCTCTGTCCGGTGGGGGCCTTCTATGCCCTGGTCAACCGGGTCGGGTTCATCAAGATTGCAGCCTCGGGGCGCGAGCGGTGCAGCAACTGCATGGATTGTTATGCGGTCTGCCCGGAACGTCCCATCCTGCGCGGCCCCGTTCACGGTGCCAGGCGTGGTCACGGGCCCTTGATTGCGGCTCAGGAGTGTACCAACTGCGGCCGTTGCATCGATGTCTGCGCGGAGCAAGTTTTTGAAATCACTGTAGGTTTTGCCGTCAAGGCAGAGAAAACGTCGGAGAACACATAATGAAGAAGCTGATTGGAGCAATGCTGGCCTGCCTGATGGCGGGTTCCTTGATGGCGGCCGTCCCCGAGATCACCAACAGCACGGGGGGCATCAAGTCGGAGCGGGGAAGCACGGATCTGGTGACGGATGCCGACGCGGCCCCTCTGAAGAACTTTCGCAAGGATGGCGACCTCTACGATCGCCAGTACATGCACCAGCCCCCGCTGATCCCCCACGACACCCGCAACTATGAAGTGGACAACAAGGTCAACAAGTGCCTGGCCTGTCACAGCTTCAAGAACGCCAGTGCCATGAAGGCCCCCAAGATAAGCCCCACCCACTTCGAGACCCGCGACGGCATGACCCTGGGCGAAGTCTCGCCGCGCCGCTACTTCTGTCTGCAGTGCCACGTGCCGCAAGCGGACGCCAAGCCGCTGGTGAACAATACCTTCAAACCGGTTGAAGCGCTGAACTGAGGAGCCCATAGATGAAATTACCCGGCTTTGTGAAGCGTCTGTGGACCACCTTCAAGTCACCGTCGAAGGCGGCCCTCTGGGTCATCCTGCTGATGGGCTTCTTCGGTGGCGTCATCTTCTGGGGCGGGTTCAACACCGCCATGGAAGCGTCCAACACCGAGGCCTTCTGCACCGGTTGCCACGAGATGAAGGACAACGTGTTCGTGGAGTACCGCGACACCATCCACTACGCCAACCGCTCCGGCGTGCGGGCCAGCTGCCCGGATTGCCACGTCCCCCACGAGTGGACCTACAAGATCATCCGCAAGGTGCAGGCCTCCAAGGAGCTGTGGGGCATGATCACCGGCAAGGTGGATACCCGCGAGAAGTTTGAATCCCACCGGCGGGAGATGGCCGAGCGGGAGTGGCAGCGGATGAAGGAGACGGATTCGCGCGAGTGCCGCAACTGCCACAACTTCGAGTACATGGACTTCTCCCTGCAAGGGCGTCGGGCCGCCCAGATGCACTCCACCAACCTGGCAAGCGGGGCCAACACCTGCATCGACTGCCACAAGGGGATTGCGCACCAACTGCCTGACATGAAAGGGGTGCCAGGCTTCTGATGGGAAGGCCGCCGGA
>NZ_JBFOCP010000020.1:0-37010 GCF_040907855.1 Aeromonas sp. s4 | reverse complement strand
CTTCGAGATTAATGGGCAATGACGCCCCCCAGCCAGACATCTTTTGATAGAATCCCTTCCCGGCAACGCGGCGCCCACCGGCTCCTTTCATGGCTGGCACCACGGTGCGGCGCGTTCACCTCATCCTCTCGTGGTCAATGATTGACAGGAATGGCCCCAATGGCACCCAAACACAGCGAATTCATCCCTCTCAAGATCGCCGTCCTGACGGTTTCCGACAGTCGCACCGCTGCCGATGACAGCTCGGGGGACTATCTGGTCGAGGCCCTGACCCAGACCGGCCACGTGCTGGCCGACCGGGCGCTCTGTCCAGACAACCTGTTTCGCATCCGCGCCCAGGTGAGCGACTGGATTGCCGACGAGGGAGTCCAGGTGGTGCTCATCAACGGCGGCACCGGCTTCAACGAGCAGAACCGGGTGCCCGAGGCGGTCGGCGTGCTGTTCGAGCGCACGGTGCAGGGTTTTGGCGAGATGTTCCGCCAGCTCTCGTTTGCCGAGATAAAAGGCTCCGCCATGCAGAGCCGTGCCCTGGCAGGGCTCGCCAATCGCACCCTGATCTGCTGCCTGCCCGGCTCCACCGGCGCCTGCCGTCTGGGCTGGGAACAGCTTATCCGGGATCAGCTCGACGCCCGTACCCGGCCGTGCAACTTCGTGACCCATCTGTGATCCCGGGAGTAAACCCGGATCATCCATCTTATTTTTCGATAGGGGCATAGATGAACCTGACCCATCTCAACCAGAGCGGCGAGGCCCACATGGTGGATGTCACCGACAAGCAGGTGACCGAACGCGAGGCCCGCGCCGAGGCTTTCGTGACCATGGCCCCCGAGACCCTGGCGTTGATCCTGAGTGGTCAGCACCACAAGGGGGACGTGTTCGCCACCGCCCGCATCGCCGGCATCATGGCGGCCAAGAAGACCGCCGACCTTATTCCCCTCTGCCATCCCCTGGCTCTGACCCGGGTGGAGGTAGAGATAGCCCCCCAGGTGGCGCACAATCGGGTCCATATCCGCACCCTGTGCAAGCTCTCGGGCAAGACCGGGGTGGAGATGGAGGCGCTCACCGCCGCCTCGGTGGCGGCCCTGACCATCTACGACATGTGCAAGGCTGTGCAAAAGGACATGGTGATCGAGCAGGTGCGTCTGGTGGAGAAAAAGGGCGGTAAATCCGGTCATTTCCAACTGGGTGAGACCAAAGGAGAGCAGGCATGATCAAGGTTCTGTTTTTTGCGCAGGTGCGTGAGCTGGTCGGCTGCGACGAGCTGAGCCTGCCTTGCGACTACGCCAGTGCCGATGCCCTTCGCGCCGCCTTGAGCGAGCGGGGTGACAAGTGGGCGCTGGCGCTCGAATCCGGCAAGCTCCTGGTGGCGGTCAACCAGACCCTGGTGCCGCTGGATACCCCCCTCCATGACGGGGATGAGGTCGCCTTCTTCCCGCCGGTGACCGGAGGTTGAGCCATGAGCGACGTAGCCATCACAGATCGCATTCTGGTGCAGCGGGCTGACTTCTCGCTGGCTGACGAATATGCCCGCCTCGCTGCCCGGCAGGACACAGGCGCGATTGTCAGCTTTGTCGGCAAGGTGCGCGACTTCAATCAGGGGGAGCATGTGAAGGGGCTGGCCCTCGAACACTACCCCGGCATGACCGAGAAGGCGCTGGCGGGCATCGTGGCCGAGGCCCGCAGCCGCTGGCCGCTGCAGGAGTGTACCCTCATTCACCGCATCGGCGAGCTGCTGCTCGGGGATCAGATCGTGCTGGTGGTGGTGAGCAGCGCCCACCGCGAGGCGGCTTTCGAGGCCTGCCACTTCATCATGGATTTCTTGAAGACCCGGGCGCCGTTCTGGAAAAAAGAGCTGACCGCCGACGGGGTGCAACGCTGGGTCGAGGCCAGGGCGAGCGATGACGCCGCCCTGGCCCGCTGGCAACAAGGGGAGTGAGCCTCGAGCTCGTGTCAATCGATCCGGCGTGCCGGAACATAAGGAGCAAAGGAATGAAGAGATGGGTATCCGTGTTGGTGCTGGGGGCCGGCGGCATTTACAGCGGGACTGTGCTGGCTGACGAGGTCAAGGTGGCGGTGGCGGCCAACTTCAAGGGCACCATAGAGCGCATCGGCAAGGAGTTCACCGCCAAGACCGGCCACAGCGTCGTCATCAGTTCGGCGGCCACCGGCGTGCTCTATACCCAGATCACCCACGGTGCGCCCTTCGATCTCTTCCTCTCGGCCGACGTGGCGACCCCTCAAAAGCTGGAGTCGGAAGGCAAGGGGAGCGAACGCTTCACCTATGCCATCGGTCAGCTCGGCCTCTGGCAGAAGGGGGGGCCTGCCCCTGACGAGGCCACCTTGCGCCACTGGCAGGGGGAGCTGGCCATCGCCAACCCCAAGACAGCGCCCTATGGCGCCGCCGCCATGGCGACCCTGGCTCATCTCAAGATCGATCCCAAACAGTATCGGGTGCTGACCGGCACCAACATCAGCCAGACTTGGCAGTTCGTCGACACCGGCAATGCGAAGCTGGGCTTTGTCGCCTGGGCCAATCTGGTGGAGGCGGGCAAGACCGGCGAAGCCTGGGCGGTGCCGGCTAGCTTCTATCCCCCCATCGAACAGCAGGCCCTGGTGCTGAAGAAAGGGGCGGCGGTGGATGCCCTGGTCGCCTGGCTCAAGGGGCCGGGACAGGCGCAGATCAAGGCGGCGGGTTACGCCCTGCCGCAGTAAGCGCCCGGCGTCTGCAGGCCAGCTCCGTGCTGGCCAGATCCGGTGCCTGACGTGTCCCAAGGCGGCGCCCGTCATGACGGCGCCCTGTTTTTTATCGACACCCGAGAGGGGACCCTATGAGTGAAGGGGATCTGCTGGCGGTCTGGCTGACCCTGAAACTGGCGGCCAGCACCACTGCCATCCTGCTGCTGCTGTCGCCGCCGCTCGCCTGGTGGCTGTCTCGCAGCCAGCACCGGCTGCGCCCTCTGGTGGAAGCCATGGTGGCCCTGCCGCTGGTGCTGCCGCCCACCGTGCTCGGTTTCTATCTGCTGCTGGCCTTCTCCCCGGAGTACGGCCTCGGTGGCTGGTGGCGGGAGACCTTCGGAGCCCCGCTCGCCTTCAGTTTCCTCGGCCTGCTCATCGCCTCCGTCATCTATTCGCTCCCCTTCGTGGTACAGCCCCTCACCTCCGCCTTCGTCAACATGGGCAACAAGGAGCTGGAGGCTGCCGCCACCCTGGGGATGGGCCCGTTTGAGCGCTTCTTTCGCATCATCCTGCCCATGACGCTGCCCAGCTTCGTGATGGCGGCGGCGCTGGGCTTTGCCCACACCCTGGGGGAGTTCGGGGTGGTGCTGATGATCGGCGGCAACATTCCCGGGGAGACCCAGGTGCTCTCCATCGCCCTGTTTGATCACGTGGAGGCGATGGATTACCAGAATGCCCATATTCTGGCAGGCGGCCTGATGGGCTTCTCCCTGGTGATGCTGGTGCTGGTCTACGGCGTGCTGCAACGTCGGCAACGGAGGCTGTTCGGATGAGCCTCTACCTCAAGGCCAGACGTGATTTCGGCCCCTTCACCCTGGCGTGCGATCTGGCGCTGCCCCCCAGCCGCATCCTCGGCCTGTTCGGTCCTTCGGGCTGTGGCAAGAGCACCCTGCTGCGCATCATCGCCGGGCTCGACAAGGCCCCGGGCGATGCCCTGCGCTGGCAGGGGCGCGAGCTTGCAGCCCTGCCCCCCGAGGCGCGGCGCATCGGGCTGGTGTTTCAGGATGCTCGTCTCTTCCCCCACCTGAGCGTGCTCGGCAACCTGCAACTGGCGGCTCGCAAGGGGAGGGGGCGCTGGCAGCCAGAGGATCTGGCTGCGCGCCTCGGCTTTGCCGAGCTGCTGGGGCAACCGGCCCACGGCCTCTCCGGCGGGCAGCGTCAGCGGGTGGCACTGGCCAGGGCCTTGCTGGCCGAGCCCGACTTGCTGCTGCTGGACGAACCCTTCTCGGCGCTGGACAGGCGCAGCCGCATCCATCAGGCCCACGTGCTCAAGGGCTTGCAGCAGGAGAGCGGCATCCCCATGATCTTCGTCAGCCACGCCATGGAGGAGGTGAGCCTGCTCTGCGATGGACTGGTGCTGCTGGCAGAGGGACGGGTGGAGGCTAAGGGCACCCCCGAGGAGATCTTCGCCCGCACCGACCTGTCGCTGGCCAGTCGCGACGACGTCGGGGTCATGCTATCGGCGACCCTGGCCCACTACGACGAGCACGAGCAGATGGCAACCCTGCGACTCGGGGAGCAGACCCTGATGGTGACCATGGAGCATGCCCCCGATGAAGCAGGCCCCTTGCAGATCAAGGTGGCGGCGCGGGATCTGGTGATCGCCACCGAGCCCATCGTGCACTCCAGCCTCTCCAACTGCCTCGAGACCCGGCTGCTGGAGGTGCGGGAGGTGCGACCGGGGCAGACCCTGTTGCAGTTGGCTCTCGGGCAGCAGATACTGCTGGCCCGGATCACCAGCCGCTCCGCGCAGCGGCTCGCCCTGACGCCGGCCATGCGCCTCTACGCCTACATCAAGGCGGTGAGCCTGGTGGGAGAGGGGTAGACAGGGGACCGGAGTACGGATTGGCTGGTCATGAGTGGCCGGCATGGCGTCGAGAAAGGGGGGACGGGTGCGTCGCAATCAGGTAATGAAATCCCATGGCTTGGCCCTGCGCAGTGCGGGGGAGGGGCCCTTGCTGCTCTTGCTGCACGGGTTGGGCTCTTCCAGCCTCGACTGGCAGGCGCAGATCGAGCGTTTTTCCGAGCGCTACCGGGTGGTGGCCATCGACTTGCGCGGCCACGGCCAGAGCATGCAGGAGGGGCCCTTTGACGTGCCCACCCTGGCGGCGGATGTGGCCCGCTGGCTCGACGAACAGCCCGAGCCTGCCTGGGTAGTGGGGTTGTCGCTCGGTGCCATGGTGGCGCTGGAGCTGGCGCTGCAACTGCCCCACAAGGTGCAGGGGCTGGTGCTGGTCAACGGCTTCAGCGAATTTCTGCTGGAGACGCCAAAGGAGCAGGAGCGCTATGCCATGCGCCTCAAGTGGCTGCGCTGGTTCGGCATGCGGCCGCTGGCGTGGTGGCTCGGTCGCGAGCTCTTTCCCGGCCCCGATCTCGCCCAGGTGCGCCACACCTTCCGGGGGCGCTTCGTGCGCAACAAAAAGAAGACCTACAAGGCGCTGCTGGAGGCGCTGCCCGGCTGGTCGGTGCGGGCTCGTCTCGGCACCCTCTGGCAGCCGGTGGCCATCATCTCCACCAGTCACGACTATCTGCCCCTGGCGCGGCGGGTGGAGCAGTTCGCCTCCCTGCCCAATGCCACCATCCACACCCCGGATGGTCACCACGCCTGGCCGGCGGAAGATCCTGCCGGGTTCAATCATTTGCTTCACCGGATTTTAGAAACCCATTAGACTTGTCGCCTTTTGACCTTGATCCCCCGTGTATGTATTGGTCCGATCGCCTTGCCAGTGGCAGATGGCAAGGCAATCGGACCCATCTTGCCCTATTGAACAGGTATTTCCTCATGTCTGAAGTAATGAAAATGGCCATCGACGATGGTTCAACCAACGTCAAGGTGAGCTGGATTGAGAACAAGGTGCTCAAGACCATCATCTCCCCCAACTCCTTTCGCAAGGATTGGAAGAGTGCCGCCTTGCGCAAGGACAAGAAGATCTACAACTACGAGATAGGCAACACCAAGTACACCTACGACGCCACCTCCGACAAGTCCCTGGCCACCACCCACGTGGAGTACCAGTACGACGATCTCAACCTGCTCTCCGTGCACCATGCCCTGTTGCAGACCGGCGTGACCCCCTGCGATGTGGCCATCACCGTGACCCTGCCCATCACCGAGTTCTACAACCCGGATGACTGTCAGCGCAACGAGGAGAAGATCGAGAAGAAGCGCCGCAACCTGATGCGGGCCATCAGCCTCAACAAGGGTGAGCTGTTCAACATCGTCAGCGTGGAGGTGATGCCGGAAAGCCTGCCGGCGGCGCTCTCCCGCCTGATTGGCTCGGGCTGCAACGAGTTCACCAAGACGCTAGTGATCGACTGCGGTGGCACCACCCTGGACATGGGGATCATCGTCGGCGAGTTTGACGACGTTTCCGATGTGTATGGCAACAACGAGATCGGCGTCTCCATGGTAACCGACGCGACCCGCAAGGCGCTGGCGGCGGCAGACAGCGATTCGAGCTATCTGGTGGCCAACGAATTCATCAAGCGCCGCCACGACATGAGCTTCGTGCGTGACGTGGTCAACGACGAGAGCCAGATCCCGAAGATCCTCGAGAAGATGCAGAACAAGATCGACGAGCTCGGCTCCCAGGTGGCCCACGAGGCGAAGAAGTTCGCCAAGAACCCGAACCGGATCTATCTGGTCGGTGGCGGCGCGTCCCTGATCGTCGATGCCATCAAGGCTGCCTACCCGACTCTGGGGGAGCGGGTGGAGCTGCTGGACGATGCCCAGTCTGCCCTGGCGCGGGAGATCTGCCTCTACACCACGGAAGAGGAAGAGGTGTACCGTGAGGCGCCTGTGATGGCCGAGGTCGGCGATGAGTAGTCAACTCAAGCGCATGACCTTCTCCATCTTCATGGATCCGGGTGCGCTGGAGTCTGATCGCTATGCGGCCGGGATCTTGCAAAGCTGGTATCAGCGGGCGCGCAAGATCCAGGACGACGTGGAGGAGTTCGACTTCTCCAAGAGCCGTTTTCACAAGGACATCTACCTCAGCGGCATGTTCCTGTATGTGCTGGCACCGAGCCTGTGCAAGGGGATGGCCAATGCCTTCGGCCCGGAGCAGGTGAACCTCTCGACCCTGCGCCATGTCTTCGCCAGTTGCGGCTTCGATCTGGGGGACGGGAGTGCGCCCGTGGCGACCGATACCCTGATCGATGAAATCGTGGCCAGGCTGGCTCCCCAGCTGGGGCAGGGGGACAACCGGGGGCTGGCGGATGAAATCGTTCAGCGTCTGGGTCAGCAGGCGGCGGCGCCACTTCCGGACAGCCTGGTGGACGAGATTGTGAGCCGCATCGGCGAGCAGCAGCCCACCGGGCTCTGGGACGAGCTGAAGCAGGGGCTGCCGGCCCCGCTCGATCACGATCTGCTGGCAGAGGCCATCGCGGGCAAGCTGCCGACGGCGGGGGGAGAGGCGGATCTGGCCCCCCTTGCGGGCAGCATCCAGCTGCTTTCCCGCCAGCTGGAGGAGCAGTCCCGGCTCATTCGCGAACAGCACCGCCTGATCCAGCGCCTGGCCAGCCAGCCCGCCCGGGGGGCTGGCTCGTCCGAGCTGGCCGAGCCCCTCATCGAAGATCTCTCGAACCAGGTGGCGAGCATGAAGAAGGTCAAGGCGAAGGGGATCTTCTAGGCCCTTTATGACGACCCGCAGCCCAATGAAAAAAGCCGAACCCCGGGGTTCGGCTTTTTTGTGGGCGCTGCTCAGGGTCTTGAGCAGACCGGGCAGTCGGGGCGTTTGGGCAGTTTCAGCTCGCGAAAGCTGCCACCCAGACCGTCGATCATCAGCAGGCGGCCGCTGTAGCTTTTGCCCATGCCCGCCAGCAGCTTGATGGCCTCGAGCGCCTGCAGACTGCCCACCAGTCCCACCACGGGGGCCAGTACCCCCGCCTCGATACAGGTGAGGGCCTGCTCGCCAAAGAGGGCGCTGAGACAGGCGTAGCAGGGCTCATCCTCCTGCCAGGTGAAGCTGCAGAGCTGCCCTTCGAGCCGGATGGCGGCGCCGCTGACCAGGGGCACCTTGTGCTGGCGGGCGCGCTGGTTGAGGAGGTTGCGGATGGCGACGTTGTCGGTGCAGTCGAGCACCAGCTGATGGCCTGGCAGCAGGGCATCGAGCAGCGCCTCGTCAGCGAGGGCGGCGTGGGTCTCCACCTCGAGCCAGGGGGTGAGGGCGCGCAGGGACGTCGCCGCGGACTCCACCTTGAGCTGGCCGATGCGCGCGTCGCTGTGCAGCACCTGGCGCTGCAAATTGGAGAGCTCCACCCGATCGAAATCCACCAGGGTGAGGTGGCCGACCCCGGCCACCGCCAGATACTGGCTGGCGGCGCAGCCGAGGCCCCCGGCGCCGATGACCAGCACGCGGGATTGCTTGAGCGCCTCCTGCCCCTCGAAGTCGAAGGATTTGAGCACGATCTGGCGGTTGTAGCGAAGGAGCTCGGCGTCGCTCAGGATCTCGCTCACAGCAGCAGCCCCGAGAAGGGCTCGACGGTGACCGTCTCACCGGCGGCTACCTTGCCGCGCTCCTGTTCGAGCACGATGTAGCAGTTGGCCCGGGAGAGGGAGCTGAACACCCCGGAGTCTTGGGAGCCGGTGCTGCGTACCTCGAGGCCATTCGGGCCCACGCTCAGGATGCCGCGCTGGAAGTCCAGGCGCCCCGGGCTCTTCTTGAGCGGCTCTGTCGCCAGGGCCTGGAGGGGGTGCGGGCGTGCAAACTGCTGACCGGCCAGCCTGGCCAGAGCCGGTTGCACCAGCTGATCGAAGGTGACCATGGCGGAGACCGGGTTGCCCGGCAGACCGAAGAACCAGGCGTTTGGCAACCGGCCAAAGGCGAAGGGTTTGCCCGGCTTGATGGCGAGCTTCCAGAAGCCAATTTCCCCGAGCTCTTCGAGCAGTTGCTTGGTGAAGTCCGCTTCCCCCACCGAGACGCCCCCGGTGGTGATCAGGGCATCGGCCTCGCGGTCGGCCTGCAAGAAGGCGGCGCGCAGGGCAGCCGGATCATCGGGGATGATGCCAAGGTCCAGGCACTCACAGCCCATGCGGCTCAGCATCGCCTTGACCCCGTAGCGGTTGGAGTCGTAGATGTCCCCGTGCTGGAGCGGGGTGCCCAGAGGCTTGAGCTCGTCCCCTGTGCTGAAGATGGCGACCCTGAGGGGACGGCGCACCGTGACGTTCGCGATGCCAAGGGAGGCGAGCAGCGGCAGCTCTCTGGGGCTCAGGCGCAGGCCGCTTTCGAGCACCTGGGCACCCTGCGCCAGATCCTCGCCGCGGCGACGGATGTTCTGGCCAGCAACGGGGTGGGTCAGGAAAGTGATCCCGTTGTCGCCGGCTTGCGTTTCTTCCTGCATCACCACAGCGTCTGCACCCGGGGGCACAGGGGCCCCGGTCATGATGCGGATGCAGTGGCCGGCGGGCCACTCCCCCTCATAGGGCTGGCCCGCAAAGGCCTTGCCCGCCACGGGGAGCGGCACCCCGGCGGCGAGATCCGCCAGGCGCACGGCATAGCCGTCCATGGCGGCGTTGTCGAAGGGGGGGACGAAGAGGGGGGAGCTTATCTCCTCGGCCAGGATCCGATCCAGCGCCTGGGGCAGGGGCAACTGCTCCGTCTCGCAGCAGCAGGTGAGTTGTTCCAGCATCCCTTGCAGGGCCTTGTCCAAGGGGAGGAGTGCACCGGTATCGAATCCCATCATCATGACCTCTCTGGTGTGTAGGGGGCGGATTATCCCAAAAATCCGCTCCGATGGGCAGGCCGAAGGTGCGGTAATGGGGGGCAGATGCCCCGGTGTGATCGGATTCTGGGGCGCTATCCCGTTGAATTACCTCCTGATGGGTAACCAGGGCGAGGCTTGCGCGGGATGGCAGGTGGGGAAGAGGCGGCACGGCCGTGCGCCTTGCCCCCGAATGGGCAGGCCGATGCGGACAAAACGGGGTGGTTTGGCATAAAGTCGGGCACCGGGCTTGAGTTAGACAGAATTATGACAATAATCGCCCTGTAAGATTGCGCCGCGGCACCATGCCGCAGGCCAGCACAGTCCCTGAGCGTGGGAGAGAAACACGATGACGAGCTTAAGCCAGGAAGCCCTGTTGGTCAGGGCGGCGCTCGAGGCCGAGGGCCTTGAGACACCTCTGGTGGCCAATGAATTGAGCGGCCAGCAGAAAAAGGAAAAAATCGAAGGTCATATGCGCGCCATCATGGAGACGCTGGGACTGGATCTGGCCGACGACAGTCTGGCCGAGACCCCGCACCGCATTGCCAAGATGTACGTGAACGAGATCTTCTCCGGCCTCGACTATGCCACCTTCCCCAAGGTGACGGTGATCGAGAACAAGATGAAGGTGGACGAGATGATCATGGTGCGGGACATCAGCCTCACCAGCACCTGCGAGCACCACTTCGTCACCATAGACGGCTTTGCCCACGTGGCCTACATTCCCCGCGGCAAGGTGATTGGCCTGTCGAAGATCAACCGCATCGTGCAGTTCTTCGCCCGCCGTCCCCAGGTACAGGAGCGGCTGACCCAGCAGATCCTGCTGGCGTTGCAGACCCTGCTTGGCACCAGGGACGTGGCCATCAGCATCAAGGCGACCCACTTCTGCGTGAAGGCCCGTGGCGTGATGGACTCCACCTCCTACACCACCACCACCTCTCTGGGCGGCGTCTTCAAGACCCAGCCCGACACCCGCGCCGAGTTCCTCGGTGGTCTGAAAGGGTAGTGCTCCCGGGGCCTGTCGCCGACAGGCCCCGTCTCCTTTCCCTCACTTTTTTTGAAAAATACCTAAAGTTGTGACCGTGCCGGTCGCTATGGCTCTGTGTGTTGTCGGACGGTCTGGTTGACGCCGACACCCCCGGGCCGCCCTTGTGCGCGCCGACAGGGACGAGATGTGCTGCCAAGGAGGGTAGTGAAGGCGCAGGCCAGGCCAGGCCTGCGCCCAGCAATGCCACTTGTTTTCCCCATGCAGGACATGCCATGAACACCATGACGATAGGCAAAAAACTTACCGCCGGCTTTGCCGTACTCGGCCTGATGATGGCCTTTATCGGCGGCTTCTCGCTGTTTGAATTCAGCAAGATGAACCGCGCCGCCATCGGCTTTACCGACAGTATCCTGCCCGCCGTCGTGCGCACCAGCACCCTCGGCGAGACCATCAATGCCCTGCGCCGCTACGAACTGGATGTCTTCCTGGTGGCGGACGATGCCCAGCAGAAGGCCCACTATCGCAACGAGAGCGAGAAGAGCCTGCAAGAGGCTGCGCGCCAGATAGTGGCCCACGATGGCACCATCTGGGCGGAGGATCGGGAGGAGCGCCGCGCCTTTGACATCGTCAAGGCGGACTGGGAGCGATATGTCGCCCTGCACCAGCGCATCCGGCAGATGCAGGACTCGGGACAGATGGCCGAAGCCCGGCACCTCTTCATGGGGGAGGGGGTCACCCTCTACACCACCCTGAGCAAGTCGGTGGGGGATCTCATCCGCATCAACCACGGCTACTCCGTGGGCTCCCGCGCCGAGGTGATCGCCGCCTTTGACAGCGCCAAGCTGAGTGTGACCCTGGCCCTGGTGATCGGCCTGGCCCTGGTTGTCGCCCTCTCCGTGGTGCTGACCCGCCAGATCCGTGACCCGCTCATCATGCTGGCCCGTCAGGCCCAGCGCATTGCGAGCGGCGATCTCGGTCGGGGCGAGCTGCAGGAGTGGGTCCGCGGCAACCGCTTCAACCGCGACGAGCTGGGTCAGCTGGGGTCGGCCATCGACCGGATGCAGGGGGCACTGGCAGAGCTGGTGAGCGAAATCTCCGGTTCGGTGAGCCAGCTCAGCAGCGCGGTAGAGGAGGTGAGCGCCATCTCCGAGCAGTCCGCCAAAGGCATGGCAAGCCAGCAGGGAGAGGTCTCTCAGGTCGCCACCGCCATGAACGAGATGCAGTCCACCGTCAATGAGGTGGCTCGCAACACCACGGACGCCATGGGGGCGGCCAAGCAGGCTTCCCGCACCTCCACCCAGGGCAACCAGGTGGTGCGCAGCGCCATCGGCAGCATAGAGCAGGTCTCCCGTCAGATAGAGCAGGCCGGGAGCGTGGTGCAGCAACTGGAGACCGACAGCGCCAGCATCAGCATGGTGCTGGACGTGATTCGCGGCATCGCCGAGCAGACCAACCTGCTGGCACTGAATGCGGCCATCGAAGCGGCCCGGGCTGGCGAGCAGGGGCGTGGCTTTGCGGTGGTGGCAGACGAGGTGCGCAGTCTGGCCCAGCGCACCCAGGCGTCCACCGCCGAGATCAGCAAGATGATCGAAGTGCTTCAGGAGCGCACCGCCGAGGCGGGCAGCGCCATGCAACTGAGCCGTCAGCAGATGCAGGAGAGCGTGGAGCTGGCGCGGGAGGCGGGGAGCAGCATCGACAGCATCAACGGTGCCGTCACCCAGATCACCGACATGAACACCCTGATCGCCACCGCCACCGAGCAGCAGAACGCGGTCACCGAGGAGCTCAATCGCAGCATCGTCAAGATCCACACCGCCGCCGACGAGAATGCCCAGGGGGCGCAGCAGACCGCCCAGGCCTGCGTCGAGCTGAGTAGGCTGGCCACCTCGCTGCACCATATGACCCAGCGCTTCACCCTCTGAGTCTTGCTGTCACCCGGCACAGCGCAGAAGGCCCCGCCGATTGGCGGGGCCTTGTTGTTTCTGGCTGGACCTGGGCGCCGTCAGCTCAGGCCGACAATCTCCCCGTCATCGTCGATGTCGATATGGCGATAGGCCGGCAGGCTGCCCAGGCCCGGCATGGTCATGATGGGGCCTGCCAGGGCATAGACGAAGCCTGCCCCCGCGCAGAGTTTCACCTCCTCGATGGGCACCTCGAAGTCCGTCGGCACGCCCTTCCTGGCCGGGTCATGGCTGATGGAGAGCGGCGTCTTGGCCATGCAGACGGGCAGGTGATCCTGGCCCTCTGCCGAGAGTCTGGCCAGTTGCTGGCGCGCCTTGTCCGAGAGGGTGACGCCCCGGCCGCCATAGCCGCACTCCACCAGGGTGGCGAGCTTGGCGGCAAGGCTCATCTCATCGGGGTAGAGCAGCCTGACCTCACTGGGCTGCTTGCAGGCCGCCACCACGGCGTGAGCCAGATCCGCCGCACCCGCGCCACCATCAGTGAAGGCCCGGGAGAGGGCGACGCCACAGGCACTGGCCTGGCGCGCCGCCGCCTCCAGCAGGGCCAGCTCGGCGTCGCTGTCGGTGGGGAAGCGGTTGATGGCGACCACCACGGGCACCCCGTAACGGCGGGCGTTGTGAATATGCCAGGCGAGGTTGGCGCACCCCGCTGTCAGGGTGGGCAGATCTTCCCCTTGCAGGCTGGCCGGCAGCGGCTGGCCCGGCCGGATGTCGAGCAGGCCGCTGTTGGCCTTGAGGCCGCGCACCGTGGCCACCAGCACCACGCAGGCGGGGGCGAGGCCGGATTGGCGATACTTGATGTTGAAGAACTTCTCCAGCCCCATGTCGGAGCCAAAACCCGCCTCGGTCACCACATAGTCGGCAAGACCCAGCGCCATGCGATCGGCGATGACGGAGGAGTTGCCGTGGGCGATGTTGGCAAAGGGGCCGGCGTGGACCAGCACAGGGGTCTGCTCCGTGGTCTGCATCAGGGTGGGCTTGAGGGCGTCTTTGAGCAGCACCGTCATGGCCCCCGCCACTTCCAGCTGCTCGGCGGTGATGGGCTGGCCGCGCTGGTCGAGGGCGAGCTGGATGCGGCCGATACGCGCGCGCAAGTCCTTGAGATCCCTGGCCAGCGCCAGAATGGCCATCAGCTCGGAGGCGGCGGTGATGACGAAGCGATCGGGGCGCTCGACACCATCGGCAGCGCCGCCTTGGCCGAGGGTGAGGTGGCGAAGCGCCCGGTCGTTCATGTCCAGGGTGCGGGGCCAGAGGATGTTGGCCGGGTCGATATCGAGCCGCGCCAGGCCGGTTCTGGCGCTGAACTGGTCACCGAGTTTGCGTTCATGGAACAGGCGGGCATCGAGGGCGGCAGAGGCCAGGTTGTGGGCGGCGGTGAGAGCGTGAAAATCCCCGGTGAGGTGCAGGTTCATCTCCTCCATCGGCACCACCTGGGCCATGCCACCCCCGGCGGCGCCCCCCTTGACCCCGAAGACGGGGCCGAGGCTCGGCTGGCGAATGGTGGCGATGCTGGGCTGGCCGATGTGGTTGAGCCCCATGGAGAGGCCGATCGTGGTGACTGTCTTGCCCTCCCCAAGGGGGGTGGGCGTGATGGCGCTCACCAGCACCAGCTTGCCGGGCTCGCGGGTGGGGGCGTGATGGAGCAGCGCGAGGTCGAGTTTGCCCTTGTAATGGCCGTGGGGGTGGAGATGGGCGGCCGCTATGCCGAGCTGTGCTGCCACCTCGGCGATGGGCAGGCGGGGGGACTGGCGGGAGATCTCGATATCGCTTAGCATCAGCACCTCGTTGGCATGTCAGGTCAAATATGCGGCGAAGTCTAGAGGAATCAACAGGGTAATCCAATGAGCAATACTATTTTATCCGGCAGTCGTGAGCCCCATCAAAGCCCCATCCTGTTGGATCTCAACGCCCTCTATCACCCGCCCAAACGGCCCCTCACCGCCCTTGGCATCGTCAGCGCCTTCATCCCGCTCTTTGGTTACGGCTGGCAGGCGATGACCCAGGATCCCGAGACCCACTTTCGCCACGAGCTCGGCAAGCGCATCAACAAGCACAAGAGCGACGAGGCAAACCTCGCCCTGATGATGCAGTTGGCGGCCATGCTGGATTGCCACTGCCTGCACGTCACCCTGCCCTATGCGCTGGGGGAGGCCGAGCTCGCCGCCTTGCGCCAGCGTCTGCCACGCTGGCAGATGAGCCAGCAGGATCACCTGCTGGTGGCCGAGCTGATGCCCACCCCCTGAGCCCGGGCTCAGGTCTCCCTGTCCCAGTAGTGGGGCGCCAGATAGCGCTCCTGCACGAATTCGATGAAGCAGCGCACCTTGGCCGACACGAAACGGCGGTGCGGATAGAGGGCATAGAGCCCCACCTGCCCCTTCTCCCACTCCAGCAACAAGGGGACCAGCGCCCCCGAGCGCAGCGCATCCCCCACGATGAAGGTGGGCTGCAAGATGATGCCCTGGTGGTCGCAGGCGGCCCGGGTCAGGGCCACCCCGTTGTTGGCGCGAAGGGGTCCCTGGGGGCGAATGCTGTGCTCCTCCCCATCCCGTTTGAAGACCCAGTCCGGCTGGGTCAGGGTGTAGATGAGGCAGTCGTGCTGCTTGAGATCCTCCGGGGTCTTCGGCCTGCCCCGGCGGGCCAGGTAGTCGGGGCTGGCGCACACCACCATCTTCATCATGGCGAGCGGCTTGGCCACCAGGGAGGAGTCCGGCAGGTTGCCGATGCGCAGGGCCAGATCGAACCCCTCCTCCACCAGGGCCACCCGCCGGTCGCTGTACTCAATCTCGAGCTTCAAGTCCGGGTAGCGCTCGCGAAACAGGGGCAGGGCGGGGGAGAGGTGCAGGTAGCCGAAATCCATGGGCACCGAGAGCTTGAGGGTGCCCTGGGGCTGCTGGTTGTTGTGGGTGAGCTGGCTGTGGGTCTCTTCCAGCTCCGCCAGCAGGGCCAGGGAGCGCTGGTAGTAGAACTGGCCCGCCTCGGTGGGATTGACCTGGCGGGTGGTGCGCGACAGCAGCCGGGTGGAGAGGGACTCCTCGAGCTGCTGCATCAGCTTGGAGGTCATGGCGACCGAGATCCCGAGCTGATGGGCGGCCTTGGTGAAGCTCTGGCACTCCACCACCTTGATGAAGGTGCGCATGGCGGCTATCTGATCCATATTCCACTCTCGGTTGATAATTATTTTAATAAATCGATGATTATCTATTCTCGATAGGAGGTTAGCATTTTGGACACCGTTGTGAACCCCCAATGAAGGAACGATCGGAATGAAAATGACCAAGGCCCTGCTGGCCTCTTGCCTGTTTATGGCGGCTCCCCTGATGGCTGCCGATTACGATGTCGATGCAGCGCACACCACAGTCCAGTTCAAGGTGGGCCACCTCGGCTTCTCCGAACTGGTCGGCCGGTTCAACACCTTCAGTGGCACCTTCAGCATGGACGACGCCAACCCGGCGGCGGCCAAGGCGAGCTTCGAAATCGATGCCGCCAGCGTGGATTCCAACCACGAGGCCCGCGACAAGCACCTGCGCAGCCCCGACTTCCTGGACGTGAAGCAGTACCCCAAGATGACCTTCGTCAGCACCGGCTATGAAGGCACCAAGGACAAAGGCGTACTCAAGGGCACCCTGACCCTGCACGGCGTGTCCAAGGACGTGGCCTTCGACCTGGTCCACATCGGCGAAGGCAAGGATCCCTGGGGCGGCTACCGCAGCGGCTTCAACGCCACCACCACCATCAAGCGCAGCGAGTTCGGCGTGAACTACATGGTGCCGAACATCCCTGACGAGATGACCATCAACCTGTTCGTTGAAGGCGTGCGCAAGTAATGGGCGCAGCACTCCTGCTTCAAACCCTGGCGGCTCCTTTAGGGGCCGCTTTGCTGTCGTGGCGCTGGCCGCGGCTGGGCTATCTGTGGGGTGCCCTGGGGATCTGGCTGGTGGGTTGCCTGCTGGGCGGTGCCTATGGCCTGCCGGTCAAGGCGTGGCAGTGGCTGCCGCTGACCCTGCTGGTGCCCGCCCTGACCCAGGGTACCAGCAAGGGGATCGCCCTCGCGCTGTTCGGGGTGCTGGGCGCCCTGGTGTGGTGGCAGGGGCTGGCCTCCGTGCTGGCGAGCGAGCCCGGGATCTGGCTGGCCCTGCTGCCCGCCATCCTCTGGTCTGGCTGGACGAGCTGGCGTGGTGACAGCGAGGAGGGGCTCGGCTTCGCCCTGGCCTTCATCTGGCTGGCGCTGGTCATCGGCATCGATGGCAGCCTGCTCATCGCCCAGCTGACGGGGGCCCTGGCCGCGTTTGCCGGATTCCGTGCCCTGCTCGGCGCCTTTGCAGGGGTCAAGGTGATCCCGGCTGCCCTGGGGCTTTCACTCGCCTTCGTGCAGATGCTCGCCTGGCAGTACGTGGAAGTGCCCCTGCTGGTGCTGCTGCCGGTCTGGCTGTTGCCGCTGTTGGAACGTGCCCTGCACGGGCGCCCGGGACTCTCTCGCTGGGGGGTCTTGATCCTGGTGGCGGCCGTCGGTGCCGGAGTGAGTCTGTGGTGGGTATGGCCAGAGGCGTCACTTTACTGATTTCTGCATGAAAAACAGGCTATTACCTTAGAAATTGATGGGCTTGTCAAAGTCTGGACAGATAAAGATTGAGACCCATGGTGCTTTCGGATAAAAAGGATTTTCAATTATCTGGATACACACAGAACCCGGCTATGCCGGGTTCTGTTTGCCTGCTTTCCCGCGGCACGCTAAGGAGGCCACAGTTGCACAGTCAGGGATCTGAGCATCTGTTTTTTCGCCATTTCACCGAACAGGGATGTCTTGGGGATCTCTGCATCCTGCTGGTGACCCACCTGCTTCCCGACAGACCCGACTTCATCCAGGTGCTCGATCGGGTGGGCCGGGTCGGTGCCATCCTGCCCAAACCCAAGTCCGTGCACGGGCCGACGCTGGCCTGGGCCCAGCAGCACTACCCCGTGCTGCCCCTCAATCGCCACTGGACCTCGGATCCCGGTGAGGTGATCGCCCAGATTGCCCCCCTGGTGATGTCCCACGAGCGGCTCATCATCCTCGACATCGGCGGCTACTTCGCCAAGAGCCAGGCGGTACTGGCCGAGCACTTTGGCGCCCGCTTCATCGGGGTGGTGGAGATGACCGAGAACGGCCATCAGCGCTACGAACAGGAGTCCCTGGCGGCCCCCGTCATCTCGGTGGCCCGCAGCCCCCTCAAGCAGGCGGAAGATATCCAGATCGGCCTGAGCGTGGTCTACTCCGCGGAGTCCCTGGCGCGTACCCTGAGGCGTACCTTCAATGTCTGCCAGGCCGCCCTGTTCGGCTATGGCAAGGTGGGGCGCAGCATCGCCCGGGAACTGCGCTGTCGCAACCTGCATCTGGAGCTGGTGGAGACGGATGCCCTGCGCCAGGTGGAGGCGCTCTCCCACGGCTTCAAGCTGGTGAACAAGGCCGAGGCCCTGGGCCGCGCCGAGCTGGTGATCTGCTCCACCGGCAACGGCTCCCTCGACATCACCGATCTGCAGGCCCTGCGCCCCGGCGCCATGCTGGCCTCGGTCACCTCCGCCGACGACGAATTCGCCTTCAGCCTCGCCCAGCTGCCCTGGCCGAGCGAGGAGGTGTGTCCCCATGTGCTGGCCCTGACCCGGCCGGACGGCAGCACCATCTTTTTGCTCAACCGGGGGGAGGCGGTCAACTTCGTCCACGGCGCCGTCATCGGCGAATATGTCTACCTGGTGCTGGCGGAGATCATCGAAGGGGTGCACCAACTGGCCCATCAGGCATCCACCCCGGGCCTTCACGAACTGCCCCAGGCCACCATGCAGCGCATTGCTCGCCACTGGTTGACCGATTTTCACGGAGTCACCCCATGACAGACACTCATTTGCCCCTCGCGAAACCGCGCATCGAAATCCGTTACTGCACCCTCTGCCGCTGGATGCTGCGGGCCGCCTGGCTCGCCCAGGAGCTGCTCTCCACCTTCGACGGCGAACTGGGAGAGGTGGCCCTGGTGCCCGCCAGCAAGGGGGAGTTTCGTATCCTGGTGGACGGGGTGCTGGTGTGGGACAGGGTGGCCGACGAGGGCTTCCCCGAGGCCAAGGAGATCAAGCAGCGGGTGCGGGATGTCATCGCCCCGGAGCGGGATCTCGGCCATGCGGATCGCAAACCCGCAGCCGAGTAGGCGGCATCACCCATAATGTGAAAGAGGGAGGCGCAGGCCTCCCTCTTTCGTTGCGGCCCCCGGTCAACGGTCGCCAGATGTGACCAGCGCTTCCCCGGCGGGGAGGCCGATATAGCGGGCCCGCTTGTGGGGCTTGATGCGGCTCACGTCCACCCACACCAGGCCGTCGATGCAGTGGTTGAAGTCCGGGTCGATGCCAAAGTCCATGAACTGCACGCCCCCCGGCTCGCACAGCTCGGCGTACTGCTTGTAGAGGGTGGGAATGGCGCAGCCCAGGTTGTCGAGCCCGGCCTTGAGCACCTTGAGGTCATCCCCGTAATCGCGCCCCTCGAACAGCGTCGGTGTGGCGGGATAGGGGCGGCGGGAAGGGGCGAGGGCAAGGGTGGGGGCGAAGTGCTGGCGATAGAAGCTCACCAGCAGATCCTTGGCCGCCGGCGGCAGGCTGCCGGAGAGGGTGACGGGCCCGAACAGGTAGCGGTATTGGGGATAGCGGGCCAGATAGGCCCCGATGCCGAACCAGAGGTAATCGAGCCCCCGCTTGCCCCAGTAGGCGGGCTGGATGAAACTGCGGCCAAGCTCGATGGCCTGTTCCAGCCGGGGTAGCAGCTTCTCTTCGAAGCCGAACAGGGTGTGGCTGTAGAGGCCATCCAGCCCCTTGCTGGCCAGCCGTTCGGCCACCGGGGCGAAACGGTAGGCGCCGATGATGTCGAGGCGGGCGGGATCCCAGAGGATGAGGTGGTGATAGTCATCGTCGAAGGCATCGAGATCCCGCCGCTTGCCCGAGCCTTCCCCCACCGCCCGAAAGGCGATCTCCCGCAGGCGCCCCAGCTCACGCAGGATCACCGAGTGGCTCTGCTCGTGGCGGCGATAGAGCAGGATGCGCTGGCCGTCCGGGGTCTGGCCGAGCAGCTCGCACCCGTCGATGGCCTGTTTCAGCAGGCGGCGATCCTCCGGCAGGGCGATGGGGGCCTCGGTCTGCAACCGTCCTGCCTTGCCCCGAGCGATTCGGTAGAGGTGGCCGCGCACCAGCCGGGCCGCCGTCTTGGCCGGCAGCTCCTGAAAACTGGCGAGGGGAATGCGCGCCCCTATGGTCACCGGCAGCGTCTGCCCCTGCTGGCGAAACAGCTGGCGTACCAGCAGCAGGGCGGAGGCGGGCTTGTTGAGCCAGGAGGCGAGATAGAACCAGAGGCTGTTGCGCCCTCCCAGGTGAATGGGCACCAGGGGCGTTCGGCTGCGCTGGGCCAGCTTGATGAAGCCGGCCTGCCAGGGGCCATCCTTCACCCCCTTGGGACCGAGGCGGGAGACCTCGCCTGCGGGGAAGATAACCAGGGCCCCGTCGGCGGCGAGGTGTTCGTTCATGGCGAGGATGGCCTGCCTGTCGGTCTTGCCCCCCAGGTTGTCCACCGGCAATAGCAATGGGCGCAGCGGCGCGAGCTGGGCCAGCACCTGGTTGGCCACTATCTTGACGTCGGGGCGGATGCGCCCGATGAGGCGCAGCAGGGCCAGCCCGTCCAGGGAGCCGATGGGGTGGTTGGCGACAAGAATGACCCGGCCGCTGGCGGGAATGTGCTCGAGCTCGGCCTCGCTCACCCGGTAGTCGAAGTGGAGCTCGGTGAGGGCCTGCTCGACGAAGTCCAGACCGCGCAGGTGGGGATGGCGCGCGGCAAAGCGGGTGAAGGCCTCTTCGTGCAGCAACCAGCTCAGCCCCTGCCTCATCAGGGGGCGGAGGCGGGGCTGGCTGGCGAGGCGGGGCAGGTGCTGCCCCAGCAGGGTATCGACGTCGAACATGGGCAAGGCTCCGCTGAACTTTGCCCCAGCTTGACGCCCCTGCGTGCCTTTCGTGTGTCGGTTGGGTGACGGTTTGATGACGGGGCGAGCCCCGTCCTTGCCCCCTTACTCTGCCCGCCAGGCAGAGGTGAGGCGCACCAGCGCCACCAGGGTGGCGACCGCTTTTTCCATGGATTGCAGGGGGATGAACTCGTGCTTGCCGTGGAAGTTGTGGCCGCCGGTGAACAGGTTCGGGCAGGGCAGCCCCATGAAGGAGAGCCGGGCGCCGTCGGTGCCGCCGCGAATGGGTTTGATCTTGGGCACCACGTCGGCGGCCTCCATGGCGGCTTTGGCCAGCTCGACGATGTGGGGATGGGGCGCTATCTGGCTGCGCATGTTGCGGTAGTTGTCCGCTATTTCCAGGGTGATGCGCGCCCTGGGGGCGTCCAGTTGCAGGGAGGCGACCCGCTCCTTGAGCTGGGCCTTGCGGGCGGCGAAGCAGTCATCGTCGAAGTCGCGGATGAGGTAGTGCAGGGTGGTCTCCTCCACCGTGCCTTCCATCCGGGCCAGGTGGAAGAAGCCCTCATACCCCTGGGTGCACTCCGGGGTCTGCTCGGCGGGCATGGCGGCATGGAAGCGGGCGGCCAGGGTCTGGCTGTTGATCATGCTGCCTTTGGCGGTGCCGGGGTGGACGTTGTTGCCTGTGATGCGCACCGTGGCGCTGGCGGCGTTGAAGTTCTCGCATTCGAGCTCGCCGAGTTCGCCGCCATCCACCGTGTAGGCCCACTTGGCCGGGAAGCGGTCCAGCGGGAAGCGGTCGGCACCGCGCCCTATCTCCTCGTCCGGAGTAAAGCCGACCCAGACATCGCCACGGGGGATCTCGGGGTGAGCCTGCAGGTATTCCACGGCGGTGAGGATCTCGGCGATGCCCGCCTTGTCGTCGGCCCCCAGCAGGGTGGTGCCGTCGGTGGTGATGAGATCCTGCCCCAGGTAGTTTTTCAGAAAGCGGTACTGGCGGATGGCCAGCACCTCGTCCCCCTTGCCAAGGCAGATATCGCCCCCCTGATAGTTCTCGACTATCTGGGGAACGACGCACTCGGCCTCGTAATCGGCGGTGTCCATGTGGGCAATGAGCCCGATGGCGGGGGCATCCGGCTGGTTGCCCGGCAGGCAGGCGGTGAGGTAGCCATGCTCGTCCAGGGTGACCTGGCTCAGCCCCATCTGCGTCATTTCGTCGCACAGGGCCCGGGCGAAGAGGCGCTGTCCCTCGCTGCTGGGGCAGGCAGGATTGGTCGCATCGGAACGGGTATGAAAGGTGAGGTAGTGGAGAAAGCGCGAAAGCAGGGTGTTCATGGGCAAGCCTCGGGTCACGAAAGAGGAGTCATTGTGGCCAAGACGGCGGCGCCGCTTATTGCGTCAGCGCAGTTTTTGATGACTTTGTGGGGGAGAGGAGGGTCATCGAGGGGGAGGGGCAGGGATCATTGCTCGGTAGTTTGCATAAAAATTCCAAAATAAAAACTGGTTAAGCAATTGCGAAAAAGCTGAATTTCCCCTCGGCCCAGCGCTGGCAAGGGGTGACCCAAAAAGCGTGACGTGTTGGTTATTTTCATCACCTCGCCCACGCACTCCCATCCCCCGCCATCCCAGAGCCCGCCTTGCTGGCAGCGAGATTTTGCCCCCCGATGAAAACCCGTTTTTTAACACGATTTTTTATTGTCACTGGCTGCGGTAAGTGTGTACACTCCGCGCCGATCCGAGGGCAACCCTGCGCAGGCCGTGTCCGCCAGACCCGCAGGATCATGACGCCTATAGGGCGAGGCACGCAGAAACGACAGACACTGCTGGGGAATGGTTTCTTTAATACCGGTTAGGCTCCGGTATCAGGGAGAACAACGGACTCTCATCTTTCAGCTGACCGAGTGGGCTTCGGGCTCATCATCTCCCTTGTCATGGGCGGTCACTGGCGTTGAGCGGGTCGTAGTGGTTGTCGTCCATCAACACGATGCGTGCTGACGTCTTCCCTTCTCTTCCTTGAAACCCTCTCCTGTCCGTCGGGATGGCTGCCGAATGATGAACAAACGGCGTGGCTGATGCCGATTGTCATCAAAGTACCGCGGTACGCCGGCAAGGTGTTACCGCATACCGTTGAGCTTGATGTAAAGCCACCAGCCCCACATCAAGACTCGTTACTTCCCAAGATCCACCAGGCAGCCTTGGCTTGCCGCGATGTGCAATGAACAGGATGTGGCGGAGCATGCTCCGTTGCGGGTCCAACGTCAGCAGGCCGCTCTGGCTTGCCGCATTTTGCAATCAATGGTCTGGATGTGATTGAGGGTAACGAAGGCGGCCCACGGCCGCTCATTTGCGAGGCATAGCCCATGACTAACTGGTCCAGCAAGGACTCCTTGAAGGTCTACAACGTTCCCTACTGGGGTGCGGGTTTTTTCAATATCAATGACGCCGGTCATGTGACCGTCTCTCCCGACAAGTCTCGCCCCGAGGCTCAGATCGTGCTGTCCGAGGCCATCGAGCAACTGCGCCAGTCCGGGCTGACCACGCCGGTGTTGCTGCGTTTCCCCGACATCCTCAAGAGCCGGGTCGATGCGCTGTTCAACGCCTTCGGTCAGGCCATCGAAAAGTCAGGCTATGAAGGGGATTACCTGTGCGTTTACCCGATCAAGGTAAACCAGCAGCGCCGCGTCATCGAGACCATCAGTCAGTCCTACAGCGACAAGCCCCGGCTTGGGCTGGAAGCGGGCTCCAAGCCCGAGTTGCTGGCCGTGCTGTCCCATCATCATGAGCAAGGGTCCGTGATCGTCTGCAACGGTTACAAGGACCGCGAATACATCCGCCACGCCCTCCTGGGCAACCTGATGGGCCACAAGGTCTACATCGTGGTGGAGAAGCCCTCCGAGCTGGAAATGGTGCTCGACGAGTCAGCTCGTCTCAACATCAAGCCCAACATCGGGGTGCGCGCCCGTCTGGCGTCCACCGGCTCCGGCATGTGGGAATCGAGCGGCGGTTCCATGTCCAAGTTCGGTCTCTCCGCCTCCCAGATCCTGGCGCTGGTGGAGCGTCTGCGCAGCCTCGGCAAGCTGGACTGCCTGCAACTGCTGCACTTCCACCTGGGCTCCCAGATCGCCAACATCCGCGACATCCAGGGCGGCATCCGCGAGTGCGGCCGCTTCTACGCCGAGCTGTGCCGTCTTGGCGCCAAGGTCGAGGTGGTGGACGTGGGCGGCGGCCTGGGTGTGGACTACGAGGGCACCCGTTCCCAGAGCCACTGCTCCGCGAACTACAGCCTCTCCGAGTACGCCAACAACGTGGTCTGGGGCATCGGCGATGTCTGCCGCGAGTTCGACCTGCCGCACCCGACCATCATCAGCGAGTCCGGCCGTGCCCTGACTGCACACCACGCCGTGCTGGTCACCAACATCATTGGTGCCGAAGGGGTGGAGGTGAACGACATCAGCGCCCCGGACGAAGACGCGCCCACCATTTTGCAGAACATGTGGAAAGGCTGGCTGGACCTGCGCGGGGAAGATCCCTCCCTGCTGGAGATCTTCCACGACTCCGTGGCGGATCTCGGTGACGTCAACGCCCAGTACACCATGGGCCTCTTGAACCTGGAGCAACGTGCCTGGGCCGAGATGCTGCACCAAAACACCTGTCTGGCGCTCAAGGAGCTGCTGAACCCAGTCAACCGCAACCACCGCGCCCTGGCCGACGAACTCTCCGAGAAACTGGCGGACAAGTGCTTTGCCAACTTCTCCCTGTTCCAGTCCCTGCCGGATGCCTGGGGTATCGGTCAGGTGTTCCCGGTGATGCCGCTGGCCGGCCTCGAGCGTCCGCTCACCCGCCGCGGCATCCTGATGGACATCACCTGCGACTCCGACGGTCAGGTGGAGCACTACGTCGACGGTCTGGGGGTGGAAAGCACCCTGCCGATGCCGGTCTACGGGGAGCACGAAGAGTGCCATGTCGGCTTCTTCCTGGTGGGTGCCTATCAGGAGATCCTGGGGGATCTGCACAACCTGTTCGGTGACACCCACTGCGCGGAAGTGTGGCTGGATGAAGAAGGCAAGATGGACATCCGCAACGTGGTGCGTGGCGACACCGTCGACCAGCTGCTGCGTTACGTCAACATCGACCCGTCCGTGATCCGCGAGAACTACCAGCGCATCGTCTCCCACCCGGCGCTGGACGACGAGACCCGCAAGGCCCTGCTCGACGAGCTGGAGCTGGGTCTGCAAGGCTACGCCTACCTGGAAGACGAATAAGCCAGCGGCTTGTTCCCCGTCGGTCAAATGACGGACATGAAAAACGGCGCCTTCGGGCGCCGTTTTTGTTGTGCTGTTGCCTGGCTGGGGCCGGTTGGCGGGCTCTGTCATCCAGGCTGGCGGCATCCCGCCCCGGCCAGATCCGGCCACTGCCCGCTTCTGCCCGTCACCACCCTTGATCCAGGTCAAGGGGGACTCGGGCCGCTTATTTTACGGTCAAGAGTGATGTTGGTGAATGACACATAAGGATGTGCGTATGGAACTCAAGAGGGACCCGAGATGCTATACCGACGTCTGTATCGACGGTAAGTGGTATCACTACGATCACTGCAGCACTCACGTTTATATGCTGATGGGGGGCGCCGCCCCCAGCCTGCAGCTTGCCCATGAACCCGGCAGTGAAGAGGAGCTGGTGGAGATGCTCCGCCAGCACCCCCAACGCTGACTGCCTGCGGGCCATCGGGGGTATCGTCCCGGCGGCCCGCCTTGCTCAGCCCGCCTTGCGGCCCAGGATCTTATTGCCCATCTCCAGCAAGGCCGTTGCCGCCGCATAGGCCTCGTCTGACTTGCCTATCTCGTCCGCTACGTAGAGAAAACCGGATCTGTACTTCTCCACCGCCTCGCGGGGAGTGGCCGCGTCGATGAAATCCTCTTCCACCTCGAACCCTTGCGTCAGCAGCGCCTCCTTCTCCGTGAGGAAGGTGGGGGAGGCCATGTCGACATAGGTATATTGCTGACGGCGGGAGGCGGGGACGCTGAAGAACTGGTATCTGGCCATGGATGTGGCTCCTCTGAACGGGTGATCTGCCATGGGGGGCGCTCGATGCGCCCGGCAAGATAAAGGAGCATTCGAGTCTTGCAGCAGACTACCTTGAGTCGTGAAGGGACGCAATCGGGCTGGTGATGACCCTGGCGACATGGGCGCAGCGCCTCACCTGCTTGTCAGGCAAGCACACCTTCCAGCACCCGCTGGGGAGTCTCGGGAGCGCAGTGGACAAGCAGTTGCTCCCCGGTCATGGGGCGTCCGAGCAGGTAGCCCTGCAAGGTGTCGCAGCCCAGCTCGGTGAGCAGGTCCCGCTGCTCCGGGGTTTCCACCCCCTCTGCCACGATGCGCATCTCCAGGGCCTGACCCAGGGCTATGATGGCGGCGATGATGGTGGCATCGTCGCCTCCCCGCTCCAGGGTGGTGACAAAGCCCCGGTCAATCTTGAGCTCGTTGGCGGGGAAGCGCTTGAGGTAGAGCAGGCTGGAGTAGCCGGTGCCGAAGTCGTCGATGGAGATGCCAAGGCCGAGCTCGGCCAGACGGTTGAGGATGGCGAGGCTCTCCTCGGCCTTCTGCATGGCGGTGGATTCGGTGATCTCCAGGGTCAGGTGACGGGCCTCGAGCCGATGGCGGGCGAGGGCGCCCTGCACCTCCTCCAGCAACCCGGGGCTGGCGAGCTGGATAGTGGAGAGATTGACCGCCACGCTCCAGTCGTGATGACCCGCCGCCCGCCAGGCGCTCATCTGGCGGCACGCCTCGTCGATGACCCAGTTGCCGATGGGGATGATGAGCCGGCTCTTCTCCGCCAGCGGCAGGAAGCTGGCCGGCGAGACGGCACCATGCTCCGGGTGCTGCCAGCGCAGCAGGGCCTCGGCGCCGACCACCTGGCCGCTGCGGGCACAGTATTTGGGCTGGTAGTGCAGGGCCAGCTCCCCCCGCTCCAGGGCGTGTTGCAGCTCCTTGTGCAGCAGGAACTGCTGGTGGGCGTTGGCGTTCATGGCGCTGTCGAAGTAGTAGTAGTCGTTGCGCCCCTGCTCCTTGGCGTAATACATGGCGGCATCGGCGTTGAGGGTCAGCTCGTGCAGGCTGGTGCCATCCTGGGGATAGACGGCAATGCCGATACTGGCGGTGATGTGCAGGCTGTGGTGCTCCCACTCATAGGGCTGGGCCAGGGTGGTCAGCAGCCGCTCGGCAAAGGCCGTGGTCTGGCTCACATCCCCCGGCGCCAGTGCCAGCACGAACTCGTCCCCGCCAAAGCGCGAGGCGGTGTCGCTGGCTCCGAGCAGGCCGGTGATGCGCTGGGCCACCTCGGCCAGCAGCAGATCCCCGGTGTGGTGGCCGTGGGCATCGTTGATGATCTTGAAGCCGTCGAGATCGAGAAACAGCAGGGAGAAGCTGCGCTGGCTGTGCTGACACTCCTGGATGCGCTGCTCCAGCCGGTCGGCAAACAGCAGCCGGTTCGGCAGCCGGGTCAGGCTGTCATGGAGCGCCAGCTTTAGCAGCTCGTCGTGGGCCTGATGCAGGGAGGTGGAGAGCCTGGCGGCGTGGGCATCCAGCATGGAGAGTACGAAGGCGATGGCGAACACCGCCAGGGTCACTATGATGACCACGGTTGCCAGCCACTGGGTATTGAGACCGGTGTAGAGGGCCCCGCACAGGCTCTCTGCGGGGAACTGGGCCGCCGCCATGCCGGTGTAGTGCATGCCGATGATGGCCGCCCCCATCACCAGGGAGGCGAGGGCCTTGCTGAAGAAGGCGCGGGGCGAGCTGTTGCGCAGGCGAAACGCTATCCAGAGCGCGGCACCCGAGGCGAATACCGCGATAAGGATGGAGAGGATGAAAAGCCCAGGCAGGTAGTGGATGCCGGGCGCTATCTTCATGGCCGCCATGCCGATGTAGTGCATGGTGGCGATGCCGGCCCCCATCAGCACGGCCCCGAACAGGATCTGGTGCCAGGGGAGCTGGGGACGACTCACCAGCCAGAGCGCAAAGGCCGAGGAGCCGATGGCCGCCACCAGGGAGAGACCGGTGAGGGTCAGATCGTATCCCAGCGCGATGGGCAGGTTGAAGGCGAGCATGCCGATAAAATGCATGGACCAGATGCCGAGCCCCATGGCGAAGGCTCCCCCCGCGAGCCAGAGCACGGCGGCCCGTCCCCGACTCTGGCTCACCCGGCTGGTCATGGTCAGCGCCGTGTAGGAGGCGAGCACCGCCACCAGGATGGAGAAGAACACCAGATCCTGGCTGTAATAACTGTCGAGCATGGGGTGGGTTGGGGTCACGTTCATTTACTCTGGGGTACATCAGGGCCTGAGCCTGGGCCGGGTCAGGGGAAATCGGGTGGCAGATTGTACACCAGGCGTCCCTGTCGTGAGCCAGAGATACGTACCAAAATGGCCCCCGGATCAGAGCAAAAACTCTGTCTTTTCTGGCTTTGGCCGCCATCCTGTGACCGATAAACCGGCACATCCCCATTTTATTCCGTCTGAACAACAAGATAGGGGAGCATGGGGCGCTTGCCACGGCGCTGGCGGGCCCGTGGCGAAGGCGTGTGGTATGCGCACAAGGCGCCTGTGCGATAAAGGCGCGCACCCCCTGTCGTCCTTTCACGATAGCCGCAGGCCATGCGCTCAAGGAGTCAGCACAAGCCTGCATCCTCCGGGTCTTGGTTGACCCGGTACATCTGTTATCATCTTCCCCCTGTTTTCTTATCTCGTTGACTCTGCTGGAGAAACCATGTCTCGAACCCTCTATTTGCTGCGCCATGGCCAGACCCGTTACAACGCCGAATTGCGGTTGCAGGGGCGTTGCAACTCCGAGCTGACCCCCAGGGGAGAAGCCCAGGCCCTCGCCATGGGGGCCCGTCTGGCCAAGCTCCTGACCGAGCCCACCGACTGGACGATCTACGCCAGCCCCCTCGGCCGGGCACGGCAGACGGCGGAGCGGGTGTGTCAGCAGCTTGGCTTGGACCAGGAGCGCATCATCTGGGACGAGCGGCTGGTGGAGCTGGGGATGGGGGAGTGGGAGAGTCGCCGGGTACCCGAGCTGCTGGCGGCCTACCCCGAGCTGGATCTGGAGGAGCCGGACTGGTATCTGCGGGCTCCCCATGGTGAGAGTTTTGAGAGCATTCAGCGCCGGGCCCGGCAATGGCTTGAGGACGAGCACATTGCCGAGCAGGCCATCGTGGTTTCTCACGGTCTCTTTGGCGCCATGCTGCGCGGCGCCTATGTGGATCTGGACTACACCACCACCTGGCTGCAGGAGCTGCCGCAGGATGCCTTCTTCAAACTGAGCGGTGGCCGCATAGAGCGGATTGCCTGCTGACCACACGAAGGCGGCCCGCCGTGGGTGGGCCTTGTTGTGATGGGTCGCTCAGCCAACTGCCAATTTGGCCGCTTCTTTCCACATAAAAGGCGGCATTGGGGTCATTAGGCGCCATTTGATGTTCATCGGTTGGCTGCCGCTGTGGGATACGTACTCCACCTCACCAAAGTTCACAAAGCCAAGGGTGCGGCCAAATTCATCTTTGCTCTGCTCACGAACGAACAGAAACAAACGCTTACCTTCTGCTCTGTGGTTTATGTAACTCAGCCCCTTACCTCGCTCTGGGCGAGCGCTGTTTTGGCTCTGCCAATGGAACAGCGACTCATTAATGGCGTAGTCGTGATAACGGGTGGTGGGGGAGAAGTGCTGCTCCGTTTTGTTCAAGGTCACGAACAGCAACTCGATATTTTGCTCTGCGATGACATAGACCCCTTCGCGAGCCGTGGGTTGCTGCGCGAAGGTGGTCGCGCCAAAGCCAACCAGTACCTGCTCTCTGGCATAACGGGCATGCAGTTGCAGTGGATTGCCGGGAAGGTCAGGCATGGCCAGTTGCTCGTGTTGCACCCGGTTGATCAGCATGGGCAACAGATCTGCCAGCTCGGCCCTCAACTCAGGTTGATTGAGTTGTTTCAGGCTGTGCGCCAACGTTCTAAAGCCTGCGTTGGGGCCGCTTTGTTGCCAGAAGTCGTAATGGCACATTAAGGCCATCCGCTCATCGTGTTCAGCCGTTAAGGTAAAGGCGCTTTCCACCAAGGTTTGTAAGAAGTTCAAGTAATGGAGCGCATCGCAGCCCAATAGCCGGGTTTTGATGGCCCGGGTGTAGAGGGTCGACAGCTTCTCATCGCTCATTTCAGAAACGGCATGGTTGTGGGCCTGTTTGACCAAGGCGCTCCAATTGCCGCGCTTGTAGATCTCCTCAAGGCTGATATGAGGGTAGAACTTCAGAAAATTCGCCAGTGTCAGCGGTAAATCGCAATCCTGTGAGAAACGGCGGATCAGACCCATGAGGCGCGATGTATTGAGAGTCGCCTTTTTGATATTGCTCAGAATTAACTCTTGGGTCTGTTTTGAGAGCTCGATACGGCAGCCCAAGGGGGCGTGAGGGAAGCCCTGTTTGATCTCGTGGCTGATCGCTTTATTGGTTTTACCCACCAGTGCCCGGAATTTCTGGGCAAAGTCATACTCCGCACAGGCATTCCCAACAAAGTCCAATACGGTGCAGCACTCTTTATCGCTCGCCAGTCGCAGGCCGCGCCCCAATTGCTGCAAGAAGATGGTGAGGCTTTCCGTTGGTCGTAAAAACAGCAAGGTATCGACTTCCGGGATATCAACCCCTTCGTTGAAGATGTCCACCACGCAGAGAATATTGATAACACCGGTACGCAAATCTTGTTGCTTACTATGTCGCTCGTCTCGGTTATCGCTGGTGAGGATGTCAGCCTTGATGCCCTTCAATAAAAATGCTTTGCACATAAAGTTGGCATGTTCACGGCTCACACAAAATGCCAGTGCTTTGATCTTGGTAATATCGGTGACGATCTCATTGAGGCTCTGGACTATCTTCTGTACCCGCTGCTGATTGTGGGTATAGATATTGGTGAGCTCAGTGATGTCATAACGGCCATTTTTCCAAGTCACTTGGCGCAAGTCAGTATCATCATCGATACCAAAATATTGGAATGGACAGAGATGGCGACGATTGATGGCCTCGGGCAAGCGGATTTCTGCTGCGATGACACCACAAAAGTCTGCAAGAATATCACCGCCATCATGGCGCTCTGGCGTTGCGGTTAATCCCAACAGAATCTGAGGTTCAAAGGCGGCGAGCAGACCGCGATAACTGGCCGCCGCAATATGGTGAACCTCATCAATGACAATGTAATCGAAATAGTCTTGGCTAAGACGTAAATTAGCCAGCTGGTTATTCAAGGATTGCACCGAGGCAAACAGCTGACGGTAGTGGGTTGGCAAGGCGCCGCCGACCAAGAGTTCGCCAAAATTGGATTGCTTGAGCACTCCGCGGTACGAGGCTAATGCTTGGCGCAAGATCTCCTCTTTGTGGGCGACAAACAGAAACTTTGCATCGGGTTTGGTTTTCAAAAAACGCGCAAAATCAAAGGCGGAGATCAGAGTTTTCCCTGTACCGGTAGCCGCTACCACCAAGTTACGAAAGCGCTGGTGTAAAGCGCGCTCCATCGCCAATTGTTCAAGGATCTCCAGTTGATGGGGAAACGGCGTGATATCAAAGAAATAGGCAGGGTTATTTCTGTCCCCATCCCCACGGGCCTCTTGCAGTGCATGCTGCAATTTTGTACGGCTTTCGAGCTTGCCATCGAATAGCTCAAAATCATCGGACTCCCAATAGGTTTCAAAGGTACTCAGGGATTTCTCGATAATATGTGGGATCTCTTGCGAGGTGATTTTTAGGTTCCACTCCAAGCCACTGGTGAGGGCAGAGTGAGAGAGATTGGAGGAACCTATATAGCCGGTATGAAAGCCGGTATTTCGGCAAAAGAGATAGCTCTTGGCATGCAACCGCTCGCGCTGGGTGTTATAGCTGAGTTTGACTTCGGTATTTGGGAGGCTGGCTAAAAATTCAACTGCCTTGGCGTCGGTCGCCCCCATATAAGAGGTGGTAATTACTTTTAATTGGCGGCCGCTGCGAGTGAACTCTTCCAGCTCATGACGGAAAATACGGATACCTGCCCACTTGATAAATGAGACCAGCCAGCAGATGCTATCTGCCGATAATATTTCCCGTTTAATCTCTGACTCCATCGACAAACCCGCATTGCTGCCGCAGAACAGCTCACTTTGCGTTAGACCGGTCAGAGGAAAAATATCTTCGGCATATTGCTTTAAATTGGCAGAGATGGGGTTATCCAACTGGTAGAGCGCCGTCAGAATTTTTCCCTGACTGTCGATAAGGTTCTCGCCAATAAAGTCTGGGTCTTGTATGCGATCTTTTAGCCAAAGCAATAACTGGTTAGCCAGCTCAATCTGCCGTTGTAATGGGTCATCGCCAGTGACCGAGCCTACTGCATATTCCAACACACGAGTTAGGAATCGTGATAACCAGACTGAGGCCTCCGCAGACTCCAGTTGTCGTTCCCCGATGTAGAAATGCGATCGATCTAGTCTTGATGCCAACAGTTGTGTGATGAGTTGTTCATAAATACCACATTGCTGCATGGTGACTGACCTTGAATTTTGTGCATAAGGGGAGTAGGCAGGGTATCATTTTTTTTAGCTAAATCAGTAAGCTGTTATCTAATTTTGCCCATTTGAAGATCTATCTAGCCATGGGCGGCGAAGATAGAGAGGGCGAACCACAGGGAGGTGGTGATGGATCCAATTTCTTATCTTTTTTCGGCTTATCTCAATCTGGTGCAGCAACAGGTGACGGATATCTATGGCACCGAGCTAAAAACGCTGGTAGTGCCCTATGAGGGAGAGCAGGTTCCCTTCTCTTTCCAGCTCTGGCAGATAAAACAGCAAAGTGTCTGCCGTCCCTACGAGCAAGATGTGCGGCGCTTCAGTCAGTGCACAGTCAAGGCGCAGGCACTGTTTGGCAAACTGTGCGATGACCTGACACGGCAAGACGACAGCAGTTGGCAGCTTCCCAAGTACCGCACCATGTACTGCTCGGCCGCCATCGGCTATCGCCCCATGATCGCGGAGATCGCCGATGCCCAGCAGAGCCCGGAGAAGCTCGCGGAGCGGGCCTGCAATCAGGCCATTCTGGCGGCCATGGAGAGCGACGACGAAACCCTGCTGGCCCAGCGTGACAAGGCGTGCGCCGCCGTGCGTTAAGGTATTTCCTTAGTCAAAATAAGTGGTTAGCCCCCCTGTGCACCATGCCACAGTTTCTATTGAGGCGGGTGGGTATGATGGTGCGGCAATCACCATGACAGGGAGCAAGCATGATAAGTCATATCGACCATCTGGTATTGACGGTCAGCGACATTGAGCGGGCGGTGGCGTTTTACAGCGGCGCTTTCAAGATGGAGCCCATCACCTTCGGGGCGGGACGCCGGGCGCTGCGCTTTGGCAACCAGAAGATCAATTTGCAGTTGCTGGGGGAGGAGGTGCGCAACCGGGCGCAGGTGGGGGCGGGGGATCTCTGCCTCATCACCCGCTGGCCCCTGGATCAGGTGATGGCCCAACTGGCGAGCCAAGGAGTCGAGATAGTGGAGGGGCCTGTGATGAAAAGCGGTGCCTGTGGTCCCATCGAATCGGTCTATTGCCTGGACCCGGATCGGAACCTCATCGAGATCAGCCGCTATTGCTGAGTTCCTGGCACCTTGCGGTTTGTGTCATTGCTCCCTGGTGCGCCCCTTGCGCAGCAGAGGGATCACGGTGAGCACCATGCCGGTGAAGAGCAGCAGATAGCCCAGGGGCAGCAGGGCAAAGGGCTCGTGCAGGAAGCCCTGGGCATCGAGGGTGGAGCCCAGCAGGTTGAATGCCACAAAGCAGCCGAGCCCGGCCAGGATCAGCAGGGCACCTATTTTCATCGTCATCTTGTTATCCTCGTCAGCGAGATGGAACGGATGGGAGACTTTCATGCCTGGGTGAAGAGAGTGTGAAGTCGCGCCAGGCACCAAACACAACGGCAGCCCGAGGGCTGCCGTTGTGTTGAGGGGGAAGCCCCGGGCCAAGGCGCTCAGCAGACCCCTTGCGCCAGCATGGCGTCGGCCACCTTGACGAAGCCTGCAATATTGGCGCCGCTCTCGTAGTTCACATGGTCAGCATCCTGACCGTAACGGACACAGGTGGCGTGGATGCTGGTCATGATCCCCTTGAGGCGAGCGTCCACCTCCTCCCGGCTCCAGGAGAGGCGCTGGGCATTCTGGCTCATCTCGAGGCCCGAGGTGGCAACCCCGCCGGCGTTGGCCGCCTTGCCCGGGGCGAACAGCACCTTTGCTTCGTGGAAGAGGCGGATGGCGGCGGCGCTGGAGGGCATGTTGGCCCCCTCGGCCACCAGCTGCACGCCGTTGGCAATAAGCTGCGCCGCATCTTCGGCATCCAGCTCGTTCTGGGTGGCGCAGGGGAGGGCGACGTCGGTCGCCAGGTGCCAGGGGGTACGGCCGCTGAAGAACTCGAGCCCGAGCTCATGGGCGTAATCGGCGACCCGCTTGCGCTGCTCGTTTTTAAGCGCCATCAGGCGGGCCAGCTTCTCGGGGGTGAAGCCGTCCGGATCATAGACGGTGCCGCCGGAGTCGGAGGCGGTGATGACGCGGGCGCCGAGGGCCATCGCCTTCTCGATGGCGTACTGGGCCACGTTGCCCGAGCCTGACACCGAGACCCGCAGGCCATCGAGGGACTGGCCGCGATGGGCCAGCATGGCGTCGACAAAGTAGAGCAGGCCGTAGCCGGTGGCTTCCGGACGAATGAGGCTGCCACCAAAGGAGAGTCCCTTGCCGGTGAAGACGCACTCGGCGCTGTTGGTGAGCTTCTTCATCATGCCCGCCATGTAGCTCACCTCGCGCCCGCCCACCCCGATGTCGCCCGCCGGTACGTCGGTGTTGGCCCCCAGGTGGCGATAGAGCTCCAGCATCAGGGCCTGGCAGAAGCGCATCACCTCTCCTTCGCTCTTGCCCTTGGGATCGAAATCGCTACCCCCCTTGCCGCCGCCCATGGGCAGGGTGGTGAGGGCGTTCTTGAAGGTCTGCTCGAAGGCGAGGAATTTCAGCACAGAGAGATCCACCGAGGGGTGGAAGCGCATGCCGCCCTTGAAGGGGCCGATGGCGGAGCTGTGCTGCACCCGGTAGCCGCGGTTCACCTGCACCCGGCCCTGGTCATCCACCCAGCTCACCCGAAACTGCACCAGGCGCTCGGGCTCCACCAGTCGCTCCAGCAGGCCGTGTTGCAGGTAGCGGGGGTGGCGCTCCACATAGGGCCAGATGGAGGCGATCACCTCGCTCACGGCCTGGATGAACTCGGGCTGGTGAGGGTTGCGGCTGGCGACCTGGGCCAGGAAGGCCTCCTGGGAGAGGGAATGACTCATCTTTAACTCCTGTCGTGAATGATGAAAGTGGCGTCCTGCCAGAGAGGGGATCATGCCCGTCTTCAGGGTTCGCGGGGCTCAAGGGGCCCGTTGTTGCGCCCCGATGGGGGTGTCATTTCCCGTCGTCGGCGGGTCAGAGCAGATAATTCGCGATGACCAAAATCTTTTTATGCATTTTTGCTGGATAAATATCAAGCGTTAGATCATCTGGCTATCTGCCGAAGGCCGCACCCTATCTTCGGCGGCAGGGGCCCGGCCCATGAAGTGAGCACCATGAAGTGAAAAGAGGCGGGGAGTGCGCGGTGCAGCCCAATCAGGGCCGCGGCGTCACCGCACGCTGGATAATGGGGGGCCTGCTGCTGCATCAGGGGCAGCACCCCCTGTGAGCCAGCAGCCAGGGTGCGACGGGGCCGGGCGCGGGCGCGTGCAATGTGCTACTGTAGCGGCGTTTTTTGCCGAACATGCAGGGCGCAGGCCCTTATTTCATGGAGTTGTATGCAGACGAACCCGACCACAGCGCGGCTGATCCAGCCAGCCATTCTCAAGGCCCATCCGACCCGGGAGGTGACCCATGCTGGCCGATGAATCCATGCGCCTGAACAAATACATCAGCGAGAGCGGCATCTGCTCCCGTCGTGAGGCCGATCGTTTCATCGAGCAGGGCAACGTCTTCATCAACGGCAAGCGGGCCGGGGTGGGGGATCCGGTGTTTGCCGGGGATCTGGTCAAGGTCAACGGTCAGGTGATCGAGCCGCGCGGAGCCGACAGCCTGGTCTTCATCGCCCTCAACAAGCCGGTGGGCATCGTCAGCACCACGGAGGCGGGGGAGAAGGACAACATCGTCGACTTCGTCAACCACAGCACCCGCATCTTCCCCATAGGGCGCCTCGACAAGGACTCCCAGGGTCTCATCTTCCTCACCAACCACGGGGATCTGGTGAACAAGATCCTGCGGGCGGGCAACGATCACGAGAAAGAGTACCTGGTGACCGTGGACAAGCCGGTGACCGACGAGTTCGTCCGGGGCATGGCGGCCGGGGTGCCCATCCTCGGCACCGTCACCAAGAAGTGCAAGGTGAAGCGAGAGGCGCCCTTCGTGTTTCGCATCACCCTGGTGCAGGGGCTCAACCGCCAGATCCGCCGCATGTGCGAGCACTTCGGCTTCGAGGTGACCAAGCTCGAGCGCATCCGCATCATGAACGTCAGCCTCAAGGGGCTGCCGGTGGGGGAGTGGCGCGATCTCACCGACGACGAGCTGATCGAGCTGTTCAAGCTGATTGAGGACTCCTCCTCCGAGGCGAAACCGGCCAAGGGGGCTCAGGTTGCCAAGCCCAAGGCGGCTGCGGCCGGCACCCCGGCCCAGGGCAAGAAGCCGCGGCGCAGCGACGATCACGAGATTGGCGGGCGCCCCAATGTGCCGGGTCCCGAGGCCTTCGAGAAGAAGAGCCCCGCAGGCAAGGGCGGGGCGGGCAAAGGGGTTGCCAGCAAAGGGGCAGCAGGTAAAAGCGCGCCCGGCAAGGGGGGCAAACCCGCCCCGGGCAAACCGCGGCCAGGGCAGGGCGGGCGCCAGAAGAAGGGGCGCTGAGCGCCAGGCCTTCCCGCACCCTGATGAACAACACCGGCCAAGGCCGGTGTTGTGCTTTCTGGCCCCCAAGGCCGGTGCTCGCCGGATCAGGCAGGCTTGTGGCCTGCCGTCTGCACAGCCATGGCCTGCTTCGGGGGCAGGCCCATGGCCCTTGGGTAGTGGCGCGGGTTGAGACGCACCACCAGCAGGCTCATCAGGACCAGGGCGCCGAGCTGCCACTGCCAGGCGGCGGCGAAGTCACCGCTTGCATGGTGCAGGCGGGCCGCCACCCAGGGGCCGGTAGCCGCCACCATAAAGCCGACCCCCTGCATCAGGGCGCAGAGGGCACCCGCCCGGCGCGGGTCGGGCAGGTGATCCAGCGCAATCACCATGATGAGGGAGAAGCTTCCCCCAAGCCCGGCGCCGCACAGCAAGCACCAGAGCAGGGGGGCTGTCTGGGGAGCGAGCCAGAGGCCGCCAAAGCCCGCCAGCTGCATGGCGATGGCCAGCGCCATCCAGGGGCGGCGGTCCAGCCGACCGGCTGCCAGCAGAGGCAGGCCAAGGCCGCTCGCGGTCTGGGCCAGGGCGAGCCAGGCCACCAGCTCGCCCCCTTGCTGGGCGCTCCAGCCCGCCGCCATGTAGGCCGGGGCCAGCCAGGCCACGACGATGCCGTAGCCGCTGTTGATGATGCCAAAACAGGCGATGAGCAGCCAGGTACGGGGCAGGGGGAGCAGCCGCTGCTCCC